>JAAZBL010000276.1 GCA_012513825.1 Limnobacter sp. | reverse complement strand
GGCTACCCTTTCGCGGGCCGTCCCCAGC
Organism: Limnobacter sp.; assembly: GCA_012513825.1. Lineage (GTDB taxonomy): Bacteria > Pseudomonadota > Gammaproteobacteria > Burkholderiales > Burkholderiaceae_E > Zeimonas. Next base: position 1,778 of record JAAZBL010000276.1, on the reverse strand, counting down.
CGTTGAACTTGCGCCACTGGTAGAGCTCGATCGAGGCATTGTTGACGTTCCAGCCGTTCGCCTCGGCTACGGACTTGAGGTCCGCAGCCATCACGTTCCCGGTAAGCGTCCGGCCTGCCCCGTTGTTGACGGTTACGTGTTGATGTCGTCGACGACCGATCCGGTGTGCCACGCTTGCCCGACGGCGGCATCGAGCCGCTCGAGCAACTGCGGTATCGTTTCCGCCGTCTTCCGATGCAGCATCGCCACCGCTGTGGAGCCGTCGTAGGCGATCGCCGCGCACTCGATCGGATCGAGTCGGCCGACGAGGATGTGCCCGCCGGCTGCGATCAAGGCGCTGATGTGGCCCAGCGGCTGGTCAATGGGAGCCTGCGGATGCGGCGTTACGCCGCTTCGCGCAGCTCCCCGACGCGATCCACTTCGAGATGCCACGGCAGCAACTCCTCGATGCGGTTGATCGGGTGATCGGCGATGCGCTCGAGCACGGCGCGCAGATACCGCTCCGGATCCAGGCCATTGAGCTTGGCGGTGCCCAGCAGGCTGTAGATCGCGGCGGCGCGTTCGCCGCCGGCATCCGAGCCAGCGAACAGCCAGTTCTTTCGCCCCAGCGCCACATCGCGGATCGCGCGCTCGGCGGCATTGTTGTCGATCTCGATGCGCCCGTCGTCGGCATAGCGTGTCAACGCCGTCCAGCGCGTGAGGGCGTACTTGATCGCCAACGCGATGGCGCTCTTGCCCGAGACCGTCGACAGGCTCGCCTGCAGCCACTGCCGCAGCGCGTCCAGCAGCGGCCCGGCCCGCGCCTGACGGTGCGCTCGGCGTTCATCGGGCGGCTTGCCGCGGATCTCGCGTTCGATCTCGTACAGCGCACCGATCCGCGCGATCGCCTGCCCGGCGATCGGCGAGGCGCTGGCTTGGTGGATGTCGTAGAACTTGCGGCGAACGTGCGCCCAGCAGCCGGCTTCGGTCACCCGTCCGCTGGCGTAGACCGATCCGAAGCCTGCGTAGCCGTCGGCCTGCAGGATGCCGGCGAAGCGCTTCAGGTGCTCGGCCGGGCGCAGCGCCTTGCGGTCCGGTGAGTAGCGGAACCACACTGCTGGCGGCGTATCGCCGCCTGCCGGGCGATCGTCGCGCACGTAGGTCCACAGCCGGCCGGTCTTCGTCGTACCGCGCCCCGGTTGCAGCACCGGCACCGGCGTGTCGTCGGCGTGCAGTGTGTGTCCGGCCAGCACGTGCTTGCCCAGGGCGGCGACCAGCGGGTCGAGCAGACGCGCCGCCGCACCGACCCAGTCGGCCAGCGTCGAGCGCTCGAGCTCCACACCGGCACGCGCATAGATGCCGGCTTGCCGATACAGCGGCAGGTGATCGGCGAACTTCGACACCAGCACATGCGCGAGCAGCCCCGGGCCGGGGATGCCGCGATCGATCGGACGGCTGGGCGCCGCCGCCTGCACGATGCGCTCGCAGCAGCGACACGTCAGGCGCGGGCGCACATGGCGGATCACCTTGAAGTGCGCCGGCACATACTCGAGCATCTCGGCGAGGTCCTCGCCGATCGCCTTCATCGCCGAGCCGCAGTCCGGGCAGTTCGGCTCGGATTCGTGGCGCACCGTCTCGCGTGGCAGATGCGCCGGCAGCGGCTTGCGCACCGGCGCACGCTTCTCGGCAGGCGCTGAGTCCGGGCGCGCCTGCGCCTGGCTCGTCTCCAGATCCTCGACGATCAATTCGAGCTGATCGATGCGTTCGCCCAGCCGTTCCGACGAACGCCCGAACTGCAT
>JAAZBL010000275.1 GCA_012513825.1 Limnobacter sp. | reverse complement strand
CCCCTAAGTGAGGTCGGAGGGCCGCCGATTCGCGCCTAGACTTCCTACAAGCGTAGTGCGCCGGAGGTTGCCATGGCCGACCACAGCAGCGTCAACATTCCCTGGGCCGGACTGGCTGTTGTCGTCGCACTGGTTTCCGGCTCGCTGCTCGCGCCCAAGGCATTCGACCAACTGCGCCCACCCGAGAAGGAGCGAGCTCAAAGTCAGCCCGGAGGCCATCTGGAGATCGATGCCAGGCTGTGGGAAGACCCGTTCCTGGCAATGCGTCGCCATGTGAGCGAACGCAGCGACACGTGCGGCAGGGCTTTGGTTCAACACAGCGGAGAGCGCGGGGAGTGCGCACAGGGCAATTCGCTTGATAACCGCAAGCCAGCGCGATTCTTCGAGAACTGGACTCGCGCAAAGGACGGCAAGGCGGAGGATCATCTGGTGATCCTGGCTCTGGTGTCGGGTAGCCCCTTCGTCGGCGCCGAGGAGGCACGTCGGCGCACCCGTTACGCGATGCTGGCGGGGCTGCAATCTCGTGGTTATCTGCCCGAAAACACCGAACGTATCGACCTATTGGAGTTCCAGCAGATAACGAACACCGGGCCGTTTCGCGGGATCGCAAGCAATAGCGTCTTGGTGCCTTACGAACTGCTGTCGTCGCGTCCGGTCTTGCGCGGGGAGTCAACAAGCAATGATTCGCGGTACGAAAAGATTGCGCTGCTCTGGATCGACGAAGCGGCGCTGCCTGCAAGAGGATTCGATGCGCTTGCGCAGATGCTCTACACGCTGTACGGGCCCTCGCAGTCAGGCAAGCGTCCGCGCCTGGTCGTAATAGGTCCTTCGTCGTCGGACGCACTACGGAACGCGCTGAGGAATCTCTCGAGCACCGCCGAGGTTCTGATGGACCAAGGAAGCATTTGCGATCCGTTCGCAGCAAGAACGCTATACGCATCCGTCGGTGCAGAGCGGCAGCGCGACCAATACACAGATTGCACACTGCGCCGCGGGTACGAATACCTTTCGGAGGCAGACTTCCTGAACGCCTCGGCGACGGCTGCAGACAACCAGATTGCCGAGCTCGACGGCCAGAAGCTACAGAACTTCCTGAACAGGAGATTTGCCGAGATCAGGGCGGGCGGCGTGCCAGTGGATGTCGAGTATCACCCTATGCTTGCGAGCGACAACACGGTGCTCAGATCGCTGATCCGGGAACTGCTCCTGCGCATGCCCGACAGGAAGCAACATCGTATCGTGGCAATTGCCGAACGCGACTCGCTATACGCGCATGCTCTGGTCGGCGAAATGAATCATCAAATCGAACGCGACAAGTCGAAGCGGGAAAGACTCGAACTGAGCCCTGATGATGTCAATTTTTACTTCCGCGGCCTCGATGGCGTAACCACTCGCGAGAGCAACACGCGATTTGACGAGCCGAGGGAGAGGGATGAAGGATCTGCCCGGTCGGCGAAGACGATCGAATGGCCCGAAACGCGCAACCAGCTCGATTATCTCCGCCGGATGGCGACCGAGATCAAGCGGAGCGAGGCATTGGGGCGAAAGGGTCCCATCAGTGCGATTGGCATTTTCGGTAGCGACGTCCACGACAAGCTGCTCGTTCTGCAGGCGTTTCGTGACATCTTTCCGGACAAGATCTTCTTCACGACCGACATGGACTCGCGGTATCTTCATCCACGTACGGTCGGATTCACACGCAATCTCGTCGTGGCGTCGAGCCTGCCACTCGGAATCTTGCACAGCGGGCCGGCGGCAAACGACGGGGCGTTAACGGAACAATTCGCGGCAGTTGGCCTGCAGGCGGGAACCCCGCCGTTTCGCGATATGTACCAGATGGCAACATATCTTGCCGCCCGCCGCGCGGCTTGCCGCGAGAAGTCGTGCAAGGAGCAGGAAGACCAGGCGACAGCGGCAATCCGCTCTAACCCGTCGGTCTATGAAATCGGACGCAATGGCGCGGTTCCCGTGGCCGGATATGCGTTCGAGGCCGAGCCCACCGGGTCGCCGGCTCCTCGTGCGCTGATCGCCGCGGTCGGGTTTCCGCTACTCGCCGCGCTGCTCGTCTTCTGGCCGTCGACGCCGGCACTGCAAACCGCACGAAGCGCACTCTGGCGACAGCCGAAGCAGGCCGCAAACGGAGCGCCCGATCTGCCGTCGGTACTGATGGCGACACTGCAGATTGCACTGCTCGCCTATGTGCTTGGTTCCCTGGTCGAGTTCATCGCGCCGGGACATCTTCGCTTCAGCCCCGTTCTGGTCCTGACGGTGCTGGCCGGATTCCTCACGATCCTCGCTTTGTATCCGAAACCGCTGCATGCACTAACGGGTTCGAACGCCTGCACGGTAGCGCCGCGTCCTCGACCCTTGTTCGGTCGCTTGCTGATTTGTCTGCTGATCGCTGCGCTGGCGTGGATGGTCTGGCGTGCGTACGCGTTCGCGTCCTGCGACTACTGTGAGCCGGTCGAGTGGCTGGAAGGGGTGAGCGCGTGGCCGTCGCATCTGCTGCATCTGTTGGCCCTGTTTGCCATCGCCTTCGGGCTGGACTACTCGGCGTCGAAGATTTCGGTTGTCTTCCGCGAGAGCGCGGAGTGGCTGACGGACCCGCGACGTAGCGCGCTGGTGCGCCCGCTCTCCTTCGATCGAATGAAGTGGCGGTACGTAAGCTATGCCGGCTGGGGCATGCGACGACACGACCATGTCGATTTCCGCAGTCTATTGTGGCAGTACCTTCTGCGAGGACAGAAGGGCCCGCGCGTCGTACGCGCGCTTGTCGGCCTGGTTGCGATGCTGGTGCTCGCGGCTTCCCTGTTCCTGATGTTCAATCAGGGTCAGTTGCCGGCCGTGCCTGCGCGTGGTTCGGAGCATCGCGCACTGTTCGGCTGGACGCTCGTGTTCTGCGTGATTCTGCTCACCGCGCTGATCGTGGTCGTGGCCGACGCGACGATGCTGACCTGCCGGTTCATCCACTGTCTCAATCGTGCCAGGACCAGCTATCCGCGCGAGCTCGTCGGTTCTTTTTCGCGCTCGCTCGGCGGCGAGCAGCAGGAGCTATGGACGGAACGAATCGCCGCGGATCCATCGCAGCGCTCGCCCGCGGCGGCGGAGAAGCTGCTGCGGCACACGCTGCTCGACGACTGGATCGACGTTCAGGTCGTCGCGAGGCTGACAAGCCCGATCGCACCGCTGGTGATCTGGCCGGCGGTCGTCGTGGCCTTGCTCGTCGTTGCGCGAAGCCGCTTGTTCGACAACTGGGCATTGTCTCTGCCGATTGCCGCGGCTGGCGCGGCGTACCTCTTGTGGCTCATCGTGCTTGCGGCCTTGCTCAAGAACTTCGCCGAGCAGACCCGACGCTGCGCGATCGATCGCATGGAAGCCGACCTCCGATGGCTGAATGGTTCGCCGCGACACGCCGTGTTACGCGAGCAGTTCGAAAGCCTGATCGCATCGGTACGCAAGGATTCGAACGGGGCGTTCGCCGGCTTCTTCGAGCAGCCGCTCTTCCGGGCCTTGCTGGTGCCCTTGGGCGGGGCTGGTGGCGCTCAACTCATCGACTATTTTCTGCTCGCCCGCTGACCGACAAGCGGCGAACCGCGAGGGTCAGTCGACAGGAGCGATGATCGGGCGCAGGCGGCGCACGCAATGCGCGAGACGGGATCATCGAAGGAGCTCCGCGGGCCGCGTCGCCTCCAGCGTCTGCAAGATGCGAGTCGCGGCTGTCTTCAGATCGGTCGCATCGTCGATGTCGAGCCCGTGCTTGAGGTTGAGCCCATACGGTTGCGCGGCGCTGCGCCCGGCGGCGCCGGTCAGGTAGACCGGGATGACGCGATGGCGTTCGTCGTCCAGCCGCGCCAGCGAGATCGCCGTCGCGATTTCCGAGCGCAGGTAGTAGGCGCCGTCGGCGGAATCGCCGACGAGCACGACGGTGATATGAGCCTGGCGTTGCGCTTCGGAGAGCTTGCGGTCCCAGTCGTCGCCGAGCAGCAGGCTGCGCGTGTCGAGGAAGACGCGCGCCTTGCCGCTCAGCTGGTCGTACAGCGCCTCGGCTGCGGCCTTGTCGCCGCCGGCATGGGCGATGAAGATATCCCACTTCAACGGCGGCGCACCCGCCGGGCGATTCGATGCCACCGCGCTCGACGCGAGATCGAGCTGCGATCGCAGGCCGCGTCCGGGTGCCGGATGAAGCGCCCGCAGCGTCGTGAACTCGCCCGGCCTGAGCGTCTCCGCAAGCGACAGCGCGGCACGCAGGAACTCGCTGTGCTCCGCGCCCATGTATTCGCGTCGGTACAGCAAGGGCAGGAACGCGCTCAGGCAGCCCTTCAGGTTCGCCTGGGCCTGTTGCGTCGTCGGCGCGATCCGCTTCTTCAGTTGCAGGTCGGACAGGATCCGCAGGCTGGCGATGACCGCGTGCAGCCGCGTCACGTTGATCCGGAGGCGGCGTAGCGCGTCGCGGTCGGCGCGCGACGGATCGCGTTCGAAGAACCAGACCGGGCGTTCGCGGCCGTCGATCGTGCGGCGGCCGAGGAAAACGCGCAGGCCCGCGAAGCGCTCGCTCTCGAGCGCCACCGGCGTCGTCCGCGCCGGCAGCGACACGGCTTCGCGGTCCCGCTGGTAGCTGACGATGACGAAGGGCGAGCCCGCCTGCAACCACCACGAGGGCAGCCGGTCGCGATCGGCGTCGGGGCCGGTACTCGCCTGCAGGTAGGCGGCGGCGAGCCGCGAACCGGCATTGCCGAGGGCGATCGTCGGCGCCCGCGCCGCGCCGGCCGTGCCGGACCGGGGCGCGACGCGCACGCGCTGGAGAAGCAGCGCATCGACGGCCTGGCCCAGCTCGGCGCCCGTCAGCGCTTGCCGGCCGTCGACGTGCAGGCCGAATCCGATTTCGATGCGGCCGACCACCGAGCCTTCCGCGGAGAGCATGCCGTCCCAGAACAGGCGCCGAAAGGCGCAGTAGCGTCTGCCGATCCGGCGCGCGATCGCCGGCGCGTCCGCGAGCACCGCGGTCTCGAAGCGCAACGCGTTGGCGACGCCGCAGTAGAAGCCTTCGGCAGGCCAATCGTCGACGCCGCCGGCGCCGCGTCTGCGCGCGCTTCCGAAGCCGCGCACGAAAGGCGCCTTGTATGGCTCGTCGGGCAGATGGACGATCGGCCAGGCCGGAGCCGGGATCCGGTGCGTGGCGACGTCCAGGAAGGGCCGGACATCGGTCAGCGGAAACTGCAGCAGCGCCAGCATGCTTGGCGATCGCCGGAGACCAAAAAAAGCGCCGGCGACGAACGTCCGGCGCACCTTCGTTGTCACGATACGGCAACTTACGGCTAGACCCGCAAGCACGCTGCCGCCTTCGCAAAAGGCTTCTGACGGTGCGCTGCCCGAACGGAAGGGCCGGGCGGCGTCCCGCGTTCCTTATAGCGTCGGCGGCGCCGAAAGACAAGCTGCGCCCGTCTTGCGCCGCGACCTCGGAAGGAAGAAACTTCCTGCCAATTCCTGCAGGATTCGGATAGTCGCTTCGATCCATCGGTAGCTAGACTCCGAGGGTCGCAAGGCGTGCAACAACTCTCGAGACTTCGCGTGAATTGCCGCGCGAGATGCGCCGGACAACGAGGAACCGCCGGGCCGTAGATGAGGGTGGAAGATGCATAGGGGTTTCAGCCGCAAGTCGAACTGCCCCACCGACCCCGTGCATCGATGTGATTCGTTCACCCTGGTTATGCCACTTCGGCGTTCGGCAAATGGCATAACACGCCTGCCGAGCAGACCACGGCCATGGGGCCTTTCGATTTCTGGCCGACCGGCCATGGATTCGAGTATTTCTACGGATTCCTGGCGGGT
>JAAZBL010000274.1 GCA_012513825.1 Limnobacter sp. | reverse complement strand
GGCGACGAGATCACCGGCCTGTCGGCGCACCTGGCCGTGCGTCGCGGGCTGGTGTTCGTGCCGCAGACGGCCAACGTCTTCGCGCGGCTGAGCGTGCACGAGAACCTCGAGATGGGCGCGATCGCGCGTCGCGACGGCGCCGCGATCGCCGCCGACGTCGCGCGGATCTATGCGCTGTTCCCGCGCCTGTCCGAACGCAGGCGGCAGGCGGCAGGCACGTTGTCGGGGGGCGAGCGGCAACTGGTCGCGCTCGGGCGCGCGCTGATGGCCCGGCCGCGCCTGCTGATGCTCGACGAGCCCTCGGCCGGGCTTTCGCCCAAACTGGTCGGCCTGATCTTCGAGAAGGTGCGCGAGATCCGCGACCTGGGCGTCGCGATCCTGATCGTCGAGCAGAACGCGCGTGCCGCGCTCGCGATATCGGATCGCGGCTACGTGCTGGCCGACGGTCGCGAGCGGATCGGCGGCGAGGCCCGTTGGCTGCTGGCCAACCCCGAGGTCGGCGAGCTGTACCTCGGTGCGCGCCGCGGGCTGGCCGAAGGCGGTCCGGCCGGACACGGCCCGGTCGGCGGCGGCCCGGCCGGCCGGATGGAGGCAAGGTGATCGTGCAGTACCTGGCCGACGGCATCGTGCTCGGTGCGACGCTGGCGCTCGGCGCGATCGGGCTCACGCTGACCTACAACATCCTGCGCTTCGCGAACTTCGCGCACGGCGAGTTCCTGGCCTTCGGCGCCTATTTCGCGTTGATCTTCGCCGTCTGGACCGGCGCGATGGCCACCGGCGGGCAGACCTTCGGCGCGCTGAGCTTCGGCTGGGACTTCGTGCCGGCGATCGGGGTCGCCGTGCTGGCGACGGCGCTGCTGGCGCTGCTGCTCGACTGGCTGCTGTACCGGCCGCTGCGCCGCAGCGAGGTCGCGATCACGCTGGTCATCGCCTCGTTCGGCGCCTCGCTGATGCTACGCAACCTGATCGTGTTCGCCTGGGGTTCGCAGCCGGAATACTTCTCGCGCAGGATCTCGATCGCGCGCGAAATCCTGCCCGGCGTGCGCATGAGCAGCGACGAGATCTTCGTCGTGATCGCCGCTGCGGTGCTGATGCTCGCCTTGCATCTGTTCCTCGCGCGCACGCGCCTCGGCAAGGCGATGCGCGCCGTCTCCGACAACCCGCGGCTGGCCGAGGTCGCCGGTATCGACGTGCGCGGCGTGATCCGCTGGACCTGGATCGTCGGCGCCGGACTGGCCGCCTTTGCCGGAATCCTGTTCGGGCTGACCGTACAGATCTCGCCCGAGATGGGTTTCACGCTGATCTTGCCGATGTTCGCCGCGGCGATCCTCGGCGGCGTGGGCAGCATCTACGGCGCGGTGCTCGGCGGGCTGATCATCGGGCTCGCCCAATCGCTGTCGGTACCGGTCTTCGGCCCGGCCTGGCAGCCGGCGGTCGCGTTCGGCCTGATGTTCGCGATCCTGCTCGTCTATCCGCAGGGCATCCTCGGGGAGCGCCGATGAGCGGGCTCGCGTCGTACCTGGTCTTCTTCCTGATCCAGGCGCTGATCTTCGCGATCGTCTGCCTCGGGCTGAACCTGCAGTGGGGCTATACGGGCCTGTTCAACATCGGCGTGGCCGGATTCTTCCTGGTGGGCGCCTATGCGTTCGCGATCCTCTGCGGCCCGCCGTATGCGACGCACGCCGGCGGCTACGGCCTGCCTTTCGTGCTCGGCCTGGCGGGCAGCATGGTCGCGGCCGCACTGGTCGCGTTCGTCGTCGGGATACCGTGCCTGCGCCTGCGCGCCGACTACCTGGCGATCACGACGATCGGGATCGCGACGATCCTGCAGCTTGCCGCGCTGAACCTGCCGGGGCTGACCGGCGGCAGCCGCGGCATCCCGGGCGTCCCGCGGCCGCTGCCCGAGCTGTTCGACTCGGTCGTCGAGCGCAACCTGCTGATGTTGGCGCTGGTGCTCGCGCTCGTCGCGATCGTCTACCTGGCGCTCGAGGCGATGCTGCGCTCGCCCTGGGGCCGCGTGCTGAAAGCCATTCGCGAAGACGAGACGGCCGCCTCGTCGCTGGGCAAGAACGCGTTCGCGTTCCGGCTGCAGGCCTTCGTGATCGGCTCGGCGATCATGGGCCTGGGCGGTGCGCTGTACGCGAGCTTCATCGGCTTCATCAGCCCGCCGGATTTCCTGCCGATCCTGACCTTCCAGGTCTGGACGATGCTGATCGTCGGCGGCAGCGGCAACAATCGGGGAGCGATCCTCGGTGCGCTGCTGATGTGGGCGGTCTGGACGCTCAGCGGCAGCGCCGCCCAGGCGCTGCTGCCGGTCGACCTGCAGGTACGGGGCGGCGCCGCGCAGATCATCCTGATCGGCCTCGTGCTGATGCTGGTGCTGGTGTTCCGCCCACGCGGGCTGATCGGCGAGGAGGCCGCGGTGTCGACCGCCGCGG
>JAAZBL010000273.1 GCA_012513825.1 Limnobacter sp. | reverse complement strand
CGGGTCGAAGCTCGGGCCTTTCGGGACCGCCCAGCTGAGCATCACGCCGTCCAGTTCGAGTCGCAGGTCGTAGTGCAGCCGCGTGGCCCAGTGCTTCTGGATGACGAACGAAAGCTGCTTCGCGCGCCGGCTGCGGACCGCTTTCGGTTCGGGCGTGAGCTCGAAGTTGCGCTTGTCGGCATAGCGCTGCAGGGTCGCTTTCGAGCCGGTTTCGGATGACCTCTGGCGTGCTCGCGGCATTCGCGTGTCCCTGCTCGTCAGTGGAAGTCGCGGCTTTCGGTGCTCAGGCGACCGAGCAGCGGCGTCAGGTCGACCAGGTGGCCGGCGATCAGGCTGCGCAGTTCGCCCTCGGCCTGCCACGTTCCGTAGACCGCCAGCAGTCTTGCATGAAGCAGCGGCTTGCGTTGCCTTTCGCGCAAGCGCTTCCAGCAGACGACCTGGACGGCGCCGGTTTCGTCTTCCAGCGACAGGAAGATCGTGCCGTTCGCCGTATCCGGTTGCTGGCGCACGGTGACGATGCCGCAGGCCCGCACCAGGCGGCCGTTCGGTAGGTCGTGGAGTTCCTGCGCGCTCATCAATCCCCGCCTGGCCAGCAGCGGGCGCAGCAGTGCGAGCGGATGCCGGCGCAAGGTCAGCCCGGTGGCGGCGTAGTCGAATACGATCTCCTCGCCTTCCGGGGCCGGTGCCAGTTCGAGGATTTCCTCGTCGACGGGCGCCGGGCGCAGCAGCCTCGGCGGCGTGCGCAAGGCCGAGGCGTCCCAGACCTGCTGCCTGCGGTGTCCGCTCAGGCTCATCAGCGCGTCGGCCCCGGCCAGCAGCGTCATTTCGTGCTGCTCGAGCTCCGCACGGCGCGCCAGGTCCTCGGCGCTGTCGAAGGGCCGTTCGAGACGAGCGGCAACGATGCGGCGTGCCGAATCCTCGCGCAGGCCGCGCAGCATGCGCAGGCCGAGGCGCACGGCCGGGGGACGAGGCAGTCCTTCGAGCGTGCAGTCGTAGTCGCTGTACAGCACGTCGGCCGGACGCACCTCGACGTCATGGCGCCTGGCGTCCTGCACGAGCTGGCTCGGCGAGTAGAAGCCCAGCGGTTGGCTGTTGAGCATCGCCGCGAGGAACTCGGCCGGGTGGTGGCACTTGATCCAGCAACTCGCATAGACGAGCAGCGCGAAACTTGCGGCGTGCGATTCCGGAAAGCCGTATTCGCTGAATCCCTTGATCTGCTCGAAGATGGATTCGGCGAACGCCTTGTCGTAGCCGCGGGCGGTCATCCCGTCGACGATCCTGTCGTAGTACTTCTCCAGGCCTCCCTTGCGCCGCCAGGCAGCCATTGCCCGGCGCAGCCCGTCGGCTTCGCCGGGCGTGAAACCGGCCGCGAGGATGGACAGCTGCATGACCTGTTCCTGGAACACGGCCACGCCGAGCGTGCGACCCAGCGCCTCCTTCAGTGCCTCCGACGGGTAGGTGACCGGCGCCTTGCCCTGGCGACGGTCGAGGTAGGGGTGAACGGCGCCGCCCTGGATCGGCCCCGGCCGTACCAGGGCCACCTCGATGACCAGGTCGTAGAAGCAACGGGGCTTGAGCCGTGGAAGCATGCTCATCTGCGCGCGGCTTTCGATCTGGAATACCCCCACGGTGTCGGCCTTGCAGATCATGTCGTAGGTTGCGCCGTCTTCGGGCGGGATGTCCTGCATTTCGAAGACATGGCCCTTGCGCTGGCCGATGAACTCGAGCGACTTGCGAATTGCAGTCAGCATGCCCAGGGCCAGCACGTCGACCTTCAGCAGCCCCAGCGCATCGAGGTCGTCCTTGTCCCATTCGATGACCGTGCGCTCGGCCATCGCCGCGTTCTCTATCGGCACCATCCGGCACAGCGGCCCGCGCGTGAGCACGAACCCGCCCGTGTGCTGCGACAGATGGCGCGGGAACCCGACCAGTTCGCCGGTCAGGCGCAGCAGCTGCCGAACCGCCAGGTCGTCGATCGACAGGCCGGCCTCGGCCAGGCGCTCCGGAAGCAGCTTCCGGCCGTCGAACCACTGGTGGTCCCTGGCGAGCCGGTCGATCGTCGCCGGGTCGAAGCCCAGCGCCTTGCCGACGTCGCGGATGGCGCTCTTGGGCCGGTAGGTGATGACGGTCGCCGTCAGCGCGGCGCGATCGCGGCCGTATTTCCGGTACAGGTACTGGATGACCTCTTCGCGTCGCTCGTGTTCGAAATCGATGTCGATGTCGGGGGGCTCGTTGCGCTCCTTCGAAATGAACCGCTCGAAGAGCACCGACATTCGTGCCGGGTCGACCTCGGTGACGCCGATGCAGTAGCAGACGACGCTGTTCGCGGCACTGCCGCGGCCCTGGCAGAGGATGCGCCGGGAGCGGGCGAACTGGACGATGTCGGCGACCGTCAGGAAATAGTGCTCGTATTTCAGATCGGCGATCAGTTCCAGCTCGTGCTCGATCTGCTGCTGGACCTTCGCTGGCACGCCCTCGGGCCAGCGGCGGCCTGCGCCTTCGTAGGTGAGTCGCCGCAGGTACGAGGCCGGGGTTTCGCCGGGCGGCACCACTTCGTCAGGATATTGATACCGGAGTTCGTCGAGCGAGAAACGGCAGCGCCTGGCGATGCGCAGCGTTTCCTTCAGCAAGTCGGCGGGATAGGTCTGCGCCAGCCTCAGCCGGGTTCGCAAGTGGCGCTCCGCGTTCGGCTGCAACGCGAGCCCGCATTCGGTCAGCGGTTTCCCGACGCGGGTGGCCGTCATCACGTCCTGCAGCGGCTTGCGCGAGCGTACGTGCATGTGCACGTCGCCGACGGCAACCAGCGGGACGGCCGTTGCCTCGCGCGTTGCCCGCAGCTTGTGCAGCCAGACCTCGTCGTCGAGCAGCCGCAGCAGCGTCACTCCCAGCCATCCGCGAGCGGGGAACTCCCGCAGCACCCACCTGGCGAGGACTTCGAGCTGCGGCGACGGCAGTCCTCGTTCGGGGACCGCGATGACGACGCAGTCGTCGAGCGCTTCGCCGTCGACCTCGTCGTGCAGCAACCGGTAGCTGCCTTTCTCCGAGGCGCGCCGCAGCCGCGTGACGAACTCGCACAGGTTGCCGTACCCACGAAGATTGCAGGCCAGCACGACCAGCGTGAAGGGCGTGGCCGATTCGACCCGGAACTGGCTGCCGACCAGCAGCTTCAGGCCGTGTTCCCTGGCTGCTTCGTGCGCGCGGACGATGCCGGCCATCGAGCATTCGTCGACGATGGCCAGCGCCGAATAGCCGAGCCTCTTCGCGCGTTCGACGAGTTCCTCGGGAAGGCTCGCGCCGCGCAGGAAGGAGAAGCTGGTCAGGCAGAGCAGTTCTGCGTAGTCGGGAAGACCGGACATGGCGAACCGTCGTCACGCGAAGACGCCGTGCAGGTACCAGGCCGTCTGTTCGCCCGCCAGGCGCTGCTGGAAGATCCACAGCACGCCCGCGTGTCCGCTGAGCGCGACCCAGTAGTCGCGCTGGACGTTGAGCGTGCGCGTGCCGTGTTCGTCGGCCACGCGATGCCACCAGCCGCCTTCGATCCGGTGCGGGCCGGTCAGCAGTTGAAGCGGGCCCTGATAGATCGGGCGGTTGTGCCTGACCGCGAGCCTCAGCGGCTCGGGCAGCAGCCAGGTCGGCTGCGGCAGTTCGGGAAGGCGCGCGGACTGCCTTGGCCGCGGCTGCGGCGCCGGCTGCCAGTGGGCCGTCCATTCCAGCCGGTGGTCTTCCTGCAGGACCGGGCGCAGCACGGCCTCGGGGCCGAGGCGTGCCGCAATGCGCTCGAGGACCAGGCCCAGCGATTCGGACGTCCGGCCCTCGTCGGGCAGCAACGAGCCGCTCGGAATCGCCAGCGGGTGGACTTCGACGGCCGTGAGTTCCAGTTCGCCGACAGGTGCCTGGAGGGTCACCTTCGCCAGGTGTTCGGCGAGCAGGCGGCACAGGTGCTCGATGTCGCGTGTCGGCGCGGCGGTGCGCACCGTCAGCTCGCCGCGCTCGGCGACGTCGCGCGCGCGCATGAAATCGTGAGCCCATGCCAGCGTGAACGCGGTGACGCCGCAATGCCGGGCCGACAGCCAGCCGCACATCTTCAACAGCAGGCGCCTGGCGCCGAAGAGCATCGGCGCGGCGGTCTCGACCCGCGACATCAGCTCGAGCCGCGCCTCGAAGGTTTCGGGCAGCGCGTGCCAGGCATGGACTTCGGGCCGGGAGCCGTAGGCGGTATCGATGGCGGCCAGCAGCTCGGCGCCGAAGCGCCGGCTCGAGCCGCCGCGCGGCAGCTTGCGGACGTCGCCCAGGGTGGTGCAGCCGAGCCGCGCAAGCGTTGCGCGATGCGGCCGGACGGCCGTCAGGACCTCCATCGGCAGCGCATCGAGCATGACGTCGAGCGCTTGCCCGGATCCGTCTTCCACCCCGGCACGCGCGAGCGCCAGCGCCGCAAGGCTCGTCGGTGCCCAACCGACGGCGGTGACGCCGAGTTCCGTGCACTCGCCGACGACACGATCGCGCAGGGCCTTCTTGCCGCCGAACAGTCGCACGCTGCCCTCGAGTTCCATCACGACCGCTTCGTCGACCAGGGCGACGCGAGGCGTGAACTGCAAGGCCCAGGTCGCCAGCCCGAGCAACTCGTCAGGCGGCGGCGAGGGGCTGTCGTTCGCGCAGGGGAGTGGCATCGCTGCCCACAACATCTGCAGCCTCGCGGGAAAGGAGCGTGCTCGGCCGGGCCAGGCGGGGCGTGAGCACGGCGTGCAGGCCACCGGGGACCGAATCGAGCACCAGGGGCTCGTCCATCACCGCGCCTCGTCGCTTCAGGACCCGGACTTTCAGGGACCAGTCGCTGCCGAGCTCGGCCTGGATCCGCAGGGGCGCCGCCGACGCCTCGGCGGCTGCCGCGATTGGGCGGAACAGGAAGACAGGGCCTTCGGAGTTCTGCGCACAGACCTGCAGGCGCCGAAGCTGGTCGGGCCGGACCTGCGGCAGCCAGGCGAGCACGGCGCCGGCAGCATTGGCCTTGATCAGCTGCTCGGTGCACCAAAGCCGTTGCGCCGGGGCGGTCGCGGCGATCCAGACAAGGTGCCGTTCATCGAGACCGAAGTGCACGAGGCCCGGCAGATGCGGGCACTTCGGCGGGCCGATCATGACCACGGTCTTGCCCCGTTCGACGACGCCGCGAAGCGCGGGACCGACCAGGCGCCACTCGAGCACCGAAGGCTGGGCACCGAGAATCTCGGTCAGGCTCTGACACGGCCAGCCGCCGCCGGGCAACTGCTCGTCGAGCTGCGGCCACCCCGAGGGCAGAACGGTCGAAACGGGGCTGCCCAGCATGTCGGCCCGCCAGAGCGCCGACCGGACGGCCGGCGGGAGGGCGTCGGGAAGCGAAAGCGGCCGGGATGGCGCAGGCGTGGGCGACGCGCCGGCCTGCCGCAAGGAGAGGGCATGCATGATGGTGGACGGTTCGATACTGTGATTAAACACAGTATACGAGAAGCGTCCGGCCACCGGAACCTGCGCGATACTCGGCGACTTCCGAATCCAACGACTCGAGAACCGGGCGCAGCATGTGCGCGAACTACACCCCCGTCACCCGGCGAGAACGCCTCGAACAATACTTCGCGGCCGGAAACCCGGCGCCGTATCCCGAGGAGACCTGGCCGGGCTACGCGGCCCCGTTCGTCCGGCGCGCGCGGCACGAACCCGGCTATGCCCGTGAGCTGTGCACCGGGCTCTTCGGGCTGGTGCCCTATTGGGCGAAGGACCTGAGCATCGGCCGGCGGACCTACAACGCCCGGTCCGAGACGGCGGCGGAGAAGCCGAGCTTCAAGGATGCATGGCGCTACGGCCGTCGGTGCATCGTGGCGGCAGAGGCGTTCTTCGAGCCGAACTGGGAGTCGGGCAAGGCGGTGCGCTGGCGGATCCGGCGCGCCGACGGCAAGCCGATGGGCATTGCCGGCTTGTGGGGCGCGTGGCGTTCACCGGAAGGCCGCGAGGTCGTCTCGTTCACGATGCTGACGGTCAACGCGACCGGCCACGCGGTCATGCAGCGCTTCCACAAGCCGCAGGACGAAAAGCGGATGGTCGTGGTGCTCGACGAGTCGCAGTACGACGAATGGCTCGAGGCGCCTGCAAGCAGGACCGAGGCGTTCATGAACCGTTTCCCGGCCGAGGAACTGGTCGCGGAGCCGGCGCCCGTCATTGCACGTTGATCTTCGCCGACTCGGCGACCGCCTTCGCCCCAGGCGATGTCGTCGGATGAGTCGGGGCGAATCTGGTACAAACCTCGAGGTCCGGCCTGACCGGCCGCTTGACCTGGAGAGCATGTGAGCACCGATCCCGACCCCGTGGCGACGCGCATCGAGCACGACCTGCTCGGTGCGCGTGCGGTTCCCGCCGATGCCTACTACGGCGTGCACACGCTGCGTGCCGTCGAGAACTTCCCGATCAGCGGGACGCCGATCTCGGTCTATCCCGAGCTGATTCACGCGCTCGCGAGCATCAAGGAGGCGGCCGCGCGCGCCAACGAGTCGCTCGGGCTGCTCGACAGCCGCCGGGCCGACGCGATCGCGCGCGCCTGTGCCGAGCTGCGCGAGGGTCGGCTGCACGACCAGTTCGTCGTCGACGTCATCCAGGGAGGCGCCGGCACCTCGACGAACATGAATGCCAACGAGGTGATCGCCAACCGGGCGCTCGAGCTGCTCGGCTACGCCAGAGGCGACTACGAGCAGCTGAGCCCGAACGATCACGTCAACATCAGCCAGAGCACGAACGACGTCTATCCGACCGCGTTGAAGATCGCCATCTACCGCGACGTCCATGGCCTGATCGAAGCGCTGCAGGTGCTGCGACGCGCTTTCGAGCGCAAGGCGGCCGAGTTCGCCGACGTGCTGAAGATGGGGCGCACGCAGTTGCAGGACGCGGTGCCGATGACGCTGGGTCAGGAGTTCTCCACCTACGCGACGATGCTGCACGAAGACGAGCAGCGCCTGCGCGAAGCCGCCGACCTCGTGCGCGAGATCAACATGGGCGCGACCGCGATCGGCACCGGGATCACCGCGCATCCGAGCTATGCGCGGCTCGTCTGCGAGCAGCTGTCGGCGATCACCGGGATCGCGCTCGTGACCGCGCCGAACCTCGTCGAGGCAACGCAGGACTGCGGCGGCTTCGTGCAGATCTCGGGCGTGCTCAAGCGCGTCGCGGTCAAGCTGTCGAAGGCCTGCAGCGACCTTCGGCTGCTGTCGTCGGGTCCGCGCGCCGGCTTCAACGAGATCAACCTGCCGGCGGTGCAGGCCGGCTCGTCGATCATGCCGGGCAAGGTCAATCCGGTGATCCCGGAGGTCGTGAACCAGATCGCCTACGAGGTCATCGGCAACGACGTGACCGTGACCTTCGCGGCCGAGGCGGGCCAGCTCCAGCTCAACGCCTTCGAGCCGATCATCGCGCACAGCCTGTTCAAGAGCATCCGGCACCTGCGCAGCGGCAGCCTGACGCTCGCCGAGCGCTGCGTCGACGGGATCACCGCGAATGCGGAGCGCCTGCGCGCGATGGTCCACGACTCGATCGGCATCGTGACCGGGCTGAATCCGTACATCGGCTACAAGAACGCCACGCGGGTCGCTTCGGAGGCGCATGCCAGCGGCCGCAGCGTCTACGACATCGTGCTCGAGATGGGGCTGATGTCGCGCCAGCAGCTCGACGCGGTGCTGAAACCCGAAGAGCTGACCCGGCCGCAGCCGATCCGCTGGTAGGGCCGCTGGCAGGCGATCGAAGGCGGGCGCCCGCTCAGGGCCTGAACCCGTAGGCCGGACGCCCGACATCCCGCGGCGCTCGGGAACCGGGCCGCTCGCCCGGCGGGTGGCGCCGCTGCACGGCGGTCGGCGGGCCGTGCAGCCGGGGCTGCGGACGATGCGGCAGGATGTAGACCGGCTCCCTGACGACGACCGGCGGCGCCGGCGGGGCGTCGCGTTCGACGACGATCACTTCGGTACGCTCGCGCGGCTCGGCAGCAGGCTTCGGCTCGGGCCGTCGCCGTTCCGGCTCGACGACGTTGCGCTCCGGGTCGATGTCGATCGACTTGCCGCCGGGACAGGGCGCCGACTGGTAGACGTTGCCTGTGCAGCGGTAGACGACATCGGCGCCGGCCGCCGGGCCGGCGACGAGGATTGCCGCGATCGCTGCGATCGTGCACCGTGGGAGGCTGGCGACGCCGCCGGCCTTGCGCCTGTCCGGCAGATCGCCCGGTCCAGACCCAGTCCAGTCGAGGTGCCCGATGAAGTTCATCTTCGAAGTCCGCATGAAGCCCGGCTATACGGTCGAGCAATACGCCGATGCCTGGGTTCGCGCAAGCGAGATCATCCAGCGCGCGCCCGGTGCACGCGGCACGTACCTGCACCGCAAGATCGGCGAACCCGACACGCTGCTGGCGATCGCGCACTGGGAGTCCAAGGCGCACCGCGACGCGAAGGACGATCGCCGCAACGAGACGGTTCGCGAGATCCTCGATCGACACGCGGCCAACTGCGAGATCACGGTCATCGGCGAGTTCGAAGACCCGGAATGGAGCGTGCTCCCCCAAGCGCAGCACGCCGCCGACAACAGCGACCGGGCCGGCCCCACCTGATCGCCCCGGTCAGGCCTCGGCCACTTCGATCGCAAGCTTGCCGAACTGCGCACCGGCCTCGAGCCGGTCGAGCGCGTCGTGGATTCGATCCATCGTGAAATGCGAGTCGATGACCGGTCGGATCCGGCCGCCGGCACACCAGTTCAGCAGTTCGCGCAGCTCCGACGGGTCGCCGAGCGTCGACCCGAAGATCTGCAACTGGCGGATGAATACGCGCCGCAAATCGGCGCCGGGCTGGTCGCCGCTGGTCGCGCCGCAGGTCACGATGCGCCCGCCGCGGACCAGCGATTTCAGCGCGCTGCCCCAGACGGCGGCGCCGACGTTCTCGAAGACGACGTCGACGCCGCGCCCGCCGGTCAGTTCGAGCGCCCGGCGTGCGACGTCGTCGGTGCTGCTGTCGATCGCTTCGTCTGCGCCCAGCTCGAGCGCCCGTCGCAGCTTGGCGGCGTCGCGCGAGGTCACGATCACGCGCGCGCCGATCGACTTGGCGAGCTGCGTGGCCGCCAGCGACACGCCGCCGCCGACGCCGAAGACCAGCACGGTCTCCCAGGGCCGCAGCCGCGCCTTCGTGAACAGCATCCGCCACGCGGTCAGGTGGTTGACGCCGAGCGCCGAGGCCTCGGCGAAATCCAGGCCCTCGGGAATCGGGAACACGTTGGCCGCCGGAACGCTGACGAATTCGGCCAGCGTGCCGTCGCGGTGTTCTCCGAGCAGCTTCATCGCACTGCACAGCACCGGCTCGCCGCGCTGGCAGAACTCGCATCGCCCGCAGGTGACGCCCGGATAGAGCAGGACCGGCATGCCCGGAGTCACGAGCCGCTCGTCGTCGTCGACCTCCTCGACGATGCCGGCGCCGTCGACGCCCATGATGTGCGGCAGCGTATGCGTGATGCCGGCACCGCTGTCGCGCATGTACAGGTCGACACGGTTGAGCGTGGCCGCCTTGATGCGGACGAGCACCTCGCCGGGGCCACGCTGCGGATCCGGCCGCTCGCCGACGCTGACCACCTCGTTGCCGCCGTGTCCGGTAAGAAAGACTGCCTTCACTCGGATCTCCTTCGGGGTTGGGTTGCCGATGGCGACGGCCTCATTCGCCGGCGGCCCGGGCCTTGTCCGGCGAACCTTCGAGCCCGGCCAGCAGCGCGCGGCTGTTGCCGGGGATCACCATCTGGAACTTGTTGTCGACGCAGGTGTAGTCGAAGTAGCCCATGCGCGCGATCGGCTGGATCTTCAGCACGTCGATCATTCCCTTCGCGTCGATGACTTCGTCGTCGATATGGATCGCGACGACGCGGCCGAACACGACGTCGGCACTGCCCATCGGCGGCGTGCCCGGAAAGCGCAGCGTGTTCAGGTACAGGCATTCGAACTGGATCGGCGATCCGGCCACGCGCGCCGGCCTGACCTTGCGCGACGGCAGCTTGCGCAGCCCGGCGCGCTCGAACTCGTCGACGCCGTGCGGCAGTTCCTCGGCCGTGACGTTGACCGCTTCGCGCAGCGCCCAGGTCGCCATGTTCCAGACGAACTCGCCGGTCTGCTCGGCATTGCGCACCGAATCCTTGCGCCGGCCGGTCGTGTCCTGGTTCGCGGAGAACATGACGATCGGCGGATCGAAGGTCACGTTCTGGAACTGGCTGAACGGCGCCAGGTTGTCCCGTCCGTCGGCGTCGACGGTGGAGATCCAGCCGATCGGGCGCGGAATCACGCAGGACTTGAACGGATCGTGCGGCAGGCCGTGCGGGATGTTGCCGGGTTCATAGTACATGCTCGTCGGTGCTCCCCGTTTCGATGTCGATGCGTTGCGCTCGCAGAGGCCGGCGCCCAGGCTCGCATGGCAGGAATTTCCCGGGATGATAGCCGGCCGCCTGCCGCGTATCCTTGACCCGACCCGGCGTTTCGACGAGGCCCGCGCAGATGACTTCGAGTTTCGATTTCTTCCCGTGGTTCCGGAACTTCGCGATCAGTCCGCAGACCGACTGGCAGCGCTTCATCAATCCGCAGTTCAACGTCACGGTGAACCAGGGCGACGCCGCGATCGAGAACCACGTGCTCGCGCGGGTTGGCAGTTACGGCAAGCAGATCGGCCGGATGCAGGAGGTGCTCGACCTGCTGATCGAGCGGCTGCCCGAAGCCGAGCTCTCGCCGTCGCGACAGCGCACGATCGCCAGGTACCGCGAGATGCGCGAAGGCGTCGAGGCCGCGGTCGCCGATGCGAAGAGGGAACGTGGCGACGCGGTCGACGGCGTCGACGTCGGACGCTGGCTCGACGAGCTCGGCGCGCTGCGCGTAGACGACCCGGCCCGCTTTCGACGGGAGTCCGACCGGCTGCGCGAATTCCTCGAACGGAACCCGCCTGACGGCCCGAACGATCCCGCCCGGTGATGGCGGCTTCGGCCATCGTCCTGCGGCATCTCGCCGCGGCGCTGCTCGTGCTGCTGCCGCTGGCGGTCTTCGCCGGTTCGACCCAGTCGTTCACGCTGGCTGCCGGCAGCCATCCGGGTTCGCGCGACCGGATCTACAAGGTCTACGTTCCCGACGGCCTGTCCGGCCCGGCACCGATGCTGATGGCGCTGCACGGCTGCCAGCAGACCCATGACGACGTGCTGCGCGATTGGGGTCTCGTCGCCGCGGCCGACCGTCACGGTTTCGTGCTCGTCGCGCCGTTCATCACCAGCTACGACGGCTTGCGCAACACGAACTGCTGGGGCTTCTGGTTCGACGTCCATCGGCGCGAGGGCAGTGGCGAAGTCGAGGACCTGCACCGGATCGCTGTCCGGGTCGAGTCCGATTTCGCGATCGATCCGGCACGCCGCTACATCACCGGGCTGTCGTCGGGTGGTGCGATGGCCGTCGTGGCCGCCGTCGCCCACAACGAATACTGGGCGGCCGCGGCCAGTGCTTCGGGACTTCCGTTCGGCGAGAGCGCGGCTTCGGTGTCGCTGTCGGGACGTTGTCCGGGCTCCGCCAGCTTCAGGCCCGTGCCGCAGATCGCCGCTGCAATGCGCGCCGAACTGGACGACACCTACCCGATCCCGCTGATGGTGCTGCAGAACGATCGCGACTGCACCGTCGTCCAGCCGGCCGGACGAAACCTCCGCGATGCGCACTTGGCGGTGTTCGGCGACGCCGGGCACGACACCGCGACCGAGGCGCTTGCCGCGCAGCGCGCCTGCTCGCCGGTGTTCCAGGTCGACCATGGCTGCGAGCACCGGATCTACACCGGCGACGGCACGGCGGCGAGCCGCTCGATCGTCGAAACGGTGTTCTTCTCCGGTCCGCTGAATACGCCGGACCCTTCCGACACCGATCACGGGCACTACTGGATCGGCGGCGAGCACGGACGCGACGGCCGATGGGCGATCCGGCGCGGGCCCAGCTACCCGGACATCGCCTGGGACTTCTTCGTGCGGCATCCACGCGACGGCACCGGGCCGGGCGCGCCGCCGCCGCCCGGTGCGCCGCGCATCAGCCTGATCGGGCCCGATCCGCTCGAACTCGAGCTCGGCGAGGAATTCGTCGATCCGGGTGCGACGGCGACCGACGCCGAGGATGGCGAACTTCCGGTGACCGCCGACTGCAGCAGCGTCGACACGGGCAGCACGGGCCGGTATTCGTGCGTCTATCGCGCCACGGACAGCGACGGCAATACGAGCACGGCGACCCGGGCCGTCGTCGTATTGCCCTCGCGCCCGACAGGGCCACTGTGCACGATCGAGACCGCATCGCCGCTCGCCCATATCCTCGCGGGCCGCGCCGTCGTCGGCGCCCGTTTCGGCCTGCGTGCGCTTGCCCGTGACGATGGCGTCGACATCGGTTTCGCCTGGGACACCTGGTCGCGGGTCCGCCTGTACGAAGGCGAGCCCGGGCGCTGGTACGGACGCGAACCGCAGGGGTGTCGCACCTGAGCGCAGGTGTTACTCTGGGAAAAAGTCCGAGCCAGGTTCGGCCCCCTCGCATCGCAGGAGACCGCGATGGAAACTCCGGAAACGGAAGAACCGGCAACACGACAGGAAGAGCTGCGCAGCTTCCTGTTCCTGACCGTGGTGACCGCACCCGTGCTCGCGGTCGCGATCGTCGGCGGCTACGGTTTCCTCGTCTGGATGTACCAGCTCGTCACCGGAGACCTGCCGGGATGACGCTGCCGCCGACATCCGGTTCCTCGCCCCCCGCCGAGCTGGCGCCCGAGATCCACATCGCCGGCGTGCTGGTCCACTGCCGTCCGGCCGCGCTGGCCCGGGTCGAGCGTTCGGTCGCCGCGCTCGAACGCGCCGAACCGTTCCAGTCCAGCGACGACGGCAAGCTCGTCGTCGTCGTCGAGTCCGCGTCGTCGGCCGGCGTCGTCGAAACGATCGACGCGATGCGCGAGCTGCCCGGCGTGCTCGACGTCTCGCTCGTCTACCAGCATGCGGAGCCCGCATCCTCGCTCGAGCAGGAGATCGATCCATGAGCCTGACCCGACGTGAATTCATCCGCCGTACCGCCGGAAGCACGACGGCGCTCGCCGCCGGCATGCCGACGCTCGCCGCCGCCGCCAACATCGAGACCGACGCATCGAAGACGCAGCTTGCCTGGTCGAAGGCGCCCTGTCGCTTCTGCGGTGTCGGCTGCGGCGTCAACGTCGCGGTCAAGGACGGCCGGGTCGTCGCGACCCACGGCGACATCAACGCCGAGGTCAACCGCGGCATCAATTGCGTCAAGGGTTACTTCCTGTCCAAGATCATGTACGGCGCCGATCGCCTGACGCAGCCGTTGCTGCGGATGTCGAACGGGCGCTACGACAAGAACGGCGAGTTCGAGCCGGTGTCCTGGGAGCAGGCCTTCGACGTCATGGCCACGCAGTTCAAGAAGGCGCTGCGCGAGAAGGGGCCGAGCGCGGTCGGCATGTTCGGTTCCGGACAGTGGACGATCTGGGAAGGCTACGCCGCGTTGAAGCTGTTCAAGGCCGGCTTCCGGACCAACAACATCGACCCGAACGCGCGCCACTGCATGGCCTCGGCGGTGGCCGGCTTCATGCGCACCTTCGGCATCGACGAGCCGATGGGCTGCTACGACGACATCGAGGCGGCCGATGCCTTCGTACTGTGGGGCTCGAACATGGCCGAGATGCACCCGATCCTGTGGACGCGGGTGACCGACCGGCGACTGTCGGCGCCGCACGTCAAGGTGGCCGTACTGTCGGTGTTCGAGCATCGCTGCTACGACCTGTCCGACCTGTCGCTGACCTTCGAGCCGCAGACCGACCTGGCGATCCTGAACTACATCGCGCACTACATCATCGCCAACGGGAAGGTGAATCGCGATTTCGTCGACCGTCATACGCGCTTCGTGATCGGCAACACCGACATCGGCTATGGGCTCAGGCCCGAGCACCCGCTGCAGACGAAGGCGAAGAACGTCGACAAGGTGGGCGGCGGGCGCGACGCGAGCTTCGACGAATACGCGAAGTTCGTTTCGCAGTACGACGTCGACACGGTCGCGAAGCTGTCGAAAGTGCCGAAGGATCGGCTCGAACGCCTGGCGCAGATCTACGCCGATCCCGACACCAAGGTGATGTCCTTCTTCACGATGGGCTTCAACCAGCACACGCGCGGCACCTGGTGCAGCAACCTGCTCTACAACATCCACCTGCTGACCGGCAAGATCTCGGAGCCGGGCAACAGCCCGTTCTCGCTGACCGGCCAGCCGTCGGCCTGCGGCACCGCGCGCGAGGTCGGCACCTTCTCGCACCGGCTGCCGGCCGACATGCTGGTCGCCAATCCGAAGCACCGCGCGATCGCCGAGCAGATCTGGAAGCTGCCTGCCGGCACGATCCCCGATACGCCGGGTTACCACGCGGTGCTGCAGAACCGGATGCTGACCGACGGCAAGCTCAACGCGTACTGGGTACAGGTCAACAACAACATGCAGGCCGGGCCGAACATCCTGAAGGAGGGCTGGCCCGGCTATCGCAATCCGGAGAACTTCGTCGTCGTCTCGGACGCCTATCCGACCGTCACGACGATGGCGGCCGACCTGATCCTGCCGGCGGCGATGTGGGTCGAGAAGGAGGGCGCCTACGGCAACGCGGAGCGGCGCACGCAGTTCTGGCACCAGCTCGTCGACGCACCCGGGCAGGCGCGCTCGGACCTCTGGCAACTGATGGAGTTCTCCAAGCGCTTCGAGATGGAGGAAGTCTGGCCGGCGGAGCTTCTCGACAGCAAGCCCGAGTACCGCGGCAAGACGCTGTTCGACGTGCTTTTCCGCAACGGCCAGGTCGACGCCTACCCGCTGTCGCAGATGGATCCCGGCTACGAGAACCACGAGGCGAAGTCCTTCGGCTTCTACGTGCAGAAGGGGCTGTTCGAGGAGTACGCGCAGTTCGGTCGCGGCCACGGCCACGATCTCGCGCCTTTCGACCGGTATCACGAAGTGCGCGGGCTGCGCTGGCCGGTCGTCGAGGGCCGCGAGACGCGCTGGCGCTTCCGCGAGGGCTACGACCCCTACGTGAAGACCGGCGAAGGCATTCGCTTCTATGGTCACCCCGACGGCAAGGCGGTGATCTATGCGCTGCCCTACGAACCGGCCGCCGAGGAACCCGACGCCGAATACCCGTTCTGGCTGTGCACGGGCCGGGTCCTCGAGCACTGGCACTCGGGTTCGATGACCCGGCGGGTCCCCGAGCTGTACCGGGCGTTTCCGAACGCGGTCTGCTACCTGCATCCGCAGGACGCGAACGCGCTGAACCTGCGTCGCGGCGAGATCGTCGAGATCGTTTCGCGGCGCGGCTCGATGCAGAGCCGCGTCGAGACGCGCGGGCGCAACCGGCCGCCGCCGGGCCTGGTCTTCGTCCCGTGGTTCGATGCCAGCCAGCTGATCAACAAGGTCACGCTGGACGCGACCTGCCCGATCTCGCTGCAGACGGACTTCAAGAAGTGCGCGGTCGCCTTGCGCAAGGTTCCGGGAGGTGTCGCATGATGCGCCGCAGCCCGATCGCGCCGGCTTTCGCGCCGGCCGCTGCACCGGCGGCTGCGCTCGCCGCCGCGCTCGCCGCCGCACTCTTCTTCGCGTGGTCGCCCGCGGTCGCGCAGGACGCGACCGATTCGATGCGCGGCGCACCCGTCCTCGAGACCACGAAGCCGCCACCGCTGGTGAACGCCGACAACAGCGACGTGCGCCGCGCGCGCAACTACGCGATGCAGCCGCCGGTGATCCCGCACAAGATCGACGGCTACCAGCTCGACAAGAACGCGAACCGCTGCATGTTCTGCCATACGCGAACGCGCACGCAGCAGAGCCAGGCGCCGATGATCAGCGTCACGCACTTCATGGGACGCGACGGCAACTTCCTCGCGGAGCTGTCGCCGCGCCGCTACTTCTGCCTGCAGTGCCACGTTCCGCAGGCGCCGCTCGAGCCGCTGGTGGACAACGAGTTCGTCGACGTGGACCAGATGCTCTACGGTCGGTCCGACGAAGCGCAGCGTCGTCGCCGGTGAACGGGGGACCGTCATGCTGAAGCTGCTGCGCCGCTACTGGACCGTGCTGTGGCGGCCGAGCCGCCATTTCAGTTTCGGTTTCCTGACGATCGGCGGCTTCGTCGCCGGCATCGTCTTCTGGGGCGGCTTCAATACGGCGATGGAAGCGACCAACACCGAGCAGTTCTGCACCGGCTGTCACGAGATGCGCGACAACGTCTACCAGGAGCTGCAGGGCACGATCCATTTCACGAATCGCAGCGGCGTGCGCGCACTGTGCTCGGACTGCCATGTGCCGCACCAGTGGACGGCGAAGATCGCCCGCAAGATGCAGGCCTCGAAGGAGGTCTGGGGCAAGATCTTCGGCACGATCGATACGCGCGAGAAGTTCGAGGCGATGCGGCTGCAGCTCGCGCAGAACGAATGGCGGCGGATGAAGGCGAACGATTCGCTCGAATGCCGGAACTGCCACGGCTTCGCCTACATGGACTTCACACGCCAGAGCAAGCGGGCCGCGAACGCGCATGCGACGGACCTGGCCTCGGGTGCCAAGACCTGCATCGATTGCCACAAGGGGATCGCGCACCGCTTGCCGGACATGAAGGGTCTCGGCCTGCAATAGGCGCGCGGCGCTTGCCGGGGTGGGAAATTAGGCCGGCACACGCCCGAATCGGCTAGGCTTGGAAGCGGGTATCCGACCACTCCGACAGCCTCCCAGGGAGTCATACGGATGAGCGAGCGCCTGAAACCTCTTCGCCTGCACGTCCCGGAGCCCACGGGCCGGCCCGGGCATCCGACCGATTTCGGCTATCTGCACCTGGCCGCCGCCGGCGCCGTGCGGCGTCCGCCGGTGCAGGCCAGGCCTTCGGAGACGTCGGATCTCGCCTACACGCTGATCCGCGTGCTCGACGACGAAGGCCGGGCCGTCGGGCCGTGGGCGCCCGAGCTGGCGCCCGAGCAGCTTCGCCGCGGGCTGCGCGCGATGCTCAAGACCCGGATCTTCGACGCGCGCATGATGATCGCGCAGCGCCAGAAGAAGCTGTCGTTCTACATGCAGTGCCTGGGCGAGGAGGCGATCGGCACCGCCCACGCGATGGCGCTGTCCGACGGCGACATGTGCTTCCCGACCTATCGGCAGCAAAGCCTGCTGATGGCGCGCGAAGTGCCGCTCGAGCGGATGATCTGCCAGCTGCTTTCCAACGAGCGCGACCCCTTGAAGGGCCGCCAGCTTCCGATCCTCCACTCGATGCGCGAGCACGGCTACTTCTCGGTGTCCGGCAACCTGGCGACGCAGTTCGTCCAGGCGGTCGGCTGGGCCATGGCTTCGGCGATCAGCGGCGACACGAAGATCGCCTCCGGATGGATCGGCGACGGCGCCACCGCAGAATCCGACTTCCATACGGCGCTGACCTTCGCGCACGTCTACCGTGCACCCGTCGTGCTGAACGTCGTCAACAACCAGTGGGCGATCTCGACCTTCCAGGCGCTGGCCGGCGGCGAGCGCACGACCTTCGCCGCGCGCGGCGTCGGCGCCGGGATCGCGTCGCTGCGCGTCGACGGCAACGACTTCCTGGCGGTCTACGCGGCGTCGCAATGGGCGATCGAGCGGGCCCGTCACAACCTGGGCCCGACGCTGATCGAGTGGGTCACTTACCGCGGTGGCGCGCATTCGACGTCCGACGATCCGTCGAAGTACCGTCCTGCCGACGACTGGCAGCGCTTTCCGCTGGGCGATCCGGTCAAGCGGCTCGAGCAGCACCTGATCGGACTCGGCGAATGGACGACGG
>JAAZBL010000272.1 GCA_012513825.1 Limnobacter sp. | reverse complement strand
TCTGTCGGCTATTGGAGGCAGCGCGCCGCCCCGACGCACGGCGGCGCCGCCGATCGCGCGATCGGGGCCGACGACACCGCGCATCGTGCAATCGGTCGCTGCACTGCGACTACGACGCAGGCATACTGCCCGGCTGCGGAGTGGAGGAGACAGACGATGCCATTGATCGAACGCGACGGCGTGCGCCTGCATTGGCGCCTCGACGGCCATCCCGATCGCCCGGCGCTGGTGCTGGCCAATTCGCTGGGCACCGACATGGCGCTGTGGCAGCCGGTGCTGCCCGCGCTGCTGCGGCACTTCCTCGTGCTGCGGCTCGACAAGCGCGGCCACGGCGCGTCGCAGGCGAACCCGGGCGATTACTCGATCGAACTGCTGGCGCGCGACGTGCTCGCCGCGATGGACGCGGCCGGCGTCGCGCGCGCTCACTTCTGCGGCGTATCGATCGGCGGGATGATCGGCCAATGGCTGGCCGCCAACGCCGGCGAGCGCTTCGAGCGCTTCGTGCTGTCCAACACCGCGGCGAAGACCGCGCCCGAGGGTTTCGTCGACCGGATCGCGAAGATTCGCGAGGGCGGCATGGCAGCCATCGCCGACACGGTGCTCGGGCGCTTCTTCACGCCGGCCTTCGTGGCCCGTGCCGACGAGAACTTCCATACGGTGCGACGCACGCTGCTGCAGGTCGACCCGGTCGGCTACATCGGCTGCTGCGCGGCGATCCGCGACATGGACCTGCGCCCGGGGCTGCAACGGATCGACGCCCCGGTGCTGGTCGTGACCGGCCGCCACGACCAGTCGCTGCCGCCGGCGATGGGCGAGGCGGTCGCGGCAGGCATCCGCGATGCGCAAGTCGTCGAGCTGCCGTTCGCGCACATTCCGCACTTCGAGGCGCCCGAACGCTTCGTCGAGCTGCTCGTCGGTTTCTGCCAGCCCGGTGCCGCGGATCGGGAGCCGACGAACCGGGCGTCCTGAACCGAAAGCCGCGCACGCGAAGGTACGCAGATCCGATGCGAATCCTGGAAATCCTCGCCAAGTTCACCGCGCTGTTCGCCGGCACCGCGCTGATGCTGGTCGCCGCGATCGTCTGCGGCAGCATCTTCTCGCGCCAGTTCTTCGGCGCCGCGCTGCTCGGAGACTTCGAGCTGGTGCAGTTCGGCATGGCCTTCTCGGTCGCTTCGTTCATGCCGCTGTGCCAGCTCCGGCGCGGCAACATCATCGTCGACTTCTTCACGCTGCGCGCGAGCGCGCGCACGCGCGACCTGCTCGATCGCGTGGGCTGCCTGCTGCTGGCGGGCATGTGCTCGCTGCTGGCCTGGCGCTCGCTGCTCGGGGGCCTGAGCGCGCGCGAGTACAACTCGGTGACGATGCTGCTGCAGTTGCCCGAGTGGATCGCTTTCGTGGCGATGGTGCCGCCGCTGATCCTGACCGCGGTCATCGCGCTGGTCCAGGCCTTCGGGCCGGCGCCCGCAGCCGATGACGACCTGCCCGGCATCGCACCGGCGACCGGGACCCGGGACATCTGAATGGATCCGATCACGCTGTGCCTGATGATCTTCGGCATCATGCTCGCGCTGATGGTCGTGCGCGTGCCGATCGCCGTCGCGATGTTCGTCGCCGGCACGACCGGCTACCTGATGCAGGCCGGATGGCTGCCCTACGCGAACTTCCTGAAGACGCAGACCTATTCGCGCTTCTCGAACTACGACCTGTCGGTGATCCCGCTGTTCCTGCTGATGGGCCAGTTCGCGACGCACGGCGGACTGTCGCGCGCGCTGTTCGCCTTCGCCAACGCGCTGATGTCGCGCGTGCGCGGCGGCATGGCGATGGCCGCGGTGATCGCCTGCGCCGCCTTCGGCGCGGTCTGCGGCTCGTCGGTCGCGACCGCGGCCACCGTCTCGTCGGTCGCGCTGCCCGAGATGACGCGACACGGCTATTCGGGCCGGCTGACGACGGCGACGCTGGCCGCCGGGGGCACGCTGGGCATCATGATCCCGCCGTCGGTGATCCTGATCATCTACGCGATCCTGACCGAGCAGAACATCGCGAAGCTGTTCGCGGCGGCGACGATTCCGGGCCTGATCGCGATGCTCGGCTACCTGGTCGCGATCGCCGTCTACGTGCGCCTGGTGCCGGGCCATGCCCCCGAGAAGGTCGAGGTCGAGCGCATCGACGCGCGCGACGCGATCGTCGGGCTCGGGCCGATCCTCGTGATCTTCGTGCTGGTGTTCGGCGGGATCTACGGCGGCATCTTCACGCCAACCGAGGGCGCCGCGGTCGGCGCCGTGTCGACGCTCGTGCTGGCGCTGGCTCGCGGCGAGCTGACGCGCGCCAAGCTGGCCACGAGCTTCTACCAGGCCGCCGAGAGCTCGGCGATGATCTTCCTGATCTTCATCGGCGCCGACGTGATGAACTCGGCGCTCGCGCTGACCCAGGTGCCCAACCAGCTCGCGCAGGCAGTCGGTGCCTCGGGCTGGCCGCCGCTGGCGATCGTCGGCTCGATCCTCGTCTTCTACGTGATCCTCGGCTGCGTGATGGACGAGCTGTCGATGATCCTGCTGACGATCCCGATCTTCTTCCCGATGGTCATGGGGCTCGACCTCTGGGGCCTCGACCCGACCGGCAAGGCCATCTGGTTCGGCGTGCTGATCCTGATGGTCGTCGGCATCGGCCTGATCGCGCCGCCGGTGGGCCTGAACGTCTACATCGTCAACGGCCTGGCGAAGGGGGTGCCGATCGCCGAAAGTTATCGCGGCGTCGTACCATTCCTGGTCAGCGATTTCATCCGGACGATCCTCCTGCTGTTCGTGCCTGCGCTGTCCCTGTTCCTGCTCCGATTCATGGACTGAAAAGATGAAGCACCTGTTGCCCCGGCAGGCATTCGAATTCGTGCAGGCGAATCCGGACGCACTGTTCGTCGACTGCCGCAGCGACGCCGAATACTCGTTCGTCGGGCATGCCGTAGGGGCCATGCACGTCCCCTGGTACGATGCCCCGGACTGGGACTTCAACCCGGACTTCGTCACCGACGTCAAGAAGCTCGCCGGGCACGCACTCGACCGGCCCGTCGTGCTGATCTGCCGCAGCGGCAAGCGCTCGGTCGAGGCGGCCGAGGCGCTCGAGAAGGCCGGCTTCGAGCACGTCTGCAACGTGCTGCACGGCTTCGAAGGCGACCTGAACGCCGATCGCCAGCGCGGCAAGATCAACGGCTGGCGCTTCGACGGACTGCCCTGGGAGCAGTTCTGAACGAAGGGCGCCGCGGCGGTCCGGCCACGGAGAGATGATGGACAAGCGCAAACTCGGCCGTTCCGGCCTTTCGATCGCGCCGATGGTCTTCGGCGGCAACGTGTTCGGCTGGACGGCCGACGAACCGACCTCGTTCGCGATGCTCGACCGCTTCGTCGAACGGGGCTTCGACGCCATCGACACGGCCGACGTCTACTCGGCCTGGGCCGACGGCAACAGCGGCGGCGAGTCCGAGACGATCGTCGGCAACTGGCTCGCCCGGCGCAAGCGGCGCGACGACGTCGTGCTGATGACCAAGGTCGGCATGCTCGAAGCACGCAAGGGCCTGTCGGCGGCCAACGTCGAAGCCGCGGCCGAAGACTCGCTGCGACGCCTGCGCACCGACTACATCGACGTCTACTTCGCGCACGTCGACGACACCGAGGTCCCGCTCGACGAGACGCTGACGGCCTTCGCCCGGCTGGTCGAGTCGGGCAAGGTGCGCGCGATCGGCGCGTCGAACTACGGCGCCGAGCGCCTCGTTCAAGCACTGTCGGTGTCGAAGGAGCGCGGGCTGCCGCGCTACGAGGTCGTCCAGCCCCGCTACAACCTCTACGATCGCGGCGAGTTCGAATCGGGGCTGGCCGA
Source organism: Limnobacter sp. (assembly GCA_012513825.1). Lineage (GTDB taxonomy): Bacteria > Pseudomonadota > Gammaproteobacteria > Burkholderiales > Burkholderiaceae_E > Zeimonas. The sequence continues at coordinate 377 of JAAZBL010000272.1, read as the reverse complement.
CGTAACCGGCGACAACGAACTCGGCGTCGTCTGCTATTTCGCGCTGGCGAGCGGTTTCCTGAGCGGCAAGTATCGCGAAGCGAAGGACTTCGAAGGGCGGGACAGGGCCGTCTTCGCGCGCAACTACCTGAACGACAGGGGCCTGGCGATCCTTGCCGCGCTCGACGAAGTGGCCTCGCAGACCGGCGCGACGCCGGCCCAGGTCGCACTGGCCTGGCTGATGGCCCGGCCCCGGGTCACGGCGCCGATCGTCAGCGCGACCAGCGTGGCGCAGCTCGACGAGACGCTGGGTGCGGCTTCGGTCGCGCTGAGCCCCGAGGCGATCGCGATCCTGGATCGGGCCAGCGCGGCGACCGGCGGCTGAGCGCCTCGGGTGG
>JAAZBL010000029.1 GCA_012513825.1 Limnobacter sp. | reverse complement strand
GCGACCTTCATCAGGCCGAGGAACAGCGCCATCACGCCGACCAGCCCGATCGCCAGTTCCACCGAGTTGCCGGCTGCCGAGATCATCCCGTCGGACAGCAGCTCCATCGGCGAGGGCGCGCCGTCGGCCGGAACTTCGGTGAACTGGCGCCAGGCGGCCGCCGCCACGGCGACGACGACGATCGCGAGGAAGATCGCGTTCATCGACCGGCGTGGGCCGGCTCGCGCCCCCGGTGCAGGCAAAGCAGCGCCGCGACGAGCTGGCAGGCCGCGCACGCCAGGATCACCGGCCTCGACGAGCCGGCCGCCGCCAGCAGCAGCCCCGCGCTGACCGGGCCGAACGCGAACACCAGTTGCCCGATCGACCAGATGCGCGCGATCACGCGTCCGTAATGCCGCGCGGCGAATTCGCGCTGGGCGAACAGGGTCGGCAGCGTGATGACGTTGCCCACCGACAGGCCGAACAGCACGCAGCCGGCGAACACGCCGGCCTTCGTGTCGGCGACGACGAGCACGCCCATCCCGGCGACCTGCAGCAGGTAGCTCGCGGCCGTGGCGACCCGGTGGTCGACCCGATCGATCAACAGGCCGAGCAGCAGCCGACCCGCGATGGCCGAGCCGGTGGTCGCGGCGACCGCCGCGGCCGCGTCGATCTCGCCGATGCGCGGCGCGAGAATCGGAATCTGCAGCGCGAGGAATCCGGCCTGCGCGTACCAGCCGATCGCGAACAGCGCGCAGACCGGGACCAGGCGGCGCAGCGGCAGGCGGTCCGCGACGGCTGCGGCCTCGCCGTCGCTCTGCGCGTCTTGCATCGTGCGTTTCGCAGCTTGCCGGTCGCCGGCGGCCGTCGGTGCGACCAGGTTCAGCCGGATCAGCGCCAGCATCGCGAGCGCCAGCAGCATCGAAACCGTGGCGATGCCCGACCCGACGCCGAGCCGGCCGATCGCGAACACGAACAGCGGCACGACGACGATGCCGCCGAAGCTCGCGCCGGTCAGCGCGATGCTCGCCGCCATCCCGCGCCTCGCGTCGAACCATTCGCCGACGATGCCGTTGATCGCGGTGCCGGAGCACGCGGCCCAGGCGCAGGCCATCGCCGCATAGGCCGCGAACAGCAGCACGACGTTCGGCGCCCAGGCCAGCGCGCTGGTCGAGAGCGTCATCAGCACGACGCCGGCGGCGCTCAGGCGTCGCCATGGCACACGGGCGGACAGGCGCTCGATCCCCAGCATCGCGAGCGCGCCGAGCACGAAATAGAAGGTCGTCGCGGCCGACAGCAGCGTCGGCGACCACTTGCCGGGGCCGCCGAGGAACTGGACGTAGACCGACAGCCCGTAGAAGCCGTGTCCCCAGGCGAAGACGGCAAGCAGGAACGCGGTGGCGACGACGCGGTAGCCGGCGATCGGGCGCGGGGTGACGAATTCGCTGGTGACCGAAGCGGCGGGCACGCGATCCGGGAGCCGTGGCTTCTCAGATCATCTCGAGCGGCACCGGTCCGCGCGGCGGCGCGAACAGGCGGTCGAGTTCGGCGAGCTGGGCGGCGTCGAGCCAATGTTCGAGTGCCGCGGCATTCTCCGACACCCGTTCGCGACGCGCGGCCTTCGGGATCGCGATGACTTCGTCGCGCGACAGCAGCCAGGCGAGCGCCGCCTGGGCCGGGCTCATCGACGCGCGCCGTGCGAAGTCCTGCAGCCCCGGATGCTGCGTCAGCTCGCCCTGCTCGAGCGGCGAATAGGCCGTCACCGGCACGCCGCGTTCGCGCAGCCAGGGCAGCAGGTCCCATTCGATCCCGCGCCGGCCGAGGTTGTACAGAAGCTGGTTCGTCGCCGCCCGGTCGCCGCCGGGCAGCTTCGACAGCTCGCGCATGTCGGCCAGGTCGAGGTTGCTGACGCCCCAGTGGCGGATCTTGCCGTCGCGCTGCAGCGTCTCGAAGGCCTGCACCGTCTCGCCCAGCGGCACTTGGCCGCGCCAGTGCAGCAGGTACAGGTCGATCCGGTCGGTGCCGAGCCGGCGCAGGCTGCGCTCGCAGGCGGCAACGGCGCCGCGGCGCGAGGCGTTGTGCGGATAGACCTTGCTGACGATGAAGACCTCGTCGCGACGGCCGGCGATCGCTTCGCCGACCAGCTCCTCGGCGAGCCCTTCGCCGTACATCTCGGCGGTATCGATCAGCGTGAGACCCAGGTCGAGACCCAGGCGCAGCGTCGCGAGCTCCTCGGCACGTGCGGCCGGGTCCTCGCCCATCATCCAGGTGCCCTGGCCCAGCGCCGGGACCTGCTCGCCGCCGGGCAGTCGAACGCTCTTGGTCATCAGACGAAAGATACCGGAGAAGCGGGCTGCAGCGGCGTCGTGGCAGGATGCGAGGTTCCCTGCGGAAAACGGCGGTTCGATACGATGAACGAGCTTCCCAGGGCCGTCGTGCTGCTCAGCGGCGGCCTCGATTCCACCACCGTGCTGGCCATCGCGCGCAGCCAGGGCTACGAGCCCTGCGCGCTGAGTTTCCGCTACGGCCAGCGCCATGCGATCGAACTGGAGCGGGCACGCGAGGTCGCACGGGCGATGGGCGTGACGAAGCACGTCGTCGCCGAGATCGACCTGAGGGTGTTCGGCGGCTCGGCGCTGACCGGCGACGCGGAGGTGCCGAAGGGCCGCCGCGGCGACGAGATCGGCGGCGGCATTCCGATCACCTACGTGCCGGCGCGCAACACGATCTTCCTGTCGTTCGCGCTCGCCTATGCCGAGGTGCTCGGCGCCACCGACATCTTCATCGGCGTCAATGCGCTCGACTACAGCGGCTACCCGGACTGCCGGCCCGAATACATCGAGGCCTACGAACGGATGGCGAATCTCGCGACCCGAGCCGGCGTGGAAGGCGGCCGGCCGCTGAAGATCCACGCACCGCTGAGCTCGATGAGCAAGGCCGACATCATCCGGACCGGCGTCGCGCTCGGCGTCGACTACGGCATCACCTGCAGTTGCTACGACCCCGGGCCCGAAGGGCAGCCCTGCGGCGGCTGCGACGCCTGCCTTCTGCGCGCGAAGGGGTTCGCCGAGGCAGGGTTCGAGGATCCCCTGCTCCAGCGCTCACGATGACGCGTGGGCGCGACGGCCGGCTTCGCGTGGCCGCGTCAGACGCCCTCGATGCCGACGCGGCCGCTTCCCGGCTCGTCGATCGAGCCGCGCCAGGCGCCGGTTTCGCTGCCGCGACTCTCGAGGAACTCCTTGAAGCGCTGCAGGTTGCCGCAGACGCGCATCGCCGGGGCGCCGACCATGTCGCCGACCTTTTCGACCAGGCCGCGCGGCTCGTAATTCATCTGCAGCATCACGCGGCAGCGCTCGTCGTCCAGGCGATGGAAGGTCACGACGCCGGCGTTGCGCGGGCCATGGATGCTGCGCCAGGCGATCCGCTTGTCGGGAATCTGCTCGGTGATCTCGGATTCCCACTCCTCGATCCTGCCACCGATCTCGGCGCGCCAGCGCAGCCGCTTGTCGTCGAGCTGGCGGACTTCGACGACGCCATGCATGAAGCGCGGGAACTCCTCGAACTGCGTCCACTGGTTGTAGGCGGTACGCGCCGGGACGTCGATCTCGATCGATTCCTCGACGGTCGTCGTCTTCGTCGCGCCGCGCGACCGGTTCATCTGCTTCGTGACGGCCACGGCGCCGGCGGCCACTGCGGCCAGGGCTAGAAGGTGTCTCATCGCGCGGTCCTCCTTGGTTGAATGAATCGCTGGGGACCCGATCAGCAAGACTGGGACCTAGGTCTCTTGGCGGCGCTCTGCCGCCCGGACTCCTGGCGTGCCGAGGGCTACGTCACCGAGGCATCGAATGAAACGCGCCGAATGGCGTAAACTCGCGCCGCGGATTCGGCAGCGGATCCGCTCGAGCTGGGGGTGCCGCACGCCCGTCGTTTCCCGCGTGCAGCTGAGAAAGACCCTTCGAACCTGATTGAGTTAATCCTCGCGCAGGGAAGCCTTATGAGCGCCGTGTCCGGCAGTGCAGTCGCACGCAATACCTCGTTGATTCCGATCCCGGCCGCCGAGCGACTGTTCGGCTGGCGCGACCACGCTGCGCTCTGGCTGAGCCTCGGCGTCGGTCTGCTCGTGATGCAGGTCGGCTCCTACCTGGTGCCGGCCCTCGGCACGAGGGCGGCGATGCTCGCGATCGTCGGCGGCTCGCTGCTCGGCGCCGGACTGCTCGCCTGGACCGCGAAGCTGGGCTGCGACAGCGCGCTGTCGAGCGCCGGGCTGATGCACGCGGCGTACGGAAGCAGTTTCGCGCGGCTGCCGGTCCTGCTGAACATCGTGCAGCTGATCGGCTGGACGACCTTCGAGCTGGTCGTCATGCGCGACGGCGTCGTCGCGATCGGACGCCAGGCGGGGATCCTGCCGGCACCGGTCGAGCTGGCGGCGGCAGGCACGGCGCCGGCTTCGGCGGCGGTGTCCGCTGCGGGCGTTTTCCCTGCGCTGCCGGGGCTGCCGGCGATCCTGGTCACGCTGGCCTTCGGCGCGCTGCTGATCGTGCTGCTGGCCGGCAACATGGTCACGCTGGTGCGCCGGATCGTCGGACGCTTCGCGCTGCCGCTGGTGATCCTGTCGCTGGTCTGGCTGAGCTGGCAGTTTCTGGGGCGCGCGCAGGCGCTCGGTTGGGCCGAACTGTGGAACCGGCCCGGCAGCGGCGGCATGGGCACCTTGCAGGCGCTCGATCTCGTCATCGCGATGCCGATTTCGTGGCTGCCGCTGGTTGCCGATTTCTCGCGCCATGGCAGCGACGGAAACAGCGCACTGCGCGGCACCTGGCTCGGATACGCGATCGCCAATATCTGGTGCTATTCGCTGGGCGTGCTGGTCGCGCTGACGATGCCGTCGACCGAACTGGTCTCGGCGCTGCTGCTGGCGCAGGGCGGACTCGTCGCGCTCGGACTGATCCTGATCGACGAGGTCGACAATGCCTACGGCGACCTGTACTCGGGCTCGGTCGCCGGCCACAGCCTGCGGCCGCGCTGGAGCCAGCGCCGCTGGGGCATCGGTCTCGCGCTGCTGTGCGTGGGGCTGGCGATGGTCGTGCCGATCCACAGCCTGGAACCCTTCCTGCTGATGCTGAGCTCGGTTTTCGTGCCGCTGTACGGCGTGATCCTCGGACGCCTCGGCGGCCGCGGCGACGTGGCCGGACTGGTCGGCGCCACGAAGGTCAATCGTGGCGCGGTCGCGATCTGGTTGCTCGGCGTCGCCGTGTTCCACCTGCTGCCGCAGTGGTCGACGCAGCTCGGCTCGGCGCTGCCGACGCTGGCGCTGACCTTCGTGCTGGCCAGGGCGACGCGCTGATCGAACGCGCGAACCGGCCGGTCGGGCCGGTCGGCGCGGCGACCGGCGCTACGTGGGCTGGCGCATCGACTTCAGCGCCTCGGCCCAGCGGTGCAGCTCGCCGAGCATCGCGTTGGCCGAGTTGTCGATCAGTTCGTTCGACTGGAAGCTGCCCTGTTCGTCGATCGACCTGGCCACGAAGGGCACCATGACGCCTTCGACCATCGGCATCATCCTGAGCGTGGTCACGAGCTGCTTCGCGATCTGCGTCGCCCGCAGGCCGCCCGAGACGCCGCCGTAGCTGACGAAGCCGCAGGGCTTGTAGTTCCACTCCTTGTAGACGTAGTTCAGCGCGTTGTAGAAGCTGGGCGGCGGGTTGTAGTTGTACTCGGGCGTGACGAAGACGTAGGCATCGGCCTCGGCCACGCTCTCGGACCATTGCTTCGTGTGCGCGTGTTCGTACTTCTGCAGCGAAGGGTGGTTCGGTTCGTCGAAGACCGGCAACGCGAACTGCGCCAGGTCGACGAGTCGCGCTTCGAACCTGCCGTGCCGGCGGGCGAACTCGTCGAACCAGCGTGCGACGGCGGGACCGACGCGGCCGGGACGAGTGCTGACGATGATCGTCTGGAGCTTCAAGGTCATACGAAAGTCTCGAAGAGGGGAGGGGTCATCGGGCTCGGCCGATAATACCGGTCCGATCCGCCCCGAACCGATTGCCGATGATTCCGCTCTCAGTCCTCGACCTCGTGCCGATCCGCGTCGGCGACACCGCCGCCGACGCGCTGCGCCATACGCTCGAGCTGGCGCAGCATTGCGAGCGCCTGGGCTACCGGCGCTACTGGATGGCCGAACATCACAACATGACCGGGATCGCCAGCGCGGCCACCGCGGTCGTCATCGGCTACGTCGCCGGCGGCACGAAGACGATGCGCGTGGGCGCCGGCGGCGTGATGCTGCCGAACCACTCGCCGCTCGTCATCGCCGAGCAGTTCGGCACGCTCGAGTCGCTGTACCCCGGACGCATCGACCTGGGGCTCGGCCGGGCGCCGGGCACCGACCAGGCCACGATGCGTGCGCTGCGCCGCGACCATCATTCGGCCGACACGTTCCCGAACGACGTGCTCGAACTGCAGGCTTATTTCGAGCCGGTGCAGCCCGGGCAGCGGATTCGCGCGGTCCCCGGCGCCGGCCTGCGGGTGCCGCTGTGGATCCTCGGTTCGAGCCTTTACGGCGCACAACTTGCCGCGCACCTGGGCCTGCCGTATTCGTTCGCCTCGCATTTTGCGCCCGATGCGCTTCACCACGCGCTGCAGGTCTACCGCGAGCGCTTCGAGCCGTCGCAGCAGCTCGACCGGCCCTACGCGATGCCCGGCATCAACGTCGTGGCCGCCGACACCGACGAGGAGGCGCGCCGGCTGTTCACGAGCGTCCAGCAGCGTTTCGTCGACATGATCCGCAACCGGCGCGGGCAGCTCTCGCCGCCGATCGACGACATCGAGGACTACTGGTCGCCGGCCGAAAAGGCGCAGGTTTCGCGGATGCTGGTCTGTTCGTTCGTCGGCTCGAAGGAGACCTTGCAGCGCGAATTGCAGGCCTTCGTCGAGCAGACCGCGGCCGACGAGCTGATCGTGGCGTCGGCGATCTTCGATCAGGCGGCGCGGCAGCGGTCGTACGAGATCCTGGCCGAGGTCGGCGCGGCGTTGCGTCGCTGAGCGGCGACAGTGGAATCACGCAGGCTGCCGCCGGTCGGCAGGACAATGCGCACATGACGGACGAACGGCCGACCGAACACCTGCTTCACGTCGCCGCAGGCGGCTTCGAAGCGGCACGACAGGTGACGATGCTGCCCGAAGGCCATCGCTCGCGCCGGCTGCACGGGCACGGCTTCGTGGCCGGCGTGCGTGCGCGGCTGCCGGCAGGATGGGCGCCGTTTCGCGGCGGCGAGCTCGACGCGCTGCGCGAGCGGCTCGAGCAGACGCTCGCGCCGCTCGACTATCGCTCGCTGAACGACGTGCTGGCGCAACCGACCGACGAGAACCTCGCGCGCTGGGTCGGCCGCCGGATCGACGTGCCGGGCGTCGAGCAGATCGGCGTGTTGAGCACGCCGCATTCGGGCGTGGACCTCGATCGCCGCGGACATGCGCACGTCTGGCGACGCTATCGCTTCGAGGCCGCGCACCGGCTCACCGCGGTGCCGGCCGGGCACAAGTGCGGCCGGATGCACGGCCATGGCTTCGAGGTGATCCTGCACGCCGACCAGGATCTCGGCACTCGCGACCTGTCGATCGACTACGAACATCTCGACGACTGCTGGGCGCCGTTCCATGCGCAATTCCACCGCGCCTGCCTGAACGACATTCCGGGGCTCGAGAATCCGACCAGCGAATGCATCGCGAGCTGGATCTGGGAGCGGCTGAAGCCGCTGCTGCCCGAGCTGTCCTGGGTCACCGTCTACGAGACCGCGAGCTGCGGCGCGAACTACGACGGCGAGCACTACCGGATCTGGAAGGATTTCGGGCTGGACAGCGCGGTGCAGCTCCTGCATGCGCCCGACGGCGACCCGCGCCGGCGCATCCACGGCCACAGCTACACCCTTCGCCTGCACCTGTGCGCGCCGCTCGACCAGGTGCGCGGCTGGACCGTCGACTTCGGCGACGTCAAGGCGCTGTTTTCGCCGGTGTTCCGTGAGATCGACCACCAGCCGCTGTACGAGCTGCCCGGCGTCGAGGACAACGATGCCGCGAGCCTCGCGCGCTGGAT
>JAAZBL010000271.1 GCA_012513825.1 Limnobacter sp. | reverse complement strand
GGATCGAGCGCTGCGGGATCGCCGCCGTGCTCGGCGACCGCGTGCCGCATCGCGGCCAGGTCGACGACCGCCGGCACGCCGGTGAAGTCCTGCATCAGCACGCGCGCAGGTCGGAATGCAATCTCGCGCTCTTCGCCACCCTCGCGTCCACCGCGCCAGCGGGCCAGCGCCTCGATGTCGTCGTCGCTGACGCTGACGCCGTCGTTGTGGCGCAGCAGGTTCTCCAGCAGCACCTTCAGCGAGTACGGCAGCCGTGACACGCCGAACTGGGCTTCGAGCGCGTCGAGCCGCTGGATCCGGCACCGTTCGCCACCGACTTCGAGAACCGCACTTGCATCGATTCCGGCCATCTCGTCGCACCTCCTCGGGACATCGAACACCGGCACCGAGCTTAGACCCGAGGCGTGCACACCGCGTCGGTGCCGCACTCGAGCCAAGGGTTGTCCCGGACACGACCTCGCGTCGTGACGGGCGACCCTGTCGCCCTTCGGGCTGCTAGACTGCCCGCTCCATGAGAACCTCCGAGCGTAGGGGCCTGGCGGCGGTCAGTCTCGCGGCACTGGGTGTCGTCTTCGGCGACATCGGAACCAGTCCGCTCTATGCGTTCAAGGTCGTGTTCGGCCCGGAGCATGGAATCCCGCTGACGCCGGCCAACGTCTTCGCGGCGCTGTCGATGATCTTCTGGACGGTCATGCTGATCGTGTCGCTGAAGACCGTCACCCTGATGCTGCGCTTCGACAATCGTGGCGAAGGCGGCGTGCTGGCGTTGCTGTCCTGGAGCGTGAACGCTTTGCGCGGACGCCCGCGAACGACCTGGCTGGTCACGATCGTCGGCGCCTTCGCGGTTTCGCTGTTCTATGGCGACGCGGCGATCACGCCGGCCATCTCCGTGCTGTCGGCGCTCGAAGGGCTGTCGATCGCCGCACCGGGCCTCGACGGCCTGGTGCTGCCGATCTCGATCGGCATCATCGTCGGCCTGTTCCTGATGCAGCGCAGCGGCTCGGCGGCGGTCGGCGCGCTGTTCGGGCCGGTGATGCTGGTGTGGTTCGCAACGCTCGCGCTGCTCGGCGGGATCGCCGTGCTGTCGAATCCGGCGGTGCTGGCTGCGCTCGATCCCCGGTACGCGATGGCCTTCGTCATCGGGCATCCGGAACTGGCCTTCGTCGCCGCCGGCGCCGTCTTCCTTTGCGTGACCGGCGTCGAAGCCTTGTATGCGGACATGGGGCAGTTCGGCCCGAAGCCCATCCGGCTGGCCTGGTTCGTCCTCGTGCTGCCGGCCCTGACGCTGAACTACTTCGGTCAGGGGGCGCTGGTGCTCGCCGATCCGCAGGCGGTCAGGAATCCGTTCTACCTGCTTGCGCCGAAGGGGATGGTGTTGCCGCTGGTGGTGCTGGCCACGGCCGCCACGGTCATCGCATCGCAGGCCGTGATCACCGGCGCGTTCTCGGCGACGCAGCAGGCGTCGCGGCTGAATTTCCTGCCGCGCCTGCGCGTGCTGCACGGCGCCGATCGGATGCACGGCCAGGTCTACATTCCGCTGGTCAACTGGCTGCTGCTCGTCGTGGTGCTCGCGCTGATGCTCGAGTTCCGCAGTTCGGCTTCGCTGGCGGCCGCCTATGGCGTCGCCGTGTCCGGCAACCTCCTGCTGGTCAGCATCCTGCTGCTCGTGACGCTTCCGCTGCAGCCCGACGCGCGCCTGCGCTGGCTGCTGCTGCCTTTCGCCGCGTTCGCAGCGATCGAGGCCGCGTTCTTCGCCGCCAACGCGGTCAAGCTCTGGTATGGCGGCTGGGTTCCGCTGGCACTCGCACTGGCGGTCTTCACCGTGCAGACCACCTGGCGGCGCGGCACCGAGGTCATTCGATCGAGGAAGGACAGCGGCCCGAAGGCGTCGCTCGACGGCCTGTCGATCGACCTGACCGGAATCCAGCGGGTGCCCGGCGCGGCGATCTTCTTCGCTTCGTCGCGCGGCGGCTGCCCCACTTCCTTCCTGCACAACCTGAAGCACAACGGCGTGGTCCACGAGACCACGATCTTCCTGACCGTCGAGTTCGACGACGTCCCGCATGTCCCCGACGACGAGCGTGTGCAACTGATGCGTGGCACCAACGGGGTCATGCGGCTGATCGTCCACGTGGGTTTTCGCGAAAATCCGGACATCGTAGATATCCTGCGCCTGGCCGCGCGCAAGGGGCTCGTCTGCTCCGTCGACGAAACCTCGTACTTCACCAGCAAGCCGACGATCGTGTCGGTCAGCCGGCGCGGGCCCTTCGGCTGGCGGCGCTCGCTGTTCGGATGGATGGTTCGCAACAGCGCGAGCGTTGCCGACTACTTCAAGCTGCCGGCGAACCGGGTGATCGAGCTGGGGACGCAGGTGGCGGTCTGAGATCCTGTGCGGCGGTCAGTCCGCCGCCGGCTCGGACGCGATGCCGCCGCCGGCGACCAGGAAGTTGCGCCGGGGTTCCGCGGCCGACACGGCCGGATCGCTGTCGTCCTTCAACTCTATTCCGGTGACCCGGCGCCGACGGGCTTCTTCGAG
>JAAZBL010000270.1 GCA_012513825.1 Limnobacter sp. | reverse complement strand
CGGACCGAAGGGTGTCGCGTCAGCTGCAGATGGCCGAGCCCGGCCAGTACGACGACGCGTGCATCGGGCAGCGTCTGCGTCGCCTGCGGCAACACGATGTTGTCGTGCAGCGTCAGCACGTTCGTGAAGCGGCCGCGCTGCAGCGCGGTCTCGGCCGCGGCGAGCTGCGCCAGCCAGGGATTTCCGGGGCGCATCTGGACGACGCAGTCGCCCAGCCCGAAGCGGGCGCTCCAGGTGCCCTGGTGGGGTGCTCCGAGCGTGACCACGGCCGCGACCCCGGCGTCGTCCCGGGCACACAGCCAGCGCCGGATCACCAGCGAGCCCAGGCTGTGCCCGACGAGGCCGATCTGCGTGGCGCCGGTGCGCGCGCGCAGCCGTTCGACGGCCTCGTCGAGCAGGGGCAGGAAGTCGTCGATGCCGGCGAACGGCGGTTCGAGGTTCGTCGACTCGATCGCGTGGCCGCGCGCGGCCAGCCATTGCGCCATCGGCCGCCAGATCGCCCGGTTGCAGAAGTAGCCGTGCACCAGCACCACGGGCAGGCGCGACGGGTCGCTTCCGGAAGGCAGCGGCCGTCGGCCGAGCCACGGCATCAGGAGGAAGAAGCTTTGCAGCGATGCGGCCGTCTCGCCCACCCAGGCGGCCAGCGCCGCGCGCGTGCCGGTTGCCGCCGTGCCGTCGCAGCCGATCTCGGTGTCGCCGCCGTTCGCGACGAGTTGCGCGCCGCTGCCGGTGTCGAGCAGTCTCGCGATATGCCCGAGCGTCTTGCGCCGCCACCAGGCCGCGCTCAGGCTTTCGACGCCGATCGCAAGCGCATGCAGCAGCACCGGCATCAACGCGGCGCCGGCCAGGATCGCCAGGGCCACGATCCAGCCACCGGCGTCCGCCTGTCTGGCGAGCCAATAGCCGGCGGCCGCGCCGGCGAGGATCTCGGCCGCGATGATCGCCCTGACGAGCGTCGCGATCGTCATCGTCGTGTCGCCTGCCTGCGTTCAGGCCGGTTCCGGCGGCCGGACGTCGGTGCGCCGCTGCCAGCTGATGCAGCGGTTGTTCGCGGGCATCGCGCGGTCGTCGATCGCTTCGAAGCCGCTGGCGCGAGCCAGTGCATCGACGGCCTCGAAGTCGCGGATGCCGCGGGCCGGGTCGCCGGCGCGCAGCATCGCGTCGAACTCGGCATTGCTGTCGCTGGTGAATCGGCCGCCGTAGTTGAACGGTCCGTAGATCGTCAGCACCGCGTCGGCCGAGGTCGCGGCCGGCAGGCCGGCGAACAGCTTCTCGACCTCGGGCCAGCTCATGATGTGCAGCGTGTTCGCGCTGAAGACGGCGTCGAACCCGCCGGCGGGCAACCCGTCGTTGACGTCGAGTTCGAGCGGCGGCGGCGTGTTGGGCAGGCCGGCTTCGTCGAGCCAGGCGCACAGCCCGGGCAGGTTCGCGGCCAGCTCCGAGGCCTGCCATTCGAGCCACGGCAGCGCGGCCGCGAAATGCACGGCATGCTGTCCGGTGCCGCTGCCGATCTCGAGGACTTTTCGCCGGTCGGCGAAGCGCTCGCGCAGCACGGCCAGGATCGGCCCACGGTTTCGCTCGCTGGCTGGCGAAAAAGGTTTGTTCATGCCGAACTCCTGCACTATAATTTCGGGTTCCTCGCCGCACGGTGAATCGACGCTAGTCGCCGGCGGCCTTTGTCCACGAGGCACAGCGCGTCGCATCGCCGGCCGGTTCATCGGCCGGGCGGTCCAGCGCCGGACCCGGCAAGGGTATCCCGGCGTTGCCGTCGATGCAGCGCCAGTGCGATTACAAGGAGAATCGATGCGTCACTACGAGATCGTGCTCATCGTCCACCCCGACCAGAGCGAGCAGGTGCCCGCGATGATCGAGCGGTACAGGACCCTGATCGAAGGCCAGGAAGGCAAGACCCACCGGATCGAAGACTGGGGCCGGCGCCAGCTCGCCTATCCGATCCAGAAGATGGCCAAGGCGCACTACGTGCTGATGAACATCGAGTGCAGCCAGGCGGTGCTCGACGAACTCGAGCACGGCTTCCGCTTCAACGATGCGATCCTGCGCCATCTGGTCGTCGCGATGAAGAAGGCCGAGACCGGCGCTTCGCCGATGCTCAGGCAGCTCCAGAAGGAAGAAGCGCGCAAGGCCGTCGCCGAGTCGTCGCAGAGCTGAGCCCGCGCGGCTGGGCATCGGTGCGCCGCCGGCGCTGACCCGTGATGGACATCCAGGATCCGGTCAACGAGGTCACGCTGTCGGGCGAGCTGGTCGAACGGGCGCTGCTGCGGTACACGCCGGCAGGCATCCCGATCCTCGACGCCAGGCTCGCGCATCGATGCGAGGTCGCCCAGGCGGGGCAACGCAGGCAAGTGGAATTCGACATCGCATTGAGCTTCGCCGGTCCGATGGCATACAGCGCCGACGACCTGCAGCTCGGACAGTCGATCAGCGCCACCGGCTTTCTGGCGCCGCGGCGCCGCCAGTCGAAGACGCTGATCCTGCACGTGACCCGCTTCGCTCCGCTTCACCCGAACCAGAATCGATAGAGAGGTATTGGAAATGGCTTTCGCACGCCGTGGTTCCAAGGACAGGAAGTCGCGCCGCCCGGCGCAGAGCGCGCTGTTCAAGCGCAAGAAGTTCTGCCGCTTCACCGCGGAAAAGATCGAGCAGATCGACTACAAGGATGTCGACCTGCTGAAGGACTTCATCACCGACAACGGCAAGATCATTCCGGCGCGCCTGACCGGCACGAAGGCGCGCTACCAGCGCCAGCTCCAGGTCGCGATCAAGCGGGCGCGATTCCTCGCGCTGCTGCCGTTCACCGACAACCACTGAGCCGGAGGTACGCCAGAATGCAAGTCATCCTGCTCGAAAAGGTCGTCAACCTGGGCCAGCTCGGCGACGTCGTGCGCGTCAAGGACGGCTACGCCCGCAACTACCTGATCCCCACCGGCATGGCGCGTCGCGCCACGAAGGCGGCGATCGAGGAATTCGAGGCGCGCCGCGCCGAACTGGAGAAGATCCAGGCCGAGCGCCTGGCCGAAGCGCAGGCGCTGGGCCGGAAGCTCGAAGGCCTCGAGATCAGCCTGACCGAGAAGGCCGGCGTCGACGGCCGTCTGTTCGGTTCGGTCAGCAACTTCGACATCGCCAACGCACTGAAGAAGCAGGGCTTCGAGATCGAGAAGGTCATGGTGCGCATGCCCGATGGCCCGCTGAAGGCGATCGGCGAATACGAAGTCGAAGTCGTTCCGCACACCGACGTCGTGGCCACGGTCAAGGTCGCGGTGGTCGGCGAGACGGCCTGAGCGCTTCGCAGCCGGTGGCCGAAGGGAAGGGGCGCTTCGGCGCCCCTTCGCATTCCGGCATGCGAGTCGACAGTCCGAAGCTGCTTCGCCTGCTCGCCGGCTTCGCGGGCAGCGCGGTGCCCGAGTCGCGGCAATCGTTCGCCGAAAGACTCGGGCAATGGCTTTCGGTCACCGACGCCGTGCCGCTGTCGGCGGTGCTGAACGCGCCGGCGCCGCAGATCGCTGCCGCTTCCGATGCGCCCGGGCGTTCTTCGGCGGCCGCCGAGGCGAAGGCGGCGCTCGGCGAGCTGCGCACGGCCTTCGCCGAGTCGCTGGCGAACGGAGCTGCGGCGGGTCGCACCAGGGCGTCGATCCGGATGCCGGACCCCGAGCCGCCCGGATCGGACGAGGCCGCTCCCGACTTCGCCCCGTACCGCCGCTACTACCAGGCGCGCCAGCGCGAAATGAAAGCGCGTATCGACCCGCTCCGGCGGCAGCTGCGCGACGCAGTGTCGCGTCGGTCGGCGTCGCTGCGGCGCCTGGCTGCGCTCGACGCCGTGTTCGAGCAGGCGCTGGCCGAACGCGAGCGAAGCCTGCTCGCGACGGTGCCCGGCATGCTGGCTCGGCGCTTCGAGCGGCTGCACGAAGCGCATCGGGCGAGCCTTGCGAAGACCGGAGCGGCCGACGACCCGGCGCGCTGGCTCGGCCCCGGCGGCTGGCTGGCCCGGTTCCGGACGGAGATGCACGCGGTCGCGCGGGCGGAGCTCGAGCTGCGGCTGCAGCCGCTCGACGGGCTCGTCGCGGCCCTCGACAACGAAACGACTGGGTAGCCATGAATCGGAGTCCCGTGGAATGAACAGGGTCATGGGCGGCACCGCCTTCGCGATCGGACTGGCGGTCGTCTGCTGGGTCGGGGCCGGCTACATCGGAGCGAGTCCGCTGGCCGTGGCCGTTATCGCGGCGATCGGAGCGATCTACCTGGCCGGCGCCTTCGAATTGTGGCGCTTCGATCGCGCGACGAACGCGCTGCACCGGGCGCTTCAGGCCGTTCCCGAAGAGCGCTCGCAGCTCGACGCGTGGCTCGAGCGCTTGCCGTCCACGTTGCGAAACGCGGTGCGGCTGCGCATCGACGGCGAGCGCGTCGGCCTGCCGGGCCCGGTGCTCGCGCCGTATCTGGTCGGCCTGCTCGTGCTGCTCGGCATGCTCGGCACCTTCCTCGGCATGGTGCTGACCTTGCATGGTGCGGTCGCGGCGCTCGAGACTTCGACCGACCTGCAGGCGATCCGCGCCGCACTGGCGGCACCGGTCAAGGGGCTCGGTTTCGCTTTCGGGACTTCGGTCGCCGGCGTCGCCGCATCGGCGATGCTGGGCCTCGTGCTGGCGCTGTGCCGGCGCGCCCGGCTGGGCGCCGCGCAGCGGCTCGACGCACAGATCGCCGGTTCGATGCGTTCGCTGTCCTTCGCGTATCGGCGCGAACGCGTGTTCGATGCGCTGGCCTCGCAGGCGGCGGCCCTGCCGGAGCTGGTCGCGAAACTCGAAGCGATGAGCACGCAGATCGAGCGGCAGGGACGGGAGACCGGCGAGCGTCTGCTGGCCGGGCAGCAGCGCTTTCACGACGCCGCGCGGCGCGACCATTCGGAGCTTGCCGCCTCGGTCGACGCGTCGCTGAAGACCAGCCTCGCCGAGAGCGCGCGGCTTGCCGGCGAAGCGATCCGGCCAGCGGTCACCGAGACGATGGCCGCGATCGCGTCGCAGACCGGCGAGCTGCAATCGCGGCTGGCCGCGGTCGTCGAGCGTCAGCTCGATGGCCTCTCCGGGCGCTTCGACACCAGCGTGGCCGCCGTCACGCAAGCCTGGACGGCGGCACTGGCCAGCCACGAGCTCAGCAGCGAGAAGCTGGGCCTGCAGCTGCAGCAGGGGCTGACCGGTTGGACCGACGGATTCGAACGGCGCTCGATCGCGCTGCTCGACGGGGTCGCCGAGCGTTCCGCGGCGCTGCTGGCGGCGATCGGCGAGTCGGCCAGCGCGCTTCAGGCGCAAGCGGCGTCGGCCGACCGGGCACGGCAGGCCGAATTCGCCCAGACCCTCGAGTCGATGGCCGCGTCGCTGGGCAGCGAGTGGGCGCAACTGACGGCACGCAGCCTCGCCGATCAGCAGCAGGCGTTCCGGTCGCTGGGCGACAGCGTGCGCGACATCGCGCAGACGACCCAGACGCAGGCGGCCGGCACGGTCGCCGAAGTCGCGCGGCTGCTCGAGTCGGCCGCGGCGGCGCCGCGCGCGGCGGCCGAAGTCGTCGAAGCGCTGCGCAACGAACTGTCCGCGAGCATCGCCCGCGACAACGAGCTGCTGGCCGAGCGCAGCCGCATCCTCGAAGCCCTCGGCACGCTCACTGCCGGCGCCGCGCAGGCGGCCGCCGAACAGCGCGCGGCCGTCGAAGGGCTGGTGAACGCGTCGGCGTCGATGCTCGAGCGCGCCGGCGAGCG
>JAAZBL010000269.1 GCA_012513825.1 Limnobacter sp. | reverse complement strand
TGCCGGCCGAGCGGCTGATCCGGATTCCCGATGCACTGGGCGACGAGCTCGTCGCCGCCTCGTATCTGCGCGGGCTGACCTGCCACTACCTGCTGAAGCGGCTCTACGTCGTGAAGCCCGGCGACACGGTGCTCGTTCATGCGGCGGCCGGCGGCGTCGGCCAGCTGATGGTGCAGTGGGCCCGGCGGCTCGGCGCCACGGTTATCGGCACCGTCGGCAGCGATGCGAAGGCCGAGTTCGTGCGCGGCCTCGGCTGCGATCACGCGATCGTCTACACGCGGCAGGACTTCGTCGAGGAGGTCCGGCGGATCACCGACGGCGAGGGCGTGCCGGTCGTCTACGACTCGGTCGGCGCCGACACCTTCATGGGGTCGCTCGACTGCCTGCGACCGATGGGCATCGCGATCAACTACGGCACCGCTTCGGGCCAGGTGCCGCCGTTTCCGCTGCAGCGATTGCACAGCAAGTCGCTGTCGGTGTGCCGGCCGACCTTGCGCACCTGGATCGCCGCGCGCGGCGATCTCGAAACGGCGTCGCGCGAGTTCTTCGAGCTGCTGGCCGACAAGGCGCTGAGGATCGACATCGCGGCGAAGCTGCCGCTGCGCGAGGCAGCGCAGGCGCATGCACTGATCGAGGGACGCACGCTGAACGGCGCCGTGCTGCTCGAGCCTTGAACGAGGAGACAAAGAGAATGAACGATGGATCCGACGTCCGGAGGCGGCAGTTGATCGCCGCAGCGCTGGGCCTGCCGCTGGCCGCCCGGGCCGGCGGGGCATTCGCCCAGCAGCCAGGCTGGCCGAACCGGCCGGTCAAGGTCGTGCTCGGCTACCCGCCCGGCGGCGCTGCCGACGGGACGGCCAGGCCGATCGAGCCGAAGCTGCAGGAGGCGCTCGGCCAGCCGGTGCTGTTCGACTACCGGCCCGGCGCCGGCGCCACGATCGCGGCCGACTTCACGGCGAAGGCCGCGGCCGACGGCTACACGCTGCATTTCGTCGACTCCGGTCCGATGACGATCCTGCCGAACGGCAAGAAGCTCGGGTACGACCCGTTCGACAGCTTCACGCCGATCGGGATGGTCTGCACCGGCGGCACCTTGCTCGTCGCGCATCCGTCGATCGAGGCGAACACCGTGCAGGAACTGATCGCGATGGCCAAGGCGAAGCCGGGTGCGCTCAGCTACGGCACCTCGGGCATCGGCGGCGCTGGCCACCTGGCGGCCGAGCTGCTGCAGGAGATGGCCGGGATCCGGATGGAGCACGTGCCGTACAAGGGCGGCAGCCAGGCCGCCGCCGACCTGATCGGCGGCCAGGTGCCGCTGCTGTTCTCGTCGATGGCCACCGCGATTCCGCACGTGCAGACCGGCAAGATGAAGGCGATCGCGGTGACGAGCCTCACGCGCGCGTCGGCGCTGCCCGAGGTGCGGACCGTGGCCGAGCAGGGCCTGCCGGGTTTCGAGGCGAGCGTCTGGTTCGCGATGGTCGGTCCGGCGAAGCTGCCGGAAGAGGTCGTCGGCAGGGTCAATGGGGCGATCAACGCCGCGCTGGCCGATCCGAAGGTCCAGGACGCGATCCGCCGGCAGGGCTACGAGCCGGTGTCCGGGCCGCCTGGCGGGCTGGCTGCGCAGATCCGGGCCGACCACGAGAAGTGGGGCAAGGTCATCCGCGACGCGAAGATCGTGTTCGCCTGAGCGCCGGCGACGTGCGCCTGGTCCGGCGCACCTCAGGACCGCTGCGGGCAAAGGCGCGGGGCCGGGTTCCGGCTGCGCCTTTCGGTGCTTGCCCCTGCTTCGCAGGGGTGCCCTGCGATGCTCGGCCCCCTGGCCCGCGGCGCAACTCGCTGCGCGCGCGATGCGCGCTCCGCTCGGACAAGGCGCCGCGAGAATGAAGTTGGTGGCGCGCTTCGCGCGCTGGCCAGGGGGCCTGCGCTTCTCGGCTGCGCACAGGCAGGCGCAGCCGGAACCCGACCCCGCGCCTTTGCCGGGACACGGCGGCTGACTGCGAGAACCGGCTGCAAGAAGGGCGCGCTCGTTCGAACGCGACCGAACGCGAAATCGCCTGGTCATCGCACCACGTCGACTCGCGCGATCGCGAGGCGTCGGCGGATGGGGAAAGACGACGCTGCCGGCGAACTCCTTCCGAACCGCTTCCGAGTTGC
>JAAZBL010000002.1 GCA_012513825.1 Limnobacter sp. | reverse complement strand
GGGAGTCGAGGGAGTCGAGGGAGTCGAGGGAGTCGCGGCCGGAACGAATGTGAGCGTCGCGTCGCACTTCGTCAGCGATCGTGAGCAGGACGGCGAGATCGAAGAAGACCTGTCCGCAGCCGCACCGTGGCGCTGGCGCTGGCCCGACGGACGCGTCCTCGTCTTCGACGGTGAAGGACGGCTCGCGCGAATCGACGCGCCCGACCACGACCATGTCGTCGTCCAGCGCGACCGTTCGGGCCGGATCCGGTCGCTGGTCGACGCTCACGGACGTCGACTGCAGCTCGAATACCTGGGCAAGCGCCTGCACGCCGTGGTGCTGCCCGACGGCAACCGGATCGCCTACGACTACGACCGCCACGGCGTGCTCGTCGCGGTCCGTTACCCGGACGGCCGCGTCGTCCGCTACGGCTACGACGATCCCCGGGCATTCCACCTGTTGACATCGATCGGGCTGCCCGACGGATCGACGAGTCGCTACCGGTACGACGATGCGTTGCGCGTCGCCGAGTCCGCGCCGGCGTCCGCTCCGCAGGATGCCGTCTCCTTCGAATATCGGCTGCCCGGCGCCGCCGGCGAGTCGGGCCGCACCGTAGTGCGACAAGGGGACCGTACGTCGACCTGGCACTGGGAGGTCGACGAACGCGGGCGCGAGCGGATCCTGTCGATGAGCGGCGATGGTTGTGCCAGTTGTCCGGTTCTGGATGCGGCCTCTGCGCGTGCCGAGCCGGCATCGTCCCGCGCGGCGGAGCTCACCGGGCGCGGACCAGAGTCGGCCACGCCGCGAAGCGACCCCGTGATCGAGCTCAAGCGCGACGCACTCGGCCTGCCGGCCGAGGCGCGCGTCGCCGGACTTGCGCGCACGGGCGATGGCCGCAGCACGCCGATCGCGATCCATGTGCGCTGGCAACGCCACCTGGCCGGTCCGCTGACCGGGAAGCTGTCGTGGGTCGAGCGCCTCGGGCCCGACGGTGCGGCGGCGCGAACCAGCTTCTTCCACGACGCCAGGCGTTCGCTGGTGACCGTCGTGCAGCCGGGCGGGCTGATCCATCGGTTCGAGCGCGATGCGCTGGGTCGGGCGACGGCGCAGCAGCGCCCCGACCGCGCACGCGTCGAGGCACGCTTCGATTCCGCCTGGCGGCTCGTTTCCTGGCGCGTGCGCGGCGAACTCGCCGAGATCGGCTGGGGGCAGGATGGAAGGCCGTCTTCGATCGCCTGGCCGTCCGGTGACCGATGGACACTGCAGTTCCGTTCCGGCGGGGTCGAACTGCGTTCGAACCGCGGCTGGGTCGCCGGCACCGGCGATCCGGCGGTCGAACGAAGCGCTGAACGCTCCGATTCGGGTGACTCCCGCGAAACGGTGCGCGGCGCGGCCGTCGCCCTGGTGTTCGGCGGCGCGCAGCCGCTCGTCGTCGACGCGGCGGGCCGCAGCACCCGATATCGGTACGACGACTTCGGCCGGCTCGTCGAAGTGGATTCGAGCGCCTCGGGCTATCGAAGATTCCGGCACGATGCCTGGGGTCGCGTCATCGAGGTCGATTCGCCGCTCGGCGTGATCGAGCGAAGGCGCTACGACCTGGCCGGACGATTGACCGAGCGCGAACAACTCGCCGGGTCCGAGCGCATCGTCACGCGATTCGAATGGGACGGTGCGCTGCTCGTCGGCGTCGAGCATCCGGTGCAGCGGACCCGTGTCGAGCACGACGCCGCGGGGCTCGTATCGGCGATCGAGCACCGCTTGCTCGGCAGGGTTCAACGCTGGAGCTTCGAGCGTGACGATCGGGACAGGGTCATCGCACGAGGCATGCCGGACGGCGACCGCGTCATCTATCGCTACGACGAGACCGGGCGTCCATCGGCCCTCGCTTATCAGGCGCCCGGCGGCGGGCGGGTGTCGATCGTCGACGCGGTCCGCTTCCAGGTCGATCGGGCGGTCGCCTGGCGTCTGGGCAACGGCGTCCGTTTCGAACGTGCCGACGATGCCGGCGGCCGGCCGCTTGCGTGGCGTTGGCGCGGATCGGCGCCGCTGCCCGAGTGGCGGTATCGATGGGGCGAAGACGGATTGCCGGCAGCGATCGTCGGGCGCGACGACGAGCGGCGATTCGGCTGGGACGCGCTGGGTCGCCTGATCGTCCAGGAGCGGCACAGCCGCGACGCCTTGCAGCGCAGGAACGCCCCCGACTCGGAATACTTCGCCTGGGATCTGGTCGGCGACCTTCGACTCGTGAAGAACGTGCAAGGCCTTACGCGCCGCGACGCCGAGCTTGCGCCGCCACGCGACGCGCTCGGCAGGCCCGCACGGCATGGCGACTTCGACCTGCGGTACGGCGCGCAGCAGCGGATCGTGGCCATCGATCGCGGATCGGAGCCGATTGCGCGCTATTCGTACAACGCCTCGGGCGAACGCGCGATCAAGACCGTCGGAGCGAAAACCGCGGGTTTCCTGTACCGCGGCCGCCGGCTCGCTGCCGAAACCGATGCCGACGGCAAGATCTCGCGCCACTACCTGTATTGGCTCGGCAACCCCATGGCGATCGTCGAACGCCGAGGCGACCAATCGCGCGTGTTCTGGCTGCACGGCGACCACCTCGGTACGCCCCACGCGGCCACCGATGCTTTCGGGCGCCAGGTCTGGCAAGCCAGCCTCGACGCGTTCGGCAGGCTCGCGAACGAACGCGGGCGCCTGCACCAACCCCTGCGCTTCGCAGGCCAGTATCACGACACCGAAACGGGGCTGCACGACAATTATCTGCGCACCTACGATCCGGCCGCTGCCCGGTATCTGGAACCCGACCCGATCGGACTTTCGGGTGGGCTGAATCCGTACGCCTATGTCGACGGTAATCCGTTGATGGCGACGGATCCGCTTGGGCTGATCCTGTTTGCGTTCGATGGAACGAACAATGGGGATCCGCCTCGGGGCAAGGATGACGTCTCGAACGTTAGAAAGTTCTTCCTTGCATACAACAGGCAGGCGAGGTGGTATATGACCGGCGTCGGCTTGAACGATCCGGATAGCGGAATCACAACTAATCGTACTGATGCGCTAACCGCAAATACTGCGCAGGCACGTGTCGACTACATGATGGAAGTGCTGGACCGCTATATCGATCATCGCGTCGGCGAGACGATTGACATCGATGTGGTGGGATATTCGCGTGGCGCGGCAATGGCGTTGGATTTTGTCAATCGTATCGCTGATTTGGAGTCAATGGATTACTGGTTCAAGCGTGGCGTTTGCGTCAATCTCCGCTTTCTCGGCCTTTGGGATACCGTCGCTCAATTCGGCCTCAACGGGTCTGAGACCTCCCTCTGGCGGCTTGGGGTCCCCTCCGGGGTAAAGAATGCTTATCACGCGATAGCCCTTAATGAGCATCGATCCTACTTTCCGAGCGAAAGGCCAGTTGGAGCCGCTGTTATTGAGCGCGGGTTTGTCGGGAGTCATGCGGATGTCGGCGGAGGTAACAGTGAGGGGGACTTGTCGGACGTTACGCTGATTTGGATGACCAAGATGGCACAAGATGCCGGTGCCGACATGTTGGCGCTGCCAGAAGCGTATCTGTCGGTCAGTTCGCCGCTATTGCACGACCGCGACGATCTTAAGGGCGACCGAGCGGTTCGCACAAGAAACGACCAGGGGCAAGAGGTTGCGAGCGTTATCCAGCGGGCCGCACAGATCCCTGGCATGGATTGGCAGGACTCGCTCTCCTTTATTCGACTTTACCCTCAGCCGCGTCGCGGTGCTGACGGTAGTCGCTCAATTGTTGGTGAGGTCGACATGCAGGCCTATTCAGACTGGCTGCAGGCGGAATACGGAATCCAAGTAAGGGGAATACAATGAATGGCCGCAGACAGATTCTATTGGTTGCATCGTCGCTGCCGTTTACCTTGCCCTGTTTTGCGCGTAACACTGGTATCGGTTTGGCGCTTCGCTACGAGGCAAGACAAGAATCTCAGATTCTTCGGCTGGATATCGATGGCGTACAGAAGCTTGGCACAAGAGGGTCAGTAATGTATATCAACGAGCGGTCGCCCGCCAATGAAGCTTTGGTATGGCCCGGCGGTATCAAAGCATTGCCTCGAGCAGCGCACGCCATTTGGCGTTACCAAGAAGTTGACGCAATCGACGAAGCTGCACTGCACACACTTCATGAACGAGATCTTCATTGGCGCGACGCAGAAGCGACGGTCACGCTACGCGATGCGATGGATGAAGACGTGCGCGCGCTGATCGAAATGGGTACGCATCGTGCGCGATTGATCCTGGTCTTCGACCGCGACCAGTTGCTCGTGCGGTGGGGAGCCGAACGCAAGCTCTGAAGGGCGCGCGTCAGGCTGACGCGCATAACGGCGATGCGTTCAGGGTGACAGCCGACTCATTGCAGCCGAGGATCGACGACGCTCGCGCACATAGTTTCGCGGCGAGCGGTCGGGTGGCCTCGGACTCTTTTTGAGGAGTGGGGTGGATCTACTTGTTTTCCGATCGTCCCGCCATTCGGCCAGATGGCCGCGGGCCCATTCGGCCAGATGGCCGCGGATGGATCAGCCGAGCACCGCCCCCACATCGTGATATTGCCCACCGACGAACAGCAGCGGTGGCCGCCCGCCGAGCCGGACGCTTTCCACGCGGCCGATGAACAGCACGTGGTCGCCGGTCGGTTGCATCGACCAGGTCATGCACTCGATCCAGGCAGCGCATCCATCGAGCAGCGGGCTGCCATGCTCGCCGGGCTGGAACGGAATGCCGCGAAACTTGTCGGGGACGCGCGACGCGAATCGACGGGATACCGGTGACTGGTCGGCCGCGAGGATATTGACCGCGAAGTGCTCGGCCGCCTGGAACGCGCGCAGGCTGCCGCTGCGTCGCGACAGTGACCAGACGATCAGCGGCGGGTCGAGCGATACCGAATTGAAGGAGTTGACGGTGAGCCCGACCGGGGCACCGGCCGTACCGGTCGTGGTCATCACGGTCACGCCGGTCGGGAACACGCCGAAGGTCTGGCGTAGCACGGATTGATCGATCGGAGGCGGCGTATGCATGAGGTGAAGATCCGACGGCGATGATACAGGCCGGGCATCGGATGGAAGCGTGCATCCGGACCCGCCTTCGGCCCCGACGCTCCCGCCTGCTTCGCTTGCGCGTTCCCCGCCCGCGCGGACCCCGTCCGGGTCTTGACGTTTACGTTAACGTCAACTTAAATTCCGCTGTTCTCGAGCCAAGTCGCATTGCAGTGAGCCCGCCGGGCAGAGCGCGCGCCTGTCCGCGGCTGCGATGTCGCGCGATACTCACGGGACCGAACCGCCCGCGCCGGGTTTCGCCGTCGCGAGCCACGGTATGCCGATCACCGGAGGCGGGGCCTTCGACCGGGCCTCGCCCACCTGCAGGAACAGAGCCATGACCGACCTGTCCGACCAGCAGCAGCTTGCCGACTACAAGATGAAGAATCGGGTCCGCTTCGTGACCGCGGCTTCGCTGTTCGACGGCCACGACGCATCGATCAACATCATGAGACGCATCCTGCAGAGTCGCGGCGCGGAGGTCATCCACCTCGGCCACAACCGCTCCGTGCGCGAGATCGTCGAATGCGCGCTGCAGGAAGACGCGCACGCGATCGCGATCTCGTCGTACCAGGGCGGCCATATCGAGTTCTTCGAGTACATGATCGACCTGCTGCGCGAGGCGGGCGCAGAACATGTCAAGGTATTCGGCGGCGGCGGCGGCGTGATCGTGCCGTCGGAGATCCGCCGGCTGCACGACTACGGCGTCGAGCGGATCTACAGCCCCGAAGACGGCCAGCGCATGGGCCTGCCGGGGATGATCGCCGACATGATCCGGCGCTGCGACGTCGACCTGTCGAAATATGCGCCGACCTCGCTCGACGCGCTGGTGGCGCCCGAGCCGGCTGCTTCGCCCGACATCGCGTCCGACGAGCAGGCGCGGGCCGCGCTGGCCGCGTCGCGGCGCGCGCTGGCCCAGACCATCACGTCGCTCGAGCTAGGCCACGTCGCGGGCCGGATGGACGAAGCGCAGTTCGCCGTCTGGCGCAACGAACTGCACAAGCGCGCCGATACGATCGCCACGCCGACGCTCGGCATCACCGGCACCGGCGGCGCCGGCAAGTCGAGCCTGACCGACGAGCTGATCCGGCGCTTCAGGCTCGACCAGGACGATCGCCTCCGGCTGGCCGTGATCTCGGTCGATCCGACCCGGCGCAAGAGCGGCGGCGCCTTGCTGGGCGACCGGATCCGCATGAACGCGATCGACCATCCGAACGTCTTCATGCGCTCGCTGGCCACGCGCGACGCAGGCAGCGAGATCAGCCAGGCCCTGCCCGACGTGATCGCGGCCTGCAAGGTCGCCGGCTTCGACCTGATCATCGTCGAGACCTCCGGGATCGGCCAGGGCGACGCGGCCATCGTGCCGCTGGTCGATGCGTCGCTGTACGTGATGACGCCCGAGTTCGGCGCCGCCAGCCAGCTCGAAAAGATCGACATGCTCGATTTCGCCGATTTCGTGGCGATCAACAAGTTCGATCGCAAGGGCGCCCAGGACGCGTTGCGCGACGTCTCGAAGCAGTACCAGCGCAACCGCGAGGCCTTCGGCAAGCGCCCCGAACAGATGCCCGTCTTCGGGACGCAGGCGTCGCGTTTCAACGACGACGGCGTGACCGCGCTGTACCAGGGGATGCTGCCCCGGCTCGTCGAGCTCGGCCTGAAGCTGCCGGTCGAAGGCGGCCGGCTGCCGAAGGTCGAGGGGCGCCATTCGTCGAACCAGGTGGTCATCGTGCCGCCGCAGCGCGTGCGCTACCTGGCCGACATCGCCGACGCGGTCCGCGCGTACAAGCGGCACGCGCGCGCGCAGGCCGGCATCGCGCGCCAGGTGCAGCATCTGCGCGAGACGGCGCGGATGCTGCTCGAAGACGACAGCGAGCGCAGCGGCGCTCGCAAGACGGTCGAGGCGCTCGCCGAAAAGCACGCGGCCGGCCTCGACGCCACGTCGAAGAAGCTGCTCGCGATGTGGCCCGACATGCAGAAGGCCTATGCCGGCGACGAATACGTCGTGAAGATTCGCGGCAAGGAGATCCGCACGAGCCTCGTCCACACCAGCCTGTCGGGCAACAAGATCCGCAAGGTTGCGTTGCCGACCTGGGAAGACCAGGGCGAGCTGCTCAAGTGGCTGTTGCTGGAGAACGTGCCCGGTTCGTTCCCGTACACGGCCGGCGTCTTCGCGTTCAAGCGCGAAGGCGAGGATCCGACGCGGATGTTCGCCGGCGAAGGCGATCCGTTCCGTACCAACCGCCGCTTCAAGCTGCTGTCCGAGGGCATGCCGGCCAAGCGGCTGTCCACGGCCTTCGACTCGGTCACGCTGTACGGCAACGACCCCGATCTTCGCCCGGACATCTACGGCAAGATCGGCAACTCGGGCGTGAGCATCGCAACGCTCGACGACATGAAGGTGCTGTATTCGGGCTTCGACCTGTGCGATCCGGCCACGAGCGTCAGCATGACGATCAACGGCCCGGCGCCGACGATCCTCGCGATGTTCATGAACACCGCGATCGACCAGCAGGTCGAGAAGTTCGAGAAGGAGAACGGCCGCCAGCCGACCGACGACGAGTACCTGAAGATCCGCGAGTGGACGCTGTCGACGGTGCGCGGCACCGTGCAGGCCGACATCCTGAAGGAAGACCAGGGCCAGAACACCTGCATCTTCTCGACCGAGTTCAGCCTCAAGGTGATGGGCGACATCGCCGAGTATTTCGTGCACCACGACGTGCGCAATTTCTACTCGGTGAGCATCAGCGGGTATCACATCGCCGAGGCCGGTGCGAATCCGATCAGCCAGCTCGCCTTCACGCTGTCGAACGGATTCACCTTCGTCGAAGCCTATCTCGCGCGCGGCATGCACATCGACGATTTCGCGCCGAACCTGAGCTTCTTCTTCTCCAACGGCATGGATCCCGAGTACACGGTGATGGGCCGCGTCGCGCGCCGGATCTGGGCGGTGGCGATGAAGGAGCGCTACGGTGCCAACGAGCGAAGCCAGAAGCTCAAGTACCACTGCCAGACCAGCGGTCGAAGCCTGCATGCGCAGGAGATCGACTTCAACGACATCCGCACGACGCTGCAGGCGCTGATCGCCACCTACGACAACGCGAACAGCCTGCACACGAACGCCTACGACGAGGCGATCACCACCCCGACCGAGGACAGCGTGCGTCGCGCGATGGCGATTCAGCTGATCATCAACCGCGAGTGGGGGCTGGCGAAGAACGAGAACCCGAACCAGGGCTCGTTCATCATCGACGAGCTGACCGAGCTCGTCGAAGAGGCGGTGCTTGCCGAGTTCGAGCGCATCTCCGAGCGCGGCGGCGTGCTCGGCGCGATGGAAACCGGCTATCAGCGCGGGCGCATCCAGGACGAGAGCCTGCACTACGAGATGCTGAAGCACACCGGCGAGTACCCGATCATCGGCGTGAATACCTTCCGCAATCCGCACGGCGACAGCACGCCGGAGACGCTGGAGCTGGCGCGCTCGACGGAAGAGGAAAAACAGCGCCAGCTCGAGCGGCTCGCCGATTTTCACGCGCGCAACGCGGCCGAGGCGCCGGCGATGTTGCAACGCCTGAAGCAGGCGGTGATCGACAACGGCAACGTGTTCGAGGTGCTGATGGACGCGGTGCGGGTCTGCAGCCTCGGGCAGATCACGAATGCCCTGTTCGAGGTGGGGGGCCAGTACCGGCGCAGCATGTAGCTGGCAGCGAGAATCGGTCGCCGGCAGCGACGATCGGCGGCCGGGATCGTCGCGCCGGTAAACGGCAGGACGCGGAGGTGCCTTCATGACGGCCTTCTGGGTCATCGGCATCGGACTGTCGGTGTCGATGCTGGCCGCGGTCATCTGGTGGATCGTCAGCAACTGGCGCGACGGCGATCGGTGACTTCGCGCGCCCAGCGCCCGCTCAGCGCTGGCGCCTGAAGCGCAGAACGCCCGAGTCCTCGGGCAGCTCGAGGTACAACTCCCCGCCCTCGCCCAGCAGCCAGGCCGAACTGCGGCGCAGCTCGGTCGCGAAGCGTTCGGAAAGCGACCCCGACGGGCACGATGCCTGGCCGAGTTCGACCGGTCCGATCTCGATGCCGTGCTCGCCGGTGGCCGACCAGTCGCCGCGCCCGCTCCTGCAGTCGGCAGTCAGCTCGATGCGGCCGGTCGGCAGGAAGCGGACCGTGTACCTGTCCCAGGCGTAGACGTCCATTTCCTCGGTCGGGCTCAGCAGCCCCGTCCATTGCCAGGTATGGCCGACGATCGCGTCGGTCGGCGAGGCGGGCGTCGATGCCGGCGTGCTTGTCGACTCCTGCGTGGTCGCCGGCGTCCGCGTCGGGCCTCGTGCTTGCGCTGGTTGTGCGGGCGCCGGATCGGCCGTCCGGAACGGCAGGCGCGCGCAGGCGCCGAGCAGCCCGGCGACGAAGAGCAGGGCGAGGCTCGCGGCGACGGCCCGCTGCATGTGGCTCAGGACCAGATCTCCTCCGAGCTCAGTGAAACCCGGGGCAGCCTGCTGGCCGAAATCGTGAACGGCGCATCGAAGGACTGAACCGATGCATAGCGACCTTCGGCCGCGACCGGGTCCCGATGCCGGTGCAGCCGCCTTTCGCCGACTTCGACGACCCAGTACTCGTGCAGGCCATGGCTTGCATAGACGCGTGCCTTGGTGGTTCGGTCCAGGCGCAGCGAGGAGTCGGCCACCTCGATCGCGAGCAGCACGTTGCGCGCGCTCGGGAGCGCGCTCGCATAATCGTCGGCGCGCGGCTCGAGCAGCAGGAAGTCGGGCTGCGGCATCGACCATGGCGGCAGCCGGAGCGGATTGGTCACGGAGACGAGCGCGTCGTCGCCGGCGCGGCGTACGAGCAGCCTGTTCAGTCGAATCGAGACCGATGCGTGTCCGGTGCCGATCGGCGGCATGTCGATCAGGTCTCCCTCGATCAGCTCGACGCGGCTGTCTCCCGGAAGTACGCCGGCAGCGAACAGCCGTTCGTATTCGTCGATCGACAGCTTGTGGCGGGTGGGTTCGACGATGGCGCTCATCGGCGGTTGTTCGAGGGCGTCATGGCTGGACGAAGGATGAACCAGTGTAGCGTTGCGCACCATCGACCGGAAGGACGATTCGAAAGCCCGTCCGGCACCCGACCGCTATAATCCGGCCCCATGACCGACAAAACGAATCCCGCTCGCCGGCGCCTGCTGAGCGCTGCCCTTGCTCTGCCCGTGCTCGCCGCACCCGCCTGGGCCGCGTCCGACGAGCCCTGGCCCTCGAAGCCCATCCGCTGGGTCGTCCCCTACCCGGCCGGCGGGGGCAACGACTTTCTCGCGCGGCACGTCGCCCCGAAGCTCGGCGAACGCCTGGGCACCAAGGTCGTCGTCGACAACCGCCCGGGCGCCGCCGGCATCATCGGCACCGAGATCGCAGCGCGTTCGCCGGCCGACGGCTATACGCTCGTGTTCGGCGACAACGGGGCGATGGTGTTCAACACCGCGCTGTACAGCCGGCTGCCGTACTCGCCGAGCGACTTCGAGCCGGTGGGCTTCATGGCGAACTTTCCGCTGATCCTCGTCGTGTCGCCGGACAGCGGCTTCACGTCGGCCCGGCAGTTGATCGACGAGACACGCAGCAATCCCGGCCGTTTCAGCTACGGTTCGCCGGGCGCCGGCAGCCCGCACCACCTCGCGATGGAATTGCTGAAGGACCGGGCGGGCCTTTACATCGTTCACGTGCCGTACCGGGGCACGGCGATGGCGATCCAGGACGTGATGGCCGGCGTGATTCCGATGATGATCGTCGATACCGCCGGCGGGCTCGGGCAGATCCGCGCAGGCAAGGTTCGCGCGCTGGCCGTCCTTTCCCGCGAACGCATCCCGGCGCTTCCCGACGTACCGACGATCGCCGAGGCCGGAGTGGCCGACGTCGAAGTCAGTGCCTGGCTCGGCATGTACGTGCCGCGCGGCACGCCGTCCGGGATCGTCGAGCGGCTCAATCGCGAGGTGACGGCGGTCCTCGGCGAGCCCGAGGTCAGGTCGGCGCTCGAAGAGTTCGGGCTGCAGGTGTCGCCTTCCTCTCCGCGGGCGCTCGCTTCCTTCGTCGAACGCGAAACGGTGCGCTGGCACAAGCTGATCCGCGATCGCGGCCTGCGCATCGACTGAGCCGCATGCCGACGCCGGCATCCGCGGGCGTCAGAGCCAGCGACGAACGCGTTTCGTGTAGTCGGCGAAGGCCTCGCCGAAGAGCCTGGACAGCACGCGCTCTTCGGGACCGATCTGGAAGCGGTTGATCCAGGCGACGAAGAGCGCGCAGCTCGCGATGGCCGCCGCGTTCGCCAGCCAGATCCCCCAGCCGATCAGGATCGCCAGCATCCCCAGGTACATCGGATTGCGCGTGTAGCGGTAGATGCCCGAGCTGACGAGCGCCGAGCTCGCCTGCGGTTTCAGCGGGTTGATCGTCGTGCGGGCACGGCGAAACGAGACGAGGCCGGCGAGGTCGATGCAGGCGCCCGCGACTGCGAACAGGACGCCGATCGTGCGGTGAGCGGGAAGCTCGAACCCGGCACCGGGCACGGCGCGCGCAAGAACCCACATCAGCCCGGCGACCGCGAGTCCGACGATCGGCGGCGGGACCTTCAGTTCGAGCCAGTGCATGGTTGCGTGTACGACTGGGGCCCGTTCAACGATCGTCCCCGTGCCGGGGCCCGCCGTCATCGACCGTTTCGACCCGGGCCGGCCGGTCCAGGATCGTTTCGTCGCAGTTCTCGCCCGGCCCGCTGCGGTCGACGACGAGAAAATCGCTGGGTGCATCGAGCGCGATCAGCGGGTGGTGCCAGACGCCGGGCGCGTAGTTGACGCCCTGCTCGCCGCTCGCCAGGAAGGCCACGAGACCTTCGGCGACGGGCGGGCCGCCGGCCGGCGCCACGACGACCAGCCAGCGACGACCCGACAGCGGCACGAAGGCCTGGCTGGCGAGCGGGTGACGTTCCATCGAAACGAGCGGCAACGGCAGCTCGCGCGGCCGGCTGCGGAAGATCGAGACGATCGCGCGCCCTTGCGGGCCGGGGTCGATATTCGCAAGGTCGTGGAAGCGCTCGGCCGTCCCGTCGTTGACGATGCGTCGCTGCTCCGGGTGACCGGCCTCGATGACCTCGCCGAAGGGCGCGAAACGCTCGCGGGTCAGCGGCCGGACCCGGACGACGATCGATCGGCCGCGTTCGACGGGATCGAAACCCGCAGCCGCCTGCTCGGGATTGCTTGGCATGTCGTTTGCGAAGGGTATGGTCGAGATGGCGGGCAGCATCGCCCGCCTGGGCACCCGAATGCAACAGGAGGATCTGATGGCAGCAAGCGATTCACCGGCGGGTTCGCCCCGCGCGCTGATTTCGAGCGACCGGGTGCAGGGCACCGAAGTCTACGGCACGTCGGGCGAGCATATCGGAACGATCGAGAATCTCGTCATCGACAAGATCACGGGGCGGGTCGTCTACGCGATGATGAGCTTCGGCGGCTTTCTCGGACTGGGCAAGCGCCTTTACCCGATTCCATGGGAAAAGCTCAGTTACGACATCGACGAAGGCGGCTACTCGACCGACCTGACCGAGG
Organism: Limnobacter sp.; assembly: GCA_012513825.1. Taxonomy (GTDB): domain Bacteria; phylum Pseudomonadota; class Gammaproteobacteria; order Burkholderiales; family Burkholderiaceae_E; genus Zeimonas. The sequence goes on along the minus strand of JAAZBL010000002.1, from coordinate 6,827 downwards.
AGCAGGTCAAGAACGCGCCCGACTACAACCCCGACGCGTCGGTCGACAGCGACATCGACGAGCGCCTGTACGACTACTACGACGTGCGCGGCTTCTGGGACGGCTCCGAGGTCGGCACGAACCGACGCAAGACGAGACTCTGATCGCCACGGCCGGCGTGCCGACCGCCGCGCCGGCCCTGCCTCCGGACGCAAGCGCGCCGGTCGGCAGATGACTCGGGCCGTCGGAACGATCCCGGCCCGCTGCCCGTTTTGTCCCGAAGATTTCATGGCAATCTTCGGGCGATGAAGCCCAGCGTCACCGAACGACTGTCCAATCGGCTGGTTCTCGCGATCCTGCTCGGGGGGCTGCTGCTGCTCACCTACGCGGTGCTGCGGCCATTCCTGGTGCCGGTGATCTGGGCGCTGATCCTCGCTTTCGTCACCTGGCCGCTGCTGGTCCGGATCCGCCGGCTGATGCGCGGGCGCAGGACGCTTGCCGCCCTCGTGATGACGGCGTTGCTGACGGCCGCCTTCGTGCTGCCGACCGTCTGGCTCGCGCTGCTGCTGCGCAGCGAGATGGCCAATGCCTATGCGGCGGTCGGTTCGCTGCTCAACCAGGGGCCGTTTCGCCTGCCGCGCTTCATCGCCGACATCCCGCTGTTCGGGAGCTGGCTGCAGGAGATGCTCGACACGATGACGAGCAGTCCGGCGGCGATCCGCGGCCGCGTCACGACCTGGGTCGAAACGATGGCAAGCGAGTCGCTCGCGGTGATCGGCGGCGTCGGCCGCAACGCGGCCAAGCTGGGCTTCGCGCTGATCACCGTGTTCTTCCTCTACCGCGATGGCGAACGGGTGCTGATCCAGGCGCAACTGGTGCTGCACCGGTTCCTCGGCGAGCGCGTCGACCCCTACCTGTCCGCAGTGGGCAGCATGACGAACGCCGTCGTCTGGGGCCTGATCGCCACCGCGCTCGCGCAGGGGCTCGTCGCCGGCATCGGCTACTGGTGGTTCGGGCTCGGTGCGCCGGTGCTGCTGGGCGCCGTCACTGCCGCGATCGCGCTGATCCCGTTCGGCACGCCGTTCGCGTGGGGCACGATCGGCGTCTGGCTGATCGCCAGCGGGGACGCCTGGAACGGCGTCGGCCTGCTGCTGTGGGGCACCTTCGTCGTGAGCTGGGTCGACAACCTGGTGCGCCCGCTCGTGATCAGCAACGCCACGCAGATCCCGTTCCTGCTGGTCATGTTCGGCGTGCTGGGCGGCCTTGCCGCGTTCGGCCTGGTGGGCCTGTTCGTCGGCCCGGTGATCCTTGCGGTCGTGATGGCGGTCTGGCGCGAATGGCTGGAGGAGTCGGAGCTGCGGGTCAGGCCCGGGGCGACCCTGATTCCTCCGAAGGCCGACTGACCGGGCGCAGGCGCGACGAGGCCTGCGTGGCCGCGCTCGGGTTTGCTGCACTGATGCCGATCGACTGGGCCAGCACCGTCGGACGAGGCGCGGGCTGCGGAAGCTGGATACCGAGCGACCAGGCGATGGCCGTGGTCGTCAGCACGGCGCGGGCGATCGGGCGGGCCTTGCGAATGGCACGCGCCGCTCGGGCATTCTTCATCGTTCGACCTCCTTGTCTTCTGCGTCCGCAGGACCGTCGGGACCTGGACCGCGATCCTGCGCGGCGATTCTTAGGACTGGCTTAAGACAGGCAGATCGACCGTTGCGCGCAGTCCGCCCAGCGGCGACTCGTCGAGCTCGACCGTGCCTCCGTGGCGCTCGGCCACCGCGCGCACGATCGCGAGGCCGAGCCCGCTGCCGGCGTCGTCGCCGGTTGCGCGGCCATAGAAGCGGTCGAACACGCGTTCGCGCTCCTCTGCAGCGATGCCGGGCCCGTCGTCGTCGACGATCAGGCGGGCGATGCCGCCCGCATCGGCGAAGGCCACCGATACGGCGATCCTCCGCCCCCCGGCGCCATGCCGGATCGCGTTGTCGAGCAGGTTGCAGACCAGGCTGAGCAGCGCGTTGGCGTCGCCGCGCAGCGCGAGCGTCTGCGGTGCGTCGACGGTGATCGTCGTGCCGCGGGCTTCGGCGATCGTTTGCAGCTCGGCGGCCGCGTCGCGCGCGAGCCGGGCCAGGTCGACCTGCGCCGACGGCAGCACGTTCGCCGCCTGCGAGGTCTGCGCCTGCGGCTCGTTGCGCGCCAGCGTGAGGAGCTGGTCGACGAGGTGCGCCGAACGATCGATGCCGGCGTGCAGCTGCGCGAGCGCATCGGCCCGCTGCGCGTCGTCGCGCGCGCGGCCGAGCAGTCCGGCCTGCAGCTTCAGCGCCGTGATCGGCGTGCGCAGCTCGTGCGCGGCGTCGGCCACGAACGCCCGTTGCGCGGCGAAGGCCTGCTGCAGGCGCCCGAGCAGGCCGTTCAGCGAGCGCACCATCGGCTCGATCTCGGCGGGCAGCCGCTCGTCGGAGACCGGGTCGAGCCGTCTCTCGTCGCGTCGCCGCAGGTCGGAGGCCACGCGTTCGACCGGCGCCAGCGAACGCCCGACGAGCCACCAGATCGCGATCGCGACCAGCGGGGCCAGCACCAGCAGCGGGGTCAGGCTGCGCATCGCGGCCGCCGCGGCGATCCGCTCGCGGACCTGGTACGGCTGCCCGACCTGGATGACGCGCCCGCGTGCAAGCGTGCTGAATACGCGCCAGCGTTCGCCGTCGGTGACGACGTCGGCAAATCCCAGCGTCGCGCGGTCGGGAAGCCGCGCCCTCGACCGCGTCTGCGACAGATAGACCTTCGAGCCGTCGGCGTTCCAGATCTGCACGACGAAGTCGAACTGCTCGCGTTCCTCGTTCGGTACCGGCGGCGTCATCACGGCGCCCTGGTCGCGCAGCGACAGCGCCATCTGCTGCAGGTGGTAGTCGAACAACTGGTGGCTTTCGCGCAGCACGTAGCGATAGCTGACGACGCCGGTCGCGATCTCGGCCGCGATGAACAGCGGCAGCAGCGACATCAGCAGTCGCCCGCGAATCGACGCGCCCGGCATCAGGCTTCGTCCGGCGCCGTCGCTTCGCGCGGCACGAAATAACCGACGCCGCGCACGTTCTGGATCATGTCGTGGCCCAGCTTGCGCCGCAGCCCGTGGATGTAGACCTCGACCGCGTTGCTCTCGACCGACTCGCTCCAGCCGTAGAGCCGGTCCTCCAGTTGCGCGCGCGACAGGACGACGCCGGGCCGCAGCAACAGCGCCTCGAGCACCGCGTATTCGCGTGGCGACAGCGACACCGGCTTGCCATGCCGGGTCACTTCACGGGTGCCCGGGTCGAGCCGCACGCCGCGGTGCTCGAGATAGGCGGTGCCGTGCCCGGCGCTGCGGCGCAACAGCGCGCGCATCCGCGCGGCCAGTTCGTCGAGGTCGAAGGGCTTGACCAGATAGTCGTCGGCGCCGGCGTCGAGCCCGGCGATCCGGTCTTCGACGGCATCGCGTGCCGTGATCACCAGCACCGGCGTCGCGTCGCGGCGCGCGCGCAGTTCGCGCAGCAGGCTGATGCCGTCGCGGCCCGGCAGGCCCAGGTCGAGCAGCAGCAGGTCGAAGCTCCCGGCCAGCAGCGCGGCGTCGGCCGATTCGGCGTCGCGCACCCAGTCGACGACGCAGCCGTCCTGGCGCAGCGCGGTCTGGACCGCGTGCCCGATCATCCGGTCGTCTTCGGTCAGCAGCACTCTCATCGGGGCAACTGTAACGCGTTCGCGCCTGCGCCTCGACGCTGGGTGGCCGGTCGTTCGCCGCGCGCCGGTGGCGGGCGCAGCGAAGGCTTGCGCGCCGACGGCGACTTGCGTGCAGAATGTCGCGCGAACCCGCGGGATCGGGATCCCGCCGAGCCGACACGCCGCCGGCGCCGTCGGCGATCCACATCGCTTCCGCCATGACCGCCATCGCACTCGAGCATGTCAGCAAGCACTGGGGCCCGACGACGGCCGTCGACGACATCAGCTTCGTCGCTGCGCCGGGCAGCTTCGTCGTGCTTCTCGGCCCCTCGGGTTGCGGCAAGTCGACGACGCTGCGAATGATCGCCGGGCTCGACCAGCCGAGCGCAGGCCGCATCCTGATCGGCGATCGCGACGTGACGGCGCTGCCGCCGGCCAAGCGGCGGATCTCGATGGTGTTCCAGTCCTACGCGCTGTTCCCGCACCTGAGCGTGCGCGAGAACATCCTGTTCGGGCTGCGCGTGCGCAGGGAACCGCGCCAGGATCACGAACGGCGGCTGGCGCGCGTCGTCGAGCTGCTCGGGCTGTCGGCCCTGCTCGATCGCCGGCCGGCGCAGTTGTCCGGCGGCCAGCAGCAACGGGTTGCGCTCGGGCGCGCGATCATCGCCGAAACGCCGGTCTGCCTGATGGACGAGCCCTTGTCGAACCTCGATGCGCAATTGCGCCACGAGATGCGGCGCGAGATTCGCGCGTTGCAGCGCAAGCTCGGCATCACGATGATCTATGTCACGCACGACCAGACCGAGGCGATGAGCATGGCCGACCAGGTCGTCCTGCTGAACGCCGGACGCATCGAGCAGGATGCGGCGCCGGCCGAGCTCTACGCGCGACCGGCCAGCGTGTTCGCCGCCCGCTTCATCGGCACGCCGCCGATGAACGTGATCGCCTGCCCGGGGCGCAACGACCTGCTGCTCGGCGTACGGCCCGAGCAGGTGCGGGTCGCCGAGCGGGGCGGGTTTGCCGTGCTCGTGCAGACCGCCGAGTATTTCGGGGCCGACACGATCGTGACATGCCAGGCGGGCGAGAATACGATCGCCGCGCGCCTGCCCGGAAAGCACCATCTGCCGGCCGGCACGCAGCTCGCGCTCGACTGGCTCGAGGAAGACTGCCATTTCTTCGACGCCGCGACCGGGGCGCGACGCGACGATTTCCGTTTCACCGACGAACGACAACGAGCCAGGAGGAGATCCGCATGATTCGCAGGACGCTGTTGCAGGCGCTCGCCGCCGCCGCGCTGATGGCGGCGCTGCCCGCCGCCCACGCGCAGAAGCAGGTCGAGCTGAGCTTCTACTACCCGGTCGCCGTCGGCGGTCCGGTCACGAAGACGATCGACCGGATGGCCGCCGATTTCGAGAAGGAAAATCCCGACATCAAGATCAAGCCCGTCTACGCCGGCACCTACCAGGAAAGCATCGTCAAGGTGCTGACCGCGTTCAAGAGCGGGCAGCCGCCGCACCTGGCCGTGCTGCTGTCGACCGACATGTTCACGCTGATCGACGAAGGCGCGATCGTGCCGATCGATTCGCTGGCCACCAGCGCCGACGACAAGCAGTGGCTCTCCGGTTTCTTCGACAGCTTCATGATGAACAGCCGCACCGGCGGCAAGACCTGGGGCGTGCCGTTCCAGCGCTCGACGATCGTACTTTACTGGAACAAGGAGCTGTTCGAGGAAGCGGGCCTCGATCCGGACAAGGCGCCGGCAACCTGGGACGAGATGGTCGAGTTCGCGAAGAAGCTGACGAAGACCGATGCTTCGGGCAAGGTCACGCTGTGGGGCGTCAAGATCCCGTCGTCGGGCTTTCCGTACTGGCTGTTCCAGGGGCTGACGACGCCGAACGGCGCGTTGCTGATGAACGAAGCCGGCAACGAAACGTATTTCGACAAGCCCGAGGTCGTCGAGGCCCTGCAGTACTGGGTCGACCTGTCGGCGAAGCACAAGGTCATGCCCGGCGGTGTCATCGAATGGGGCACGACGCCGAAGGACTTCTTCGAGCGGACCGCCGCGATGATCTGGACCACGACCGGCAACCTGACCAACATCCGCACGAATGCCGGCTTCCCGTTCGGCGTGGCGATGCTGCCGGCGAAGAAGCAGCGCGGCAGCCCGACCGGCGGCGGCAACTTCTATGTCTTCGAGAAGACCTCCGACGAGGAGAAACAGGCGGCGCTGAAGTTCATCAAGTGGGCCACCGCGCCCGAGCGCGCCGCGCAGTGGAGCATCGCGACCGGCTACGTCGCGGTCACCCCGGCCGCCTGGGAAACGCCGGCGATGAAGAAATACGTCGAGGAGGTACCGCAGGCGACGGTCGCCCGCGACCAGCTCGAGTTTTCGGTGGCCGAGCTGTCCACGCACGAGAACCAGCGCGTCACGAAGGCGCTCAACGACGGCCTGCAGGCGGCGCTGACCGGCGCCAAGGCGCCCGAGGCGGCGTTGAAGGACGCGCAGCGCGAGGCCGATCGGATCCTGAGGAGCTACAGGTAGTCGGGGCGAGCGGCGCGGGTCGAGGGGTCGGAGTCGCGGACGATGGCGGACGGCGGCGTGCGAACGGCCCCGGTTGCCCGGGCGGCGCCGGTGTCGCCGGCGGTCCCGGCAGGCACGTCCGCGCAGGTGATCGGCTGGCTGCTGCTGTTGCCGGCCATGGTGCTGCTCGTGGCCTTCACCCACTGGCCGGCGCTGGCCACGGCCTGGCACAGCCTGTTCTCGACGCCGAAGGGCGCCCGGCCGGCGCGCTTCGTCGGCCTCGAGAACTACGAATTGATGCTCGAAGACGACGTCTTCTGGCAGGCACTGTGGAACAACCTCTGGTTCGCGCTCGGCACGATTCCGACCTCGATCGCGATCGCGCTGGCGATGGCGCTGTGGGTCAACGGCCGCCTGGCCGGACGCGGGTTCCTGCGGATGGCGTACTTCACGCCGACCGTGCTGCCGATGATCGCGGTGGCCAATATCTGGCTGTTCTTCTACACGCCTCAATACGGGCTGCTCGAGCAGGTCACCGGGGCGCTCGGCTTCCCCAGCCACAACTGGCTCGGCGATCGCAGCACGGTGCTCGGCGCGACGATGGTCGTGGCGATCTGGAAGGAAGCCGGGTTCTTCATGATCTTCT
>JAAZBL010000268.1 GCA_012513825.1 Limnobacter sp. | reverse complement strand
CGACGCTGACCGAGATCTACCATTTCCTGCGCCTGCTCTACGTGAAGCTCGGCGTCCAGTACTGCCCGAACTGCGAGGCACGGATCGAGCCGCAGGACTTCGACGCGATCGCCGCGCGCATCCTGCGCGACTACCGCGGCCGGCACATCGGCCTGCTCGCGCCGCTGGTCGTCGCGCGCAAGGGCGTCTACACCGACCTCGCGAAATGGGCGAAGGCCAAGGGCTTCGGCCATCTGCGCGTCGACGGCGCCTTCCTGCCGACCGATCGCTTCCCGCGCCTCGATCGCTACGTCGAGCACGACATCGAGTTGCCGATCGCCGACCTGACCGTCGACCCGGCCGGCGAATCGCAGTTGCGCGATGCGCTGCGCCAGGCGCTCGACCTCGGCAAGGGCATCGTGATGGTCGCCGCGCCGCTCGACGGCCTGCGGTCGGCCGCCGACAACGGCGATGCGCAGGGCTACGAAGCCGCCGCCGCGGCGCTCGAAACGCGGCTGTTCTCGACGAAGCGTGCGTGCCCGTCGTGCGGTACGAGCTTTCCGGAGCCCGACCCGCGGATGTTCTCGTTCAACTCGAAGATCGGCTGGTGCCCGGACTGCATCGGCACCGGGGTCAGGCTGCCCTACGTGCCGAAGCTCGATCCGAAGAACCGCGCCGACGAGGATTCGAGCACCGACGCGATCGGACACCTGGCCGAGAAGCTCGCCGACCAGCTCGCCGCGCAGGCCGCCGCCGCGACCTCCGAAAAGACGGCGCCCGGCATTTCGCCCGAAGCCACGACGGTGGTCGACGAACCCTGCCCTGCCTGCGACGGCCGACGTCTCAATCCGAGCGCGCTGGCCGTGCGCCTGCTCGACCTGTCGATCGCCGAGCTGACGGCGATGCCGGTCGACGATTGCCTGCGCTGGCTGCGCCAGCTCGGCTTCTCGGGTCGCGAGCAGGAGATCGCGCGCGACGTGCTGACCGAGATCCGCTCACGCCTCGAGTTCCTGGCTGCCGTCGGCCTCGGCTACCTGACGCTCGATCGCGCCGCGCCGACGCTGTCCGGCGGCGAGGCGCAGCGCATCCGGCTCGCTGCGCAGCTCGGCTCGAACCTGCAGGGCGTCTGCTACGTGCTCGACGAACCGACGATCGGCCTGCATCCGCACGACAACCGGATCCTGCTCGATACGCTCGAAGCGCTGCGCGAGAAGGGCAATACGCTGCTCGTCGTCGAGCACGACGAGGACACGATCCGGCGCGCCGACCACGTCATCGACATCGGCCCCGGCGCCGGTCGTCTCGGCGGCCGCATCATCGCGACCGGCCGCCACGACGAGCTCGCGAAGCACCCGGACAGCCTGACCGGGCGCTTTCTCGCGAACCCGCTGCCGCACCCGCTGGTTCCGCCGAGGCCGGTTCCCGCGACCGGAGCGGACAGCGCGTCGATCGCGGAAGGCAGGCCGTCGTCGCCGACCGTCGCAATCGCATCGACGGAGGGCGCGGGCGCGACCAGCGCATGGCTGTCGCTGCGGGGTGCACATCTGCACAACCTGCGCCACGTCAACGCACGCATCCCGCTGCGCCGGATGACCGTGGTCACCGGCGTCTCGGGCTCGGGCAAGTCGACGCTGGCGCGCGACGTGCTGCTCGCCAACGTCGCAGCGCTGGTCCACGCGCGCAACCAGCGCCGCCCGCTGCCGAAACCGGCCGGCGTCGACGCGATCGAAGGCTGGGAAGGCATCACCCGCGTGCTCGAAGTCGACCAGACGCCGATCGGCAAGACGCCGCGCTCGTGCCCGGCCACCTACGTCGGCTTCTGGGACGCGATCCGCCGACTGTTCGCCGACACCAGCGAAGCGCGGATCCGTGGCTGGGGCCCCGGGCGCTTCAGCTTCAACACGGCCGGCGGCCGCTGCGAGGCCTGCGCCGGCCAGGGCCAGCAGACGATCGAGATGAGCTTCCTGCCCGACGTCAAGGTCCTCTGCGACGTCTGTCGCGGCAGCCGCTTCAATCGCGAAACGCTAGCCGTGCTGCTGCGCGGCAAGAGCATCGGCGACGTGCTGGCGATGGACGTCGACGAGGCGCTCGCCTTCTTCGCCGCGCATCCGGCGATCGCACGCCCGCTGCAATTGCTGCAGGACGTGGGCCTCGGTTACCTGACGCTGGGCCAGCCGAGCCCGACGCTGTCGGGCGGCGAGGCGCAACGGATCAAGCTCGTGACCGAACTGGCGAAGGTCCGGATCGACGGCGCAGGCGACGGCGACGACGACCCGCGCGTGCTGCGCGCCCGCGCGAAGGCGCTGGCCGCGGGCCGCAGGCTGCCCCCGCCGCCGCAGACGCTGTACGTGCTCGACGAACCGACGGTCGGGCTGCACATGGCCGACGTGGAAAAGCTGATCCGCGTGCTGCATCGGCTCGTCGACGCCGGCAACACGCTGGTCGTCGTCGAGCACAACCTCGACATCTGGGCCGAGGCCGACTGGATCGTCGACCTCGGGCCGGAAGGCGGCGCCGGCGGAGGCAGGATCGTCGCCGCCGGCCCGCCCGCCGAACTGGCGGCGCGGGGGGTCACGCATACGGCCCGTGCGCTGGCCGGCTTCCTCGGGACACGGTGAAGCAATCGGCCGCCCGCGCTGCAGGCCTGGGTCGCCGATTACTATCGGCGGCACGATCCATGTTCGTACCAGGCCCACCGCCGGATCTTCGACGCCTTCTCCGGCGCGAAGGGAGAGCTCGTGGCCATCGAATCGACTGACCCGCCCGACGCCATGCTCCCCCCGCCCGACGCCATGCTGCCCACGCTCGAAGAAATCGACTCCGCCGCCGCGCTCGTCCGGTCGACGATGCTCCCGACGCCGCAGTACCGCTGGCCGCTGCTCTGCGAACGCCTCGGCATGGACCTGTGGCTCAAGCACGAGAACCACACGCCGCTCGGCGCGTTCAAGGTTCGCGGCGGTCTCGTCTATTTCGCCGAGCTCGCGCGGCGAGGCGGCGTCGAGCGAATCGTCAGCGCGACGCGTGGCAATCACGGCCAGTCGGTCGCTTTCGCGGCTCGTCGCCATGGAATCGAGCCGATCGTCGTGGTGCCCTTCGGCAACAGCGCCGAGAAGAACGCCGCGATGCGGGCGCTCGGCGCGCGCCTGATCGAGCACGGTCACGACTTCCAGGAGGCCAGGGAGTTCGCCGAGGCCATCGCCGAGACCGAACGCGCCACGATGGTGCCTTCGTTCGATCCGCTCCTGGTGCGCGGCGTCGCGACCTATGGGGCCGAACTGTTCCGCGCCGTCGATGCGATCGATACCGTCTACGTGCCGATCGGCCTGGGTTCCGGGATCTGCGGCACGGTGGCCGCACGCAATGCGCTGAGCCCGGCAACGAAGGTCGTCGGCGTCGTCTCGGCGCATGCCCGCGCGTATGCGCTGTCCTTCGCGTCGAAACGGCCGATCGATGCCGAGGTGTCGACGCAGCTGGCCGACGGCATGGCCTGCCGAACCCCGCAAGCCGAGGCGCTGGAGATCATCTGGCGCCATGTCGACCGGATCGTCGAGGTCAGCGACGACGAAGTCGCCGAAGCGATGCGCCTGATCTTCGAGTGCACGCACAACTGCGCGGAAGGCGCCGGCGCCGCGGCGCTTGCCGCCGCCGCGAAGGAACGCGAAGCGAATCGAGGGCGGACGCTCGCGGCCGTGTTGTCCGGAGGCAACGTCGACAGCGCAGTATTCGCCGACGTGCTCGCCGGCAGCGGCCCCGGCATCGACGGCGGCTCGGGTTCGCGGCGAGCATGACGCCGCGCCGGGCAGAGCCGGATTGTCGCCAAACGGCGGCGATGGGCGCAGCATGGGTCCGGCCGCAACCGCCCTGTCGGCCAGCGGGCCCGTACGGCCCGGGCCGCGATGCATACCACCAGGAGTGCGAGTAAATGGTTTTCCGAATTTCACTCTTCCTCGTCATCGCGCTGTCGGTGGTTGCCGGGCTCGCGCCGCAACCGTTCGAGACGGCCAGCAATGCGGCGCTGGCGGCGGTGATCCAACATGCCGGCTGGCTCTACCTGCTGGTCGTTTTCCTTACGCTGGTCTTCCTTGCCTGGCTCGCTTTCGGCCCGACGGGTCGGCTTCGGATCGGCGGACGTGACGCCGACCCCGAGTTCTCGAATGCCGCCTGGCTGTCGATGCTGTTTGCCGCCGGCATGGGCATCGGCCTGGTGTTCTGGGGCGCCGCCGAACCGATCTCGCACGTGGTCACGCCGCCGGAAGGACTGGCGCCGAGGACTCCGCTGGCGGCGCGCGCGGCAATGCGCTACACGTTCTTCCATTGGGGCCTGCATCCCTGGGCCATTTATGCGCTGATGGGCCTGGCCATCGGCTGGTTCCAGTACAACCGCAACGGACGCGGCCTGATCAGCGACCTGCTGCAGCCGCTGATCGGCGACCGCCACCTCGGCTGGATCGGCAAGCTCGTCAACATCGTGGCCGTGGTCGCGACGGCAGTCGGCGTGGCGACGACGCTCGGTTTCGGCACGATGCAGATCAGTGCCGGCATGAGTCGCGTATTCGGTCTTCCCAGCGGCCTGGGCATGCAACTCACGGTGATCGCCGTCTGCTTCGTCTTGTACATGTCTTCGAGTGCCAGCGGGGTCGAACGCGGCATCAAGTGGCTGTCGAGCTTCAACCTCGCGCTGGCGGGCGTGCTGCTG
>JAAZBL010000267.1 GCA_012513825.1 Limnobacter sp. | reverse complement strand
GTCTTGTCGCCGATTTCGGCCAGCGCGACGATACCGGTGGAGATCAGCAGGGCTTCCAATGCATGCTCCCTGGCCGGGTCGAGAACGCGATGACCACGCCGTGTCCCGGCCAGTGCGGAGACGGCATGGTCAAAGGTCTCGCCAGGTCGGGCAGCCCGAAAGCACGGCAGGCTGCCTGGGAACTGCCTGCGCCATGGCCGAAGGCCAAGTGTGTTGACGCAGGCCCCTTTCGCGATTCGAAGGGCGGCTACTCCCCGATGACGGTCGCGATTCTAACCGATCCGGTCCGGCGGAAATTGCACTGCCGCAAACATCGGCGGTGGATGGTCGTCCGTATACTGACGATAACGCAGACCAGAGGAGACCCGGATGCGCGATTCGGCAAATGCCCTTCCGGTCATCGTCGCCGGCGGTGGCATCGGCGGGCTCGCGGCAGCCCTCGCGCTGACGCGCCGCGGCTTCCGGGTCAAGGTCCTCGAGCAGAGCCCCAGGCTCGGCGAAATAGGCGCCGGCATCCAGCTCGGTCCGAACGCGTTTTCGGCCTTCGATGCGCTCGGCGTCGGTGAGCGGGCGCGCGCACGCGCCGTCTATACCGACGAGATGCTCATGCACGATGCGCTCGACGAGACACTCGTCGCCCGCGTCCCGACCGGCCAGGCGTTTCGCGACCGCTTCGGCAACCCGTATGCGGTGATCCACCGCGCCGACGTCCATACCTCGCTGCTCGAGGGGGCGCAGGAAGCGGGCACGATCGAGATCGCGACCTCGACCACGGTGCAGCGCGTGGACCAGGAAAACGGGACGGTCGTCGTGCACGACGCGCAGGGCGGCACGCACCGCGGGCTGGCGCTGATCGGCGCCGACGGCGTCAAGTCGGCGGTGCGGCGCCAGTACGTCGGCGACGAGGCGCGGGTCTCGGGGCACGTCGTCTACCGTGCGGTCGTCGACAGGAACGACTTTCCGGCCGACCTGCAGTGGAACGCGGCCAGCATCTGGGTCGGGCCGAACTGCCACCTGGTGCACTATCCGCTGCGCGGCGGCGAGCAGTACAACGTCGTCGTCACCTTCCACAGCCGCCAGCAGGAAGAGTGGGGCGTGCGCGAGGGCAGCCGGGACGAAGTGCTCGGCTATTTCGAAGGGATCTGCGCAAAGGCGCGCCAGTTGATCGAGCTTCCGAAGGACTGGAAACGCTGGGCCACGGCCGACCGCGAGCCGATCGGCCAGTGGGTTTACGGGCGCGCCGCGCTGCTCGGCGACGCCGCGCATCCGATGCTGCAGTATCTGGCGCAGGGCGCCTGCATGGCGCTCGAAGACGCGGTGACGCTGGGCGAGGCGCTGCGCGTGAACGACGACGACCTTTCCAGCGCCTTCGAGCTGTACCAGCGCTCGCGTGTCGCGCGTACCGCCCGCGTCCTGCTGTCATCGCGCGAGATGGGGCGCATCTACCACGCCAGGGATGTCGAGCGCCTGGTGCGCAACGACCTGTGGAAGGGGCGCACGCCCGAGCGCTTCTACGACGCGCTGGAATGGCTGTACGGCTGGAAGGTCGAGAACTGCCTGGCCTCGTGATCGCGGGCCCGACCGAAGCGCAAACAGGTAAGGAGACCTCCATGAACGAACGCGTCGTCGAATCGCCGGTGCGCCTGAAGGCCGAAGCCCGCCCGGGACAGCCCGAGCCGTCTGCCGAACTCGAGGCGCTGTATCGCGGATTCGAACGCGAGCTGCTGGTGCCGCTGTGGACCGAGATCGGCGAGCTGATGCCGCTGCATCCGAAGAGCAAGGCGGCGCCGCACCTGTGGCGATGGAAGAACCTGCTCGCGCTGGCCGAACAGGCCGGCCGGCTGGTGCCGGTGGGCCGCGGCGGCGAACGCCGGGCGATCGCGCTCGCCAATCCGTCTCTCGGCGGCAAGCCCTACGCTACGCCGACGCTGTGGGCGGCGATCCAGTACCTGATGCCCGGTGAGCACGCTCCCGAGCACCGGCACACGCAGCACGCGTTCCGCTTCGTCGTCGAAGGCGAGGGCGTCTGGACGGTCGTGAACCGCGATCCGATCCGAATGTCGCGCGGCGACTTCCTGCCGCAGTCGGGCTGGAACTGGCATGCCCATCACAACGCCGCCAGCGCGCCGATGGCATGGATCGACGGCCTCGATATCCCGTTTTCCTGCTACACCGAGTCGCAGTTCTTCGAGTTCGGCCGCGACGAAATCAGCGACGAGGAGAAGGGCACGCCCGAACTGAGCCGCTCCGAGCGGGTCTGGGGCTTTCCTGGCCTGCGCCCGGCGTCGCGGCCCGAGCCGCTCGCGGCCACGCCGCTGCTCGTCTATCGCTGGGCCGAGACCGATCGCGCGCTGAACGAGCAACTGGCGCTCGAAGACGAAGGCCACGCGTTCACGCTGAGTCCCGGCCACGCCGCCGTGCGGTTCACGAATCCCACCAGCGGCAGCGACGTGCTGCCGACGATCCGCACCGAGATGCACCGGCTGCGCAGTGGCTGTGCTTCGCTGGTTCGGCGCGAGGTCGGCTCCTCGGTGTTCCAGGTGTTCGACGGCGAAGGCACGGTGAAGGTCGGCGAGCGGAGCTGGCACGTGCAGCGCGGAGACATGTTCGTCGTGCCGTCGTGGGTGCCGTTCTCGGCGAAGGCTGCGGGATCGGCCGACGCTCCAGGCTCGTCTCGGACATCGAGCGCGCAGGCGCTGGATCTGTTCCGCTTCAGCGACGCGCCGATCTTCGAGGCACTGCAGGCGCAGCGCATTCAGGTGGGCGAGGACTGAGTACCCGAGGGCGCGCGCTTCAGGACGCGAACTCGAAGTCGCGCCCGGGCGCGGCTGCGAACAGCGCCCGCGTGTATTCGTGCTGCGGGTTCGAAAACACCTCGGCCGCCTCGCCGTATTCGACGACCCGCCCCTTCGACATCACGACGATCTGGTCGCAGACCTGTGCGGCCACGCGCAGGTCGTGCGTGATGAACAGCATCGCCAGCCGCAGCCGGTCGCGGATCTCGTCGAGCAGACGCATGACCTGCGCCTGCACCGACACGTCGAGCGCGGACACCGCTTCGTCGGCGATCAGCAGCTCGGGTTCCATCGCCAGCGCGCGGGCGATGCAGATGCGCTGGCGCTGTCCGCCCGAGAATTGGTGCGGATAGCGATCGAGCGCCGACGGGTCCAGCCGCACCAGCGTCATCAGCTCGCGCGCGCGCTCCAGCGCTCGCGCGCGCGGCGTGCCGAAGTTCAACGGACCTTCGATGATCGACTCGCCGACCGTGCGGCGCGGGTTCAGCGAGCGATACGGGTCCTGGAAGATCACCTGCACCTGCTTGCGCAGCGGCCGCAGTGCGCGGTGCGGCATCGTCGCGATGTCCTGTCCGCCGATCTCGACCTTGCCGGCGCTCGGATCGATCAGCCGCGCGATGCATCGTGCGACCGTCGACTTGCCCGAACCCGATTCGCCGACGATGCCCAGCGTCTGGCCGCGGCGGATCTGGAAGGAGACGCCGGTGGCTGCGCGAACCTCGCGCCGCCTCGACAGGAACCCGCCGCTCGAATAGACCTTGTCGAGCCCTTCGGTGCGCAGCACGAGCGGAGCTTCGGCGTCGGGCTTGCGCTGCGGCGGGTGCACGCCGGGCACGGCGGCGATCAGCATCTTCGTGTACGGGTGCTGCGGCGCGGTCAGCACGCTGCGCTTGTCGCCGGTCTCGACCATGTCGCCCAGGCGCAGCACGGCGACGCGGTCGGCGATCTCGGCGACGACGCCGAAGTCGTGCGTGATGAACAGCACGCCGGTGCCGTGGCGCTGCTGCAGCGCCTCGATCAGCCGCAGGATCTGCGCCTGCGTCGTCACGTCGAGCGCTGTCGTCGGTTCGTCGGCGATCAGCAGCAGCGGTTCGAGGATCAGCGCCATCGCGATCATCACGCGCTGGCGCTGGCCGCCCGACAACTGGTGCGGATACGAATCGAACATCCGATCGGGGTCGGGCAGGCCGACGTCCTCGATGGCCTGGCGTACGCGCTGCCGGCGCGCGCGGGCGTCGAGATCGGTGTGGGTGTGCAGCACCTCGTCGATCTGCTCGCCGCAGCGCATGACCGGATTCAGCGCGGTCATCGGCTCCTGGAAGATCATCGACATGCGCACGCAGCGCAGCTCGCGCAGCCGCGCTTCGCTCGCATGCGTGATGTCCTCGCCTTGCAGCAGGATCTGGCCGCCCGCCACCGGCAACTGCTTCGGCAGCAGGCCCATCACGGCCTGCGCGATGACCGATTTGCCCGAGCCCGATTCGCCGACCAGGCAGACGATCTCGCCACGGTGCACCTGCAGGTTCGCCCCGTCGACCGCGCGGCGCCTGTCGCCGCCGCGGGGCAGGGCGATCGTCAGGTCGCGGATCTCGAGGACCGGGGCGTCGGGCTTCGTCATCGCCGCCTCAGGCACGTTTGGCCATCTTCGGGTCAAGCGTGTCGCGCAGGCCGTCGCCGAGCATGTTGACGGCGAGCACGGCGACCGCGAGGAACAGGCCGGGGAAGAACATCGTGTGCGGGTACTGCTGGAACTGCAGCCGGCCCTCGGCCATGATGTTCCCCCAGGTCGGGATGTCGGCCGGCAGGCCGACGCCGAGGAAGGACAGGATCGCCTCGACCAGGATCGCCGACGCGCAGATGTAGGTCGCCTGCACGATCAGCGGTGCGATCGTGTTCGGCAGGATGTGCCCGAACATGATCTTCCAGCCCGGGGTCCCCAACGAGAGAGCCGCTTCCACGTAGGGCTCCTCGCGGATCGTCAGCACCAGCGAGCGCACGAGCCGCGTCACGCGCGGAATCTCGGGGATCGCGATCGCGACGATCACGGTGAGCAGGCTCGCCCGCCACAGCGCAACGAGCGCGATCGCGATCAGGATGCCCGGGATCGCCATCAGGCCGTCCATCACGCGCATCATCAGGCCGTCGAGCCAGCGAACGTAACCCGACAGCAGGCCGGCCAGCACGCCGAACAGCGTGGCCAGGACCGCGCAGGCGATGCCGACGATCAGCGACACCCGCGTGCCGTAGATCACCCGGCTGTAGATGTCGCGGCCATAGGAGTCCGATCCCATCAGGAACCTGTGCTCGAGCATGTCGCCTTCGAAGGTCATGATCTCGCCCGACTCGCCCGGCAGCAGGTCGCGGCTGGCCGGATCGAACATCGTCGGATCGACGGTGCCCAGCAGCGGGGCCGCGATCGCGATCGCGACCATCGCAAGCAGCACGGCACCGCCGATGCGCACGCTCCAGTTGCGCGCCAGGCGCCTCCAGGCCGACGGTCGTTCGACGATGTCGGCGGCTTCGACCGACAGCATCTCGTCGACCCCGGCGCTCGGGCCACCCGGGTAAGGGCCGCCCAAATCGCCGCCCGAGTGGGCAATACCCGCGCGTGGGGCAGCCGGGTCGGGAACCGCCATCAGTATCGGATCCTCGGATCGAACAGCAGGTAGGACAGGTCGACGAGCAGGTTGATCAGCACGTAGGCGAACGAGAAGAACAGGATCACGCCCTGGATCGTCGGGAAGTCGCGCGCGAGCACCGCATCGACGGTCAACCGCCCGAGGCCGGGGATGCCGAACACCGTTTCGGTCACGACCACGCCGCCGATCAGCAGCGCGATGCCGATTCCGATGACCGTGACGATCGGCACGGCGGCGTTGGCCAGCGCGTGCCGGATCAGCACCCGCTTCTCGGGCAGCCCCTTGGCGCGCGCCGTGCGCACGTAGTCCTCGGTCAGTACTTCGGCAACGGCCGCGCGCGTGACGCGTGCGATCAACGCGATGTAGATGACCGACAGCGCGATCGACGGCAGGATCAGGTGCTTCAGGAACGGCCACAGGCCGTCGGCGATCCGCGAGTAACCCTGCACCGGCAGCCAGCCGAGCCGGATCGACACGAGCCAGATCAGCAGGTAGCCGAGCACGAACACCGGGATCGAGAAACCGAGCACCGAGAAGCCCATCAGCGCACGATCGAGCCAGCCGCCGTGGCGCCATGCGGCGATGACGCCCAGCGGCACCGCGATCAGCACGGTCACGACGATCGTCATCGCCGCGAGTGCGAACGTGGGTTCGAGCCGCTGCGCGATCAGCTCGGTCACCTGCATCTTGAAGAAGTACGACTCGCCGAGTTCGCCGCGCAGCAGGTTGCCGAACCAGATGCCGAACTGCACCGGCAGCGGGCGCTCCAGCCCCAGGTTCTCGCGGATCTGCCGGATGTTCTCTTCGCTGGCCGCGTCGCCGGCGATGATCGCCGCCGGGTCGCCCGGCGTCAGCCGAAGCATCAGGAACACCAGGATGGCGACGATCAGCAGCACCGGGATCGTCGCTGCGATTCGCCTGAGGATGAAGCCTGTCATCGCTTGTCGCGCAGGGACCGGGGCGGCGCCCGCCGTCCGCGACCGCCGCGAAGCGGCCGCGGACGGCGGTGCCGGTCCGTCAGGGCTTCTGGATGTTCCAGTACAGGTTGCCCGGCGCCGTCACCAGGCCGGTGATGCCCTTGCGCACGGCGGCCGGCTGCACGTACTCGCCCAGCGGCGCATGCGTGCCGTACTCGAACGCCGCCTTCTGGATCTGCTCGGCCAGCGCCTTCTTCTGCGCGTCGTCGGTCTCGCGCGCGAACTGGTCGCGCAACTTCTCGAGTTCGGGCGAGTCGGCCCAGCCGAACCAGGCATTCGCGCCCGAGCCGATCAGCGCAGCGTTGGTCAGCGGGTTCCAGATGTCGGGCGATACCCAGGCCGTCGCGAAGATGTTCCAGCCGCCCTCGGACGGCGGATCCTTCTTCGCGCGACGCGAGACCAGCGTGTTCCAGTCCATCGACTGAAGGTCGACCTTGAAGCCGGCCTGGCGCAGCAGCAGCGCGGCCACGTCGGGCAGCTTGCCGATCGACGGCAGGTCGGTCGGCTTCATGATGACGACCGGCGTGCCGTCATAGCCCGAGGCCTTCAGCAGTTCCTGCGCCTTCTTCAGGTTGCCCTTGCCCATGTTCTGAGCTTCGGCCCCGGCTTCGGACGCGTACGGCGTGCCGCAGGTGAACATCGACGGGCAGACCTTGAACAGTTCATCGTCGCCGACCTGGGCCTTCAGGAAGGCCTGCTGGTTCATCGCCATCATCGCCGCCGCCTTGACCTTCGGGTCGTCGAAGGGCTTGTGCAGGTGGTTGAAGCGCAGCATGTACTGGAAACCGAGCGGGTTCCAGTTGACGATCTCGACGTTCGGGTCGGCACGCAGCGGCGGGTACGACTCGAAGGCCGGCTGCTCGATCATGTCGACTTCGCCGCGGATCAGTGCGTTGACCTGCTGCTGCGGGTCGCGCAGCGCCAGGTTCCATTCGACGCGGTCGACGTAGACGCGCTTGCCGCCGGCGGTGCCGGAAGGCGGTTCGTCACGCGGCACGTAACCGTCGAACTTCGCATAGACGGCCTTGTCGCCGGGCTTGAACTCCTCGCGCACGAACCGGTAGGGACCCGAGCCGGTGTAGTCGTCGATCTGCTGGTCGGCCGGCGTCTCGGCCACGCGCTTGGGCATGATGAACGGCACGATCGACGAGGGCTTGCCCAGCGCTTCGAGCACGAAGCCGCAGGGCTCGCGCAGCACGATCCGGAAGGTGTCGGCCTCGGTGGCCTCGATCCGGTCGACGAAGCTGAACAGTTTCTGGCCCATCGCGTCGCGCTTGCCCCAGCGCTGAAGCGAGGCGACGACGTCTTCCCCGGTGACCGGCTTGCCGTCGTGGAAGGAGAGGTCCTTGCGCAGCTTGAAGGTCCACTGCAGCTTGTCGTCGCTGACCGTCCAGGTGTCGACCATCTGCGGCTGGATCTTGCTGTCCGCGTCGGTGGCGAACAGCGTGTCGTAGATCATGTAGCCGTGGTTGCGGACCATGTACTGCGTGGTCCAGATCGGGTCGAGGATCGCCAGGTTCGAGTGGGGAACGACCTTGAGGACCTTCTCCTGCGCTGCCGCATACGGAGCGTGCAGGATGCCGAGCGCCAGCGCGCCCGTTGCAAGCATTGCCTTGAGCCTGAAACTCGCCGTCATCCGTTGCCTCCTTCCTATTGGGTTATCCGACGACGCTTGTCGGCTCGTCGTTCGGGAGCGGCGCAGCGGCCCGGTCCGGGTGCCGCGGCCGCGTCCGGCGCAATGGTAACGCGCGAGCGAGGTCTTCGTGCGTTCGGTCCGCGCGCATTCAGGCCGTCACGACCGGGATCTTGCCGATCCGGGCCTGCCACTCGGCCGGGCCGGTTTCGTGGACCGAGCTGCCGGTGGAGTCGACGGCGACGGTGACCGGCATGTCCTCGACCTCGAACTCGTAGATCGCCTCCATGCCGAGGTCTTCGAAGCCGACCACGCGGGCCTTGCGAATCGCCTTCGAGACCAGGTAGGCCGCACCGCCGACCGCCATCAGGTAGGCGGCCTTGTGCCTGCGGATCGCCTCGATCGCGACCGGCCCGCGCTCGGCCTTGCCGATCATCGCAATGAGCCCGGTCTGCGCGAGCATCGTCTCGGTGAACTTGTCCATCCGGGTGGCCGTGGTCGGACCGGCGGGTCCGACCGCCTCGTCGCGCACCGGATCGACCGGGCCCACGTAGTAGATGACGCGGTTCGCGAAATCCACCGGCAGCTTCTCGCCGCGCGCCAGCATGTCCTGGATCCGCTTGTGCGCGGCATCGCGGCCGGTCAGCATGCGGCCCGACAGCAGCAGCGTCTGCCCGGGCTTCCACGAAGCGACTTCCTCCTTCGTCAGCGTGTCGAGGTTCACCCGCCTGGAGCGCTCGACGTCGGGCGTCCAGTGCACGTCGGGCCAGGCCGACAGCGGCGGCGGCTCGCAGAAGGCGGGGCCGGAGCCGTCGAGCACGAAATGCGCATGGCGCGTCGCCGCACAGTTCGGAATCATCGCAACCGGCTTGGAGGCGGCGTGCGTCGGGCACATCGCGATCTTCACGTCGAGCACCGTGGTCAGCCCGCCGAGGCCCTGTGCGCCGATGCCCAGTGCGTTCACCTTCTCGAACAGCTCGATGCGAAGCTCCTCGAGCTTGTTCGACGGTCCGCGCTGCAGCAGATCGTACATGTCGATCGGATCCATCAGCACTTCCTTGGCCATCAGCATCGCCTTTTCGGCCGTGCCACCGATCCCGATGCCGAGCATTCCCGGCGGACACCAGCCGGCGCCCATCGTCGGCACCGTCTTCATGACCCAGTCGACGATCGAATCCGACGGGTTCAGCATCACGAACTTCGACTTGTTCTCGGAGCCGCCGCCCTTGGCCGCGATGTTCACGTCGACCGTATTGCCGGGCACCACTTCCATATGGATGACGGCGGGCGTGTTGTCCTTCGTGTTCCTGCGCTCGAAGTGCGGGTCGGCGACGACCGAGGCGCGCAGCGTGTTCTCCGGGTTCAGGTACCCGCGACGCACGCCTTCGTTGACGGCATCGGCGATCGAGCCCGTGAAGCCTTCGAAGCGTACGTCCATGCCGATCTTCAGGAACACGTTGACGATCCCGGTGTCCTGGCAGATCGGCCGATGGCCTTCGGCGCACATGCGCGAATTGGTCAGGATCTGGGCGATCGCGTCCTTGGCGGCCGGGCTCTGCTCGGATTCGTACGCGCGCGCCAGGTGCTCGATGTAGTCCTGTGGGTGGTAGTAGCTGATGAACTGCAGCCCCGCGGCCACGGATTCGATCAGGTCGTCCTGCTTGACGATGGTCATCGGTGGATCCTCTGGAAATGATTCAATGCGCGTTGGCGCTGCGGACGCCCCGGCCGGATGCCGAGGATTCTACCGCCCGGGCTTCTGACTCTGCCCGCGGCGCGCTAATCTCTCGGTAGCGCAGTAGCGCGAGCCTGGCGCGGTGCGGAATGGTTTCGTAAGGGTTTTGTCAGCAAAATCGCCGTACCGCCGCCGGTGTCGATATTCAGAAAAATTCAGGAGGTAGTGGCGATGTCTGCTCAGATCGAATCGGTGCTGCAGGAAGAACGGATCTTTCCCGTGCCGGAGGCTTTCGCCCGGCAGGCGAACGTCTCCGGCATGGCGCAGTACGAAGCGCTGCAAGCCGAGGCGGAGAAAGACAACGCCGGCTTCTGGGCGCGGCTGGCTCGCGAGAACCTCACCTGGATCAAGCCGTTCACGCGCTCGCTCGACGAATCGAACGCGCCGTTCTACAAGTGGTTCGAGGACGGCGAGCTCAACGTCTCCGCCAACTGCCTCGACCGTCACCTCGGCACGCCGGTCGAGAACGAGACGGCGATCATCTTCGAGGCCGACGACGGCGCGATCACGCGCGTCACCTACCGCGAACTTTACGAACGCGTCTGCCGCTTCGCCTCCGGACTCAAGGCGCTCGGTTACAAGAAGGGCGACCGCGCGATCATCTACCTGCCGATGTCGATCCAGGGCGTGGTCGCGATGCAGGCCTGCGCCCGGCTCGGCATCATCCATTCGGTCGTGTTCGGCGGCTTCTCGTCGAAGAGCCTGCACGAGCGGATCATCGACGTCGGCGCCACGCTGGTCGTCACTGCCGACGAACAGGTCCGGGGCGGCCGCAACATCCCGCTGAAGGCGGCGATCGACGAGGCGTTCGCGATGGGCGGCTGCGAGGCCGTGCGCAAGGTCATCGTCTACCAGCGCACCGGCGCCAAGGTCGCGATGGAATCGGGCCGCGACATCACCTGGGACCAGGCGATCGAAGGCCAGCCGGCCGAGTGCGCGCCGGAGCCGGTGAGCGCCGAACATCCGCTGTTCGTGCTCTACACGTCGGGCTCGACCGGCAAGCCGAAGGGCGTGCAGCACTCGTCGGGCGGCTTCCTGCTGCAGGCCGTGATGTCGATGAAGTGGACCTTCGACCTGAAACCCGAAGACGTGTTCTGGTGCACGGCCGACATCGGCTGGGTCACCGGCCACACCTACATCACCTACGGCCCGCTGGCCTGCGGCGCCACCGAGATCGTCTTCGAAGGCATCCCCACCTGGCCGAACTCGGGGCGCTTCTGGGAGATGATCGCGCGGCACAAGGTCACGATCTTCTACACGGCGCCCACGGCGATCCGCTCGCTGGTCAAGGCCGGAGAGACCTCGCCCGACCACCATCCGCGCAACTACGACCTGTCGTCGCTGCGGCTGCTCGGTTCGGTCGGCGAACCGATCAACCCCGAAGCCTGGATGTGGTACTACACGAACGTCGGCGGCGAGCGCTGCCCGATCGTCGATACCTGGTGGCAGACCGAAACCGGTGCGCACATGATCAATCCGCTGCCCGGCGTCCATGCGCTCAAGCCGGGTTCGTGCGCGATGCCGCTGCCGGGAATCGAAGCCACGATCGTCGACGAAACCGGGGCCGAAGTCGAGCGGGGCAAGGGCGGCTTCCTCGTCATCAAGAAGCCGTGGCCGGCGATGATCCGCACGATCTGGAACGACCCCGAACGGTTCAAGAGCAGCTACTACCCGGCCGATTTCCAGGGTCGGTACTACGTTGCCGGCGACGGCGCGAGTCGCGACCTGGACGGCTACTTCTGGATCATGGGCCGGATCGACGACGTGCTGAACGTGTCGGGGCACCGGCTCGGCACGATGGAGATCGAATCGGCGCTGGTCGCGCACGACCTGGTGGCCGAAGCGGCCGTCGTCGGCAGGCCCGACGACGTGACCGGCGAGGCGATCGTGGCCTTCGTCGTGCTGAAGGGCCCACGGCCCAGCGGCGCCGAAGCCAAGGAAGTCGCCACCACGCTGCGCAACTGGGTCGGCAAGGAGATCGGGCCGATCGCCAAACCGAAGGAAATCCGCTTCGGCGAGAACCTGCCCAAGACCCGCTCCGGCAAGATCATGCGGCGGCTGCTGCGCAACGTGGCCAAGGGCGAGGAGGTCACGCAGGACGTCTCCACGCTCGAAAACCCGGCGATCCTCGATCAGTTGAAGGAGGCAAGCTGACACGCGTTCCGCGATGACGTCGGTGATCGTCGTGCTCAAGGGGCTGGTCGAATTCGCCGGCCTGCTGCTGATCGCCCAGGGCGTGGTCCGGGCGATCAGCTTCGGCCGGCACGAGCAGAATCCGATCTACCTCGCACTGCGATTCCTGACCCGGCCGGTCGTGCAGGCTGTACGCAGCATCACGCCGGCCGTTATCATCGACCGCCATGTCCCGGCGGTCGCGCTGTTTCTCCTTTTCTGCTGCTGGGTCGGATTGATCCTGCTGAAAGCCTGGCAGTTCGGGGCGGTCGGCTGACCGCCACATAGCAGGAAGGCGTCCTCGGAAATCGATCGATGGAGGCGCGATGAGGAGTACCTGGCTGTTGAGGCAGCTCGCGAGCTGGTCGGCCACGTTTGGCCAGCGCGGAGTTGCATGGAAATGCTGGCAGCAGGTACTCGATCGTGATCCAGATGATTTGCAGGCGCTTTCGGCGATCGGCCACCTGCACGCCGGCGCCGGCCATCCTTCGGCGGCCATCGAATGCTTCGAGCGGATCGTCTCGCTCGGTGCGGCAACGCCGGCCCACTGGTTCAACCTCGGCTTCCTTCGGCAGCAGCTCGAAGACCACCCCGCGGCGATCGCCGCGTTCGATCGCGCGATCGCCGGCGACGAGCGCCTCGACCGCGCCTGGTACGGCAAAGCGCTGTCGCTGATCAAGCTCGGTCGCGTCGAGGACGCGATTCCGCTGCTGCAGAAGAACACCGAACTGCAACCGTTTTCGCCGTTCGGCTGGTACCAGCTCGCCCACGCCTATCACCGGCTCGGCCGTACCGAACAGGTCGAGCGCACGATCCGGCAGCTGGCCGGATTCGAGCCGAAGGTCGCAAGGCAACTGGAGCGCGAGACAGGCGTGCACGTTGGCATCGACGTGCCGTTCTGAGCGGGGCGACGACCCCGCGATACGGAGGGCAAACACGGGCACCTGGCCCGCTTACAAGGAGGAGAGACCGTGCAACTGACCGCTAGACACGTGGAGTACTGGCACCGGAACCTCAGGCTCACCGCCGTTCTGCTGGCCATCTGGTTCGGGGTGACCTTCGTACTGATCTACTTCGCCAGATCGCTGACCTTCAACTTTTTCGGCTGGCCGTTCTCTTTCTACATCGCCGCACAGGGTGCGTTGCTCGTCTACCTGGCGATCATCATCTTCTATGCGCGCTACATGAATCGTCTGGACCGCGAGTACGACGTCCACGAAGGAGACGAAGAATGAGTACCGCCATCAGTTCCGCCGCGCAAAGCAACCGGGATTTCCGGTCGCAGCTCAAGAGGGTCTACGGCTTCTACACCGGGGGCTTCCTCACCTTCATCGTCGCGCTGGCGATCCTCGAGCAGTTCGGCCTGCCACGGAGGATCATCGGCTACGTGTTCCTGCTCGCAACCGTGCTGCTGTACGCCGGCATCGGCATCATCAGCCGCACCAACGAGGCGACCGAGTACTACGTGGCCGGCCGCCGGGTGCCTGCGATGTTCAACGGCATGGCGGTCGGCGCCGACTGGATGTCGGCGGCGTCGTTCATCGGGATGGCCGGCACTCTGTATCTCGCCGGCTTCGGCGGCCTGGCCTTCGTCATGGGCTGGACGGGCGGCTACGTACTGGTCGCGCTGCTGCTGGCGCCGTTCCTGCGCAAGTTCGGGCAGTTCACGATCCCGGACTTTCTCGGGGCGCGCTACGGCGGCCACGGGCCGCGTTTCATCGGAGTGCTGATCGCGATCCTGTGCTCGTTCACCTACGTGGTCGCGCAGATCTACGGCGTCGGCATCATCACGACGCGGCTGACCGGCGTTCAGTTCGAGATCGGTGTCTTCCTCGGCCTGGCCGGGATCCTGGTCTGCTCCTTCCTCGGCGGCATGAAGGCGGTCACCTGGACGCAGGTTGCGCAGTACATCATCCTGATCATCGCCTACATGATCCCGGTGGTCTGGCTGTCGGTGGTGCAGACCGGTGTGCCGATTCCGCAGCTCATCTACGGCCAGCAACTGCAGCAAGTCACGCAGCTCGAAGAGAAGCTGATCGCCGACCCGAAGGAGAACGAGGTCCGGCAGATCTTCGCCGACCGGGCCGCGCTCGCCACCGAAAGACTGAAGGACGTGCCCAGGGCGCTGTCCGAAGGCCGAGCCCAGCTCGAGCAGCAACTGAGCGCGGCACGTGCGCAGGGTGCCCCCGAGGCGATCGCGCAGGCCGAGGCGGCGCTGGCGGCGTGGCCAACGGACGAGGCGGCCGCACGCGAGGCCTGGGCCAAGGAACGCGGGCTGGCGGCGCGTGGTGCACCGTTGCTGCGGCACGCCGAGCCGTTTCCCGGCAAGGACGAGCACGCGCGCGACGTGTCGCGGCGTAATTTCCTCGCGCTGGTTCTGTGCCTGATGGTCGGTACCGCGGCCTTGCCGCACATCCTGATGCGGTACTACACGACGCCGTCGGTCAGGGAAGCCCGAAACTCGGTGGCCTGGTCGCTGTTCTTCATCCTGCTGCTGTACCTGACGGCACCGGCGCTCGCGGTCCTGGTCAAGTACGTGATCTACAGCGACGTGACCGGCACTGCCTTCGCGAGCCTTCCCGGCTGGGTGCAGTCGTGGCAGGCGGTCGATCCCGGGCTGCTGTCGATCGTCGACGCGAACGGCGACGGCATCGTCCAGCGGGCGGAGATCTCGATCGGCGGCGACATCG
>JAAZBL010000266.1 GCA_012513825.1 Limnobacter sp. | reverse complement strand
AGGGAAGAGAAGGGGGAAGGGGGAAGGGGGAAGAGTGGGGAGGAGGTAGGCGGGAGGCGGGTGCGCTTTCGGGCGGTCGGGCGGTGCGACGTCAGCCGTCGCACGAGACGGGCGCCAGCCCCAGGCGCGGCGCCCCGCATCGCAGCGATCCTTACTTCCCCCTTCTCCCTTCCCTTCCTAAACGCCGAGATGACGATGCAAGGTGGTCGTGTCGCCGGCAAGTTGCTGCGATTCGCCTTGCAGCACGACCCGGCCTTTTTCCAGGACGATGCCCTGGTCGGTGTTCGCGAGGACGGCGCGGTAGTTGCGATCGACGACCAGCGAGGCGATGCCGCTGGCGCGGATTTCGCCGATCGTGCGCCAGATCTCGGCGACGATCAGCGGCGCCAGCCCTTCGGTCGCCTCGTCGAGGATGATCAGGTCGGGATTGGTCAACAGCGCGCGGCCGATCGACAGCATCTGCTGTTCGCCGCCCGAGAGCTGGCCGCCTCCGTGCGAGATTCGTTCGGCCAGGCGCGGGAAGGTCTGCAGGACGCGGTCGAAAGTCCAGTCGCGCTGGCCGCGCACGCCGGCGCGCGCGGCCATCACGAGGTTGTCGCGAACGGACAGGTTCGGGAAGATGCCACGGCCTTCGGGCACGTAGCCGATGCCCAGGCGCACGATGCGTTCGGTCGGCGCGCGGGTCATGTCGCGGCCGGCGACCCGGACCGTGCCGCCGCTGGCGCGCACGAGGCCGAGCAGCGTGCGGATCAGCGTCGTCTTGCCCATGCCGTTGCGTCCGAGCAGGCCGACGGCCTGGCCGCGGCCGATCGCGAAGCTGATGCCGTGCAGGATGTGGCTCTGCCCGTAGTGGGCGTGCAGGTCGTGGGCTTCGATCAGCGAGTCTTGCATCGTCGTCAGCCCAGGTAGGCGACCTGGACTTCGTGGTTGTCCCGGATCGACGCCGGCGTGTCGCTGGCGATCACGCGGCCGTTGACCATCACGGTGATCCGGTCGGCGACGCGGAACACGGCGTCCATGTCGTGCTCGACCAGCATGATCGCGTGGCCGGGCACCAGCTCGTGCAGCAACGCGAGCATGCGCTCTGTTTCCTCGGCGCCCATGCCGGCGAGCGGCTCGTCGAGCAGCAGCACCTGCGGCCCGGTCGCCAGGCACATCGCGATCTCGAGCTGGCGCTTCTGGCCGTGCGACAGCGTTCCGGCGGTGCGGCCGGCGACGTCGGCGAGGCCGGCCCTCGCGACGGCCCGCTCGGCCGCCTCGGTGCTGAAGCGGCAGGCGCCGGCCGGGGTCAGCCAGTCGAGCGGACGCGGATGGTGGGCCTGCGCGCTGAGCCGGCAGTTCTCGAACACGCTGAAACCGGGAAAGATCGTGTTGCGCTGGTAGCTGCGCCCGAGGCCGGCGCGCGCGCGCCTCGGCTGCGTCCAGCCGGTGACGTCCTGCCCGAGCAGTTCGACCGTGCCGGCGCTGATCGGCAGCTCGCCGGACAGCAGGTTGATCAGCGTGGACTTGCCCGCGCCATTGGTGCCGATCACCGCGTGCAGGCTGCCGCGTTCGAGCGTCAGCGAAACCTCGTCGACGGCGCGCAGCCCGCCGAAGTGCTTGCAGACGCCGCGCGCGCTGAGCAGCGTCTCGCCGGCCGCGGCGCCGGCCGCCGAGCCGGCCGCGTGGCGGCTCGCGCTCATTGCTGCGCTCCGCGCTCGAACACGCCGATCAGGCCGCGCGGCATGAACGCGACGAAGGCGATGATCGTCAGGCCGAGCCAGAGCTGCCAGTGCTGCGCGTAGCTGCCGAGAAGCTGCTCGGACTGGAACAGCTCCTTGAGCAGCGTGAACGCGACGGCGCCCAGCAGCGCGCCACGCAGGTGACCGATGCCGCCGAGGATGATCATCAGCAGCACGGTGCCGCTTTCGTGCCAGCTCAGCAGCTCGGGGTTCACGAAGCCGTCCTTCAGCGCATAAAGGAAGCCGGCCAGCCCGGCCAGTGCAGCCGACAGCACGAAGACGCCGAGCTTGTACGCATAGGTCGGATAGCCGGCGGCGCGCATTCGCTGCTCGTTGGCGCGGATGCCGGCCAACGCGCGTCCGTAGCGACTGCGCAGCATGACGGCCAGCAGGCCGAAGACGAGTACCAGCGCGGCGAGCACCATGTTGTAGAAACTGCGCGAGTCCTCGATGTCGAAGGGCTGCCAGCCGCCGATCGCCGGGTCCGGCCGGAAGTACATGTAGGTGCCGTCGCTACCGCCGCTGAACGGCGCGTCGTGGAACACGAAGTAGGCCATCTGCGCGAAGGCCAGCGTGATCATGATGAAGTAGACGCCTTTCGTACGCAGCGACAGCGCGCCGACCGGCAGCGCGTACAGCGCGGCAGCCCCCATCGACAGCGGCAGCGCGAGCCACAGCGAGGCCGGCGCGTCGATCGGCGTCGTCAGCGCGACCGTATAGGCGCCGATGCCGAAGAAAGCGGCGTGCCCGAAACAGATGAGGCCGGTCTGCCCTACCAGCAGTTCGAGGCTCAGCGCGAAGATCGCCATGATCATGATCTTCGAGACGAGTCCGGTGTAGTAGTCGTCGCCGACCAGCGGAAACAGCGCGGCCGCGACGAAGGCCAGGATCACAGGCACCAGGCGCGCCGGCGCGAACGGGCTCGGCGACACGAAGTCGCGTGGTCCGGCTTCGACGACGGGCGCCGGCGGATCGATCGATGCAGCAGTCATTTCAGCCCGCCTTGAACAGCCCCTCGGGCTTCCACAGCAGCATCACCGCCATCAGCAGATAGACCGAGATGCCGGCCATCGCCGGGAACAGGACCTTGCCGAAGGTGTCGACGAAGCCGACCAGCAGCGCCGCGACCAACGCGCCCTTGATCGAACCGATACCGCCGATCACGACGACGACGAAACAGATGATCAGCACCTGCGCGCCCATGTTCGGGTAGACCGAGCTGACGGGCGCGGCGATCATCCCGGCCAGCGCGGCGAGGGCCACGCCGATCGCGAACACGACCCGGTACAGCAGCCGGATGTCCACGCCCATCGCGCGCACCATCTCGCGATTGCTGGCGCCGGCGCGCACCCGCATGCCGAGCCGCGAACGGGTCAGCACGGCCCACATGCCGAGCGCCACGACGACGCAGACCGCCGAGATGAACAGCCGGTAGACCGGGTAGGTCATCACGTCGCCGAGCGGGATCGTGCCGGCCAGCCAGTCGGGCGGCGCGACGCCGTGGACGTCGTTGCCGACCAGGATGCTGCGCAACTCCTCGAACACGAGGATCAAGCCGTAGGTCATCAGCACCTGCTGCAGGTGCTCGCGTTCGTACAGGTAGCTGAAGAACACCCATTCGAGCAGGTAGCCGAGCAGCACCGACAGTACGATCCCGACGGCCAGCGTCATGAAGAAACCGCCGCCGAGGTACTGCTCGACGGCGGGCGCCAGCGCATAGGCCATGTAGGCGCCGATCATGTAGAAGCTGCCGTGCGCGAGGTTGATCACGCCCATGATCCCGAAGATCAGCGTGAGCCCGGAGGCGACCAGGAAGAGCAGCAAGCCGTACTGGACCGCGTTCAGGCACTGGATCAGGAAGGTGGCGATGTCCATCGTCTGTTCAGGCAGCTTCGGGGGGCTTGCCGGCCGGGGCCGGCGTGCTCGGCCTTGTTTTCGCCGCTTACATCCGGCAGCCGCGGCCCGGATCGGCCAGCGCTTCGATCGCCACGCCGGCGACCTTGTTCTCGTTGCCCTCGACCTTGCGCAGGTAGATGTCCTGCACCGGGTTGTGCGACTTCGAGATCGTGAAGCTGCCGCGCGGGCTGTCGATCGTCGCCTTCTGCAGTGCGGCCGAGAACTCGGCCTTCTTGGCGAGGTCGCCGCCGACCGCCTCGAGGCCGATCGCCAGCATCTGCGCCGCGTCGTAGCCCTGGACCGCGTAGACGTCGGGTTGCAGCTTGAAGGCCTTCGCGTAGGCGGTGCGGAACGCGTTGTCGCGCGGCGTGTTCAGGCCGTCGGCGTAGTGCAGCGTCGTCAGCAGCCCCTGCGCGGCCTCGCCCTGTGCCTCGAGCGTGCCGTCGGTGAGGAAGCCGGCGCCATAGAGGGGCACCGTGTCCCTGAGCCCGGCCGCCGCGTAATCGCGCACGAACTTGACCGCGCCGCCGCCTGCAAAGAACGTGTAGACGGCGTCGGGCTTCTCGGCGGCGATCTCGGTCAGCAGCGCCTGGAACTCGACGTTCGGGAACGGCACGGTCAACTGCTTGGTGACCTTGCCGCCATTCTTTTCGAAAGCCTCCTTGAAACCGTTGGTCGACTCCTCGCCGGCCGCGTACTTCCAGGTGATCGTGATCGCGGTCTTGTGTCCGCGCTTGGCCACGACCTCGCCCATCGCGTAGGCCGGCTGCCAGTTCGAGAACGAGCTGCGGAAGATGTTCTGCGCGCACATGGGGCCGGTGACCGCGTCGGCGCCGGCGTTCGGCACGATCAGCAGCGTGTTGCTCTGCTTGGCCGCGCGGGCCATCGCCATCGCGACGCCGGAGTGCACGGTGCCGACGATGACGTCGACGTTGTCGCGCTTGATCAGCTTGTTGACGTTGTCGGGCGCCTTGGCCGGATCGCTTTCGTCGTCGACCTTCACGTACTCGATTTCGCGACCGGCAAGCTTGCCGCCCTGTTCGTCGACATAGAGCCGGAAGCCGTTCTCGATCGCGACGCCCAGCGCCGTGTAGGTTCCGGTGAAGGGCAGCATGAAGCCGACCTTGATCTT
>JAAZBL010000265.1 GCA_012513825.1 Limnobacter sp. | reverse complement strand
GCACCAGGGTGGGTTCGTGCTGCGGGCGGCCGGGGCCGTGAACATGTTTCCGCAGACCTCGCACGTCGAATCGATCGCGGTGTTCGAGCCGGCCGGCTGAACGCTCGGGGCGCGCGGCGCGGCGGCGGGGTCCCGCGCTGCGGTGCCCGTGGCTGCGGCCCGCCTGCGGCGGGCTTCCCGGCCCGACCTCGGAAAGCGGTACCCGCGTCGCACGCGCTGCGCGCAGGCGAGCGGGTCCCACCGCTTTCCTTTCGGTCGCGGCCGGCTTGCCAAGGGCGCCGCAGCGCGGGACCCCGCCGCCGCGCTCAGCGGCATCGCAATGGACTGCAATGAACTGCCGTAGCGCACGCGTGAGCGTCGTCGCGCGTGGGAAGCGTCGCCGGCGCCAAGGCGTCCGGACGGTCGCACTGGCTGAGGCGTCGCTGGGCGTCGAATGCCGCGCGGGGATCAGCCGGAGGGCAGGTGGCCGACGATCTCCGTGACGTCGATCTGCAGTCCAGCGAGCGGCGATCCGGGCCCGCCGAGCGTCAGCCGCTCGCTTTCACGGTGGCGCCGCTCGCTGCGGTAGCCGTCGGCATGGGTTCGGCGAGAGCAATGACCGATCGTCGCTCACGTCGACGATCCAGTATCGCGGGACGCCGGCGCGTGCGTAGAGCGCGCGCTTGACAGTGCGGTCGTAGCTGAGCGAGTTGTCGGAGATTTCGATCAGCAGCGGCACGTCGGCCGGCGTCGGGTGGCGGTCGATGTAGTAGTTGTCGCGCCAGCGCAGCAGGCTCAGATCGGGCTGCGGTTCGTTGTACTCGTCGATCTCGATCGGATGCTGCGCCGAAAGGACTGCCTTGCCCCTGCACGAGCTCGCGAGCCGCTCGTTGAGTAGCCGGTTCAGGATTCCGGCGTGCGGCGGGCCGATGGGTGCCATCCGGATGATCTCTCCGTCGATCAGTTCGACGCGCTCGCCCGGCGGCAGGATGCCGCTTTCGCCCATCTGCCGGTACTGGTGGATCGTGAGTTTCAGCCGCGTTGGTTCGATGGGCGCGTTCATCGGGAGATTCTCGACGGAGCCTGGCCGTCGGAAAAGCGTACCTGCGGACTAGGCCGAAGGGAAGGCGGCCGAGCGATGGCTACCCGGGCGATGGCGGCCGCGATTCGAGTCAGGCAGCGTCCGCCCTTCCTGACGCGAGAAGGCCGCCTTGCGGCGGCCTTCGTGGACGGTGCGCAGCGCGGCTCGAGCCGCGTGTCTGCCGTTCGTCGGAACGACCGGTCAGTCTTCGCCGCCGAACACGCCGAGCAGCACCAGCAGGTTGCTGAAGATGTTGTAGACGCTCAGGTAGATCGACAGCGTGGCCGTCACGTAGTTGGTTTCGCCGCCGCGGATGATGCGCTGCACGTCGACGAGGATGAACGCCGAGAAGATCAGCACCGCCAGCGTCGACACGGTCAGCATCAGCGCCGGCATCTGCAGCCAGATGTTGGCGATCGCGGCGACGAAGATCACCAGGAAGCCCATGAACAGCCAGCGGCCCATGCCGGTGAAATCGCGCTTGGACACCGAGGCGACCGTGGCCATGACGGCGAAGATCGTCGCCGTACCGCCGAACGCGGTCATGATCAGGTTCGCGCCGTTCGAATAGCCGAGCACCGCGCCGACCAGCCGCGACAGCATCAGGCCCATGAAGAACGTGAAGGCGAGCAGCAGCGCGACGCCGATGCCGCTGTTCTTGTTGCGCTCGATGGCCCAGAAGAAACCGAAGGCGACACCCAGGAAGACGATCAGCCCGACGAAGGGGTTGCCGGCGAACAGGCTGAAACCGGTCTGGACACCGATGTAGGCGCCCAGCACGGTCGGGATCATCGACAGGGCGAGCAGCCAGTATGTATTGCGCAGGACGCGATTGCGCGCTGCGGCGCCGATCGCGCCGACGTCGGCGCCGCCGAAGCCTTGGCCCCGCAGTCGGTTTTGCTCGAATGCCATCAGGCGTTCTCCATAGGTATTGAGTTCAGGGTCGGAATGTAGGGTCTGTGGCCGACGAACACAAGCAATTAACCCGGTCGAGCCGGACTTTTCGACGACCGGGCGCGGCCTTGCGACCGTCCGTCGCGACCGGACGTCCTCGTGCCCGGCCCTCGGGGTCGTCGCAGGAGAAGGCTCGAACTGACAAACGGCCCTATGCTAGACTCGCAGATTGTTCAGAATGCGGCCATTGACACTTGCGAAGCGATCCGGTGCATGGCAGGCATTGATCGACCCTGGCTGCTCGCCTCCCGAGAACAGGGCGCTCCCCAGCTTTCACCGACCCCCGGAAAACCACCCATGGCTGTCGAACGGACCCTATCGATCATCAAGCCCGACGCTGTCGCCAAGAACGTGATCGGCCAGATCTATGCTCGCTTCGAAGGCGCCGGCCTG
>JAAZBL010000264.1 GCA_012513825.1 Limnobacter sp. | reverse complement strand
CAGCCCGAGCAGCGTCGACTTGCCCGAGCCCGATGCGCCGACGATCGCGACCGTCGCACCGGCCTCGACTTCGAAGCTCAGATCGTCGAGGATCGTCAGCCAGCCGTCGGCATCGCGGACACGGCGGGTCAGGTTCTCGACGACGATCGCAGCAGGCATGAAAGACGACCTCCGTAGTGGATCGCGCAGGCGATACGCATGCGCAGCCGCCAGTGTACTGGGCGCGGCGGCGCTCGCCGGCTTCGTCGGCCGGCTGCGCCCGGCCGTCGCAGCCGCCGGGCGCAGCGACCCGACCGGCGACACGGACGATCCGGCCCGCGGGCCTCGGACGTCCGCCGATGAGGGGCAGAGGCCGCCGGCGGCGCCGGCCCGCACGCTGCTCGTGCTGGGCGACAGCATGTCGGCCGAATACGGGTTGGCGCGCGGCAGCGGCTGGGTCGCGCTGCTCGAAGCCCGGCTGGCCGAACGGATACCCGGTTGGAAAGTCGTCAACGCGAGCATCAGCGGCGAGACGAGTTCGGGCGGCGCGGCGCGAATCGCCGGCCTGCTCGAGCGCCACCGGCCGGCGGCGGTGATCGTGGAGCTCGGCGGCAACGACGCGCTGCGCGGGCTCGACCTGAATGCCACGCGAACGAATCTCGAGCGGATCGTCGCTGCGTCGAAGGCGGCCGGCGCCAGGGTGCTGCTGCTCGGCATGCAGGTGCCGCCGAACTACGGCCGCGCCTACACCGACGCGTTCGCCGCGCTGTTCGACGAAGTCTCGCGCTCGCAGCAGGTGCCGCTGGTACCGTTCTTCCTCGACGGCATCGCCGAGGACATGTCGATGTTCCAGCCCGACCGCATTCACCCGAACGACGCGGCGCAGCCGCGACTGCTGGAGAACGTCTGGCCGGCGCTCGAATCGCTGCTCGGCTGATCCTGGTGCCCGAGGCCGGACTCGAACCGGCACGCCTTTCGGCCAGGGATTTTCGTCCCACTTCGGCTTTCGCCGCCGGCGCCATGCGCCGTTCGTGGGCTGGAGCACGCCTTCACCATGGCCTTGCGGCTGCAGGTGCCCGCCGTCTGCTCTCTACACCTTCCCGGCCGCCAGGCCGGGCTTGGCTCGGCGTTGGCTCGGACGCGGATCGTCCAGGGCTTTCGCCGACTTTGACGGGCTTCACTCCGGGCGTTTCCGCCCGGAGGCTCAATTTGTTCAAGTCCCTTGTGTCTACCGATTCCACCACTCGGGCGTGGCGCCAGCAGGCAGTCCGAGAGCCTACTATAGAAAGCCCTCGGCAAGGATGGCCATGAACACGACCCGATTGATCGCCGATCTCCGCCACGCTGCCGCCGCGATCGACGCGCGCGGCATCGCCACGCTCACCCTGCGCGACGCCGGCACGCACAACGTGCTGTCCACGCCGGTGATGCTCGACCTGCTGCAGGCGATGCAGGCGCTGCACCAGTGCGACGACCTCCGCGTGCTGGTGCTGCGCGGCAGCGGAAACAGGGCCTTCGTGGCCGGCGCCGACATCAGGGAGATGCGCGAGCTCGACGAAACGAGCGCGCGCATCTTCATCGACCGGCTGCGCCAGGTCTGCGAATCGATGCGCACGCTGCCGGTGCCGGTGATCGCGCGCATCCCCGGCTGGGCGCTCGGCGGCGGGCTCGAGCTGGCCGCCGCCTGCGACCTGCGCGTGGCCAGCAACCGCGCGCAGTTCGGGATGCCCGAGATCAAGGTCGGCATCCCGTCGATCATCCATGCCGCACTGCTGCCGCGCCTGCTGGGCAGCGCGCGTGCGCGCTGGCTGCTGCTGGTCGGCGACAACGTCGATGCCGCGCAGGCACTCGACTGGGGACTGGTCGACCGGGTCGTGCCGCAGGAACGCCTGGACGACGAAGTCGAACGGCTGGCCGCGCAGCTCGCCGGCTACGGGCCCCAGGCATTGCGCCAGCAGAAGCGGCTGCTGCGCGAGTGGGAACAGCAGCCGCTCGACCTGGCGATCAGCCGGGGCGTCGACGAGTTCGCCGCCGCCTACCGGACCGGCGAACCGCAACGATACATGGCGGCGTTCGGACGCAAGGAAGGCTAGTACGCAGCGGACTGGTACGCCGTGGGCTAGAACCCGGACAGGCCGCGCCCGCCGTCGCGCAGATCGTCGGCGTCGAGGTGGCGCACGCAGTTCAGCAGCCCCACCTCGTACGGCGAATTCGGCGCGCAGACGGTGATCGACGTGTTCGACAGGCTGGCCGGCAGCCCGGCGCCGACCGGCAGGCGCAGGTGCCGCTCGAGCAGCGTGCGGATCACGAGCCCGTGGCTGACGACGAACAGGTCGCCGTCGAGCGCGCGATGCGCGGCCAGGATCGCCTCGAAGGCGAGCGCGACGCGCGCGCGGAATTCGACGACCGACTCGCCCCCCGGCGGCGCGTCGTCGGTGGCCAGCGGGTCGAAGCCGAGCGTGTCGTAGGCGCGGCCCCGCCAGTCGCCGAAATTGCGCTCCTGCAGCAGCTCGGTGGTCCGTACTTCGAGGCCGGTTTCCGAGGCGATCGCCGTCGCGGTCTGCAAGGCCCGCGGCAGGTCGCTGCTGAGGATCGCCGCCGAAGAGCGGCCCGGGGGCGTCCGGTCGGCGAAACCGCGCTCGCGCGCGAGCCGCCGTGCCAGCGCGGCCGCCTGCGCCAGCCCGCGCTCGCTGAGCGGCGTGTCGGCGGGCTGGATCACGCGGCTGGCGTTCAGCGCCGTTTCGCCGTGCCGGACGAGGACGATCGACATGTTCGACGTGGCTCCGGATCCGGCTCAGCAGACCTCGAACAGGCCCGCCGCCCCCATGCCGCCGCCCACGCACATCGTCACGACGACGTACTTGACCCGCCGCCGCTTGCCCTCGATCAGCGCGTGTCCGACCAGGCGCGAACCCGACATGCCGAACGGATGGCCGACGGCGATCGCGCCACCGTCGACGTTCAGGATCTCGTTCGGAATGCCGAGCTTGTCGCGGCAGTACAGCACCTGGACCGCGAAGGCCTCGTTCAGCTCCCACAGCCCGATGTCGTCCATCTTCACGCCGGTACGCTCGAGCAGCCGCGGCACGGCGTACACGGGTCCGATTCCCATCTCGTCGGGTTCGCAACCGGCGACCGTGAAACCGCGGAAGATGCCCAGCGGTTCGATGTTGCGCTTTTCGGCGAGCTTCGCATCCATGACGACGCAGGCCGACGCGCCGTCGGAAAGCTGGCTCGCGTTGCCCGCGGTGATGCACCCCCCTTCGATGACGGTCTTCAGCTTGGCCAGGCCTTCGAGCGTCGTCTCGCGGATGCCCTCGTCTTCGGTCAGCAGCACTTCCTCGTCGACCTTCTCGCCGTCTTCGAGCGTGACCTGCTTGGTCGTAGTGAGCGGCGCGAGCTCCTGCTCGAAGCGGCCGGCGTGCTGCGCAGCCGCGACGCGCTGCTGGCTCTGCAGCCCGTATTCGTCCTGGCGCTCGCGCGGGATTCCGTAGCGTTTCGCGACGGTCTCGGCGGTCTGGATCATCGTGTCGTAGATCGACGGAACGTGCTCGACGAGCCAGGGGTCCTGCGTCATGTAGCGGTTGGACTTGTCGTTCAGCGTCAGGCTGACCGACTCGAGGCCGCCGGCCACGAGCACCGGCGAACCGTCGACGATGACGCGGTGGGCGGCCATCGCGATCGTCTGCAGGCCCGAGCTGCAGAAGCGGTTGACGGTAACGCCGCTCGCCGTTACCGGCAGCCCGGCGCGCAGCGCGATCTGGCGCGCGATGTTGCCGCCGGTCGCGCCTTCGGGCCGCGCGCAGCCCATCAGCACGTCTTCGACCTCGTCGGGCGCGACGCCGGCGCGCGCGATGGCTTCGCGCACGACGTGGCCGCCGAGCGTGGCGCCATGCGTCGCGTTGAACGCGCCCTTGTAGGCCTTGCCGATCGGGGTGCGAGCGGTCGAAACGATGACGGCTTCTTTCATCGGGCTCTCCGGTAGGTGAATGAGTTCGGTGTCGTCTTCGGTCAAGGATAGCGCGGGTCGAAAGGCCGCTCGCGCCGCGCTGCGGGCCCCCGGTGCGGCGCCGATCAGGGCGTGGCTGCCGGCGAGTCGCACGATCGGCGACAATCCGGCTGGATCGACCGGGCGCCGGCCGCGAATCCCCGGGGTTCGCGACCCGGCGCCCTCTCACGAGAGCCTGCCCATGAGTCCCGAAAAAACGGCGCCCCCGAGCGCCCCGCCCGTCGCCCGCCCGGCCGCCCGGCAGCCGGCCTCCGAACGCATCCGGCAACGGCTGCTCGGAGCCGGCCAGCGTTTCCATGCCAACGACAACATCGCCGACTACATCGAAGACGGCGAACTCGACGAGCTGCAGGCCGAGATCGTCGTGCACATGCGCAAGGTGCTGCGCAGCCTGGTCATCGACGTCGAGGGCGACCACAACACGGCCGCAACGGCCGACCGCGTGGCCAGGATGTTCGTGCGCGAAGTCTTCGCCGGGCGTTACGCGAAGATGCCGACGATCACCGAGTTTCCCAATGCCGAGCGACTGAGCGAGCTGCTGATCGTCGGGCCGATCACGCTGCGCAGCGCCTGCTCGCACCATCTCTGCCCGATCATCGGCAAGACCTGGATCGGGATCCTGCCTCGCGCCGATTCGCACCTGATCGGCCTGTCGAAATACGCACGGCTGACCGAATGGATCATGAACCGGCCGCAGATCCAGGAAGAGGCCGTCATCCAGCTCGCCGACACGCTCGAGGAGAAGGTGCGCCCCGAAGGACTGGCGATCGTCATCGAGGCCGACCACTTCTGCATGCGCTGGCGCGGCGTCAAGGACGCCGAATCGAGCATGACGAACAGCGTGATGCGCGGCGCCTTCCTGACCAACCCCGACCTGCGCCGCGAGTTCCTGGCGCTGCTGAGCCGCAAGAACGGGCGCTGAAGCCCGTCGGCAGCGGCCGGCACCAGGTCCGCGTCGTGGATCGCCCGGGCCGGCGCCCGCTT
>JAAZBL010000263.1 GCA_012513825.1 Limnobacter sp. | reverse complement strand
GATCGGACCGCGACCCCGCTGCAACGGACAAGGCCAGATCACGAGCCGGCGCGGGCTTGCGCCCCGCCGCGTTCCTCGCGTCGGAAGCCCGGTGCGCGTCCGGGCGCGCGGCACGGATGTTGCTTGATTCGGTGCAAATGAGAATTCGACTCCATTCGATCTGGCACGTCGTTCCGGTCCCGGTGCTCGTCGTGCGCCGGCTGCCCGGGCGTATCGTCGGTCTCTGCATGGGTCCGTTCGTGCTGCTGCGTGTCGACTACGCCGACGACTGGCCGACCGTCGTCCACGAGCTCGAGCACTGCAAGCAGTTCTGGCGCGGCGGTGCGGTGATCCATCTGTATCGCTACCTGAGCAACCCGGCCTACCGGCTGCGGGCCGAGATCGAGGCCTACCAGGCCGAACTGGCGGCCTGCCCGCCGGCCGAGCGTGCGCGTCGCCTGTATGATTCGGCGCGTGCCCTGGCCCACGGCTATGGCCTGGGCGTCGACATCGGACTCTGCCAGCGCCTGCTTCTCGCCGCGTGAACGCGGGGCGCTGTGCGCCATCGAAGCGTTCCCGCCATGACAGCATCCAAACCCGTTCCAGAACCCAGCGCGGCCTTCCCGGCTCCGCAACCGCTGCCGCCGATCGCGACCCTTCTGCGCGAGTTCCATTCCGGCGAACGCACGCCGGTCGAACTGATGCAGCACTGCTTCGAGACGATCGACCGGCTCGATCCGCAGATCAATGCGCTTCCGACCCGAGTGGCGCGCGAACAGGCGCTGGCGCTCGCCGAACGCGCCGGCGAAGCGATCCGCAACGGCGAACCGGTCGGCGCGCTGGCCGGGCTGTCCTACGCCGCCAAGGACATGCACCGGACCGCCGGCGTGCGCACGACCTTCGGCTCGCCGATCTACGCCGACCATGTGCCCGACAGCAACGATCCGATCGTCGAACGGGTACTGGCGGCCGGGGCGATCCTGATCGCGAAATCGAACACGCCGGAGTTCGCCGCCGGCTCGCAGACCTTCAATCCGGTGCTCGGCAAGACGCTGAACCCCTACGACCCCCGCCGCACCGTCGGCGGCTCCTCGGGCGGCGGGGCGGCGGCCGTGGCCTGCGGGATGGTCGCCGTGGCCGACGGATCGGACCTTGCGGCGAGCCTGCGCAATCCGGCTTCGTTCTGCGGGGTCGCCGGACTGCGCCCCTCGTCGATCGCGAACCCGGCGATGGAGGTCAGCGCGAACGGATTCAGCTCGCTCGGGACGGTCGGAGCGATGGCGCCGCGCGTCGCCGACCTGCGCTGGGTGAACCGGGCGATCCACGCACCGCTGGCCCCGCGCCCGCTGTCGAAGTGGCTCGAGTCGATCGACCGCGAAGTCGCTGCGCGCCGTACGAAATTCGACAAGAGCGCCGCCGGCACCGGGCAGCGTCCGCCGCGACTGGCCTGGACTGTCGACGCCGGCGGTGCGATGCCGGTCTCTTCGCCGGTACGCAAGGCGATGCAACGGGTCCACGAGCGACTGCGGGAAGCCGAGCGCGCAGGCCGCATCGAGCTCGTGGACGCCTTCCCCGACTTCGCCGGCGCCGACGACTGCTTCCAGGTGCTGCGCGGCGAGTACTTCGTCGAGAACTGGGGAGAGCTTTACCGGAGCGAGCGCAGCCGGATGAAGGACACCGTCGTCTGGAACATCGAGCAGGGACTGGCGCTCGACGCCGAACGGATCGCCGCAGCGTCGGTCATGCGCTCGCGGATCTTCCGGCGCACGGCCGGGTTCATGCGCGACTTCGACGCCTGGCTGCTGCCGACCGCGCAGGTCCTGCCTTTTGCGCATGAGCTCGCCTATCCGACCGAGGTCGATGGCGAGCCGCTGAAGACCTATATCGACTGGCTCAGGAGCTGCTACTGGATCACCGTCAGCGGCCATCCGGGGCTGTCGATCCCGGCCGGCTTCGAGCCGGATCCCGACGACCCGCGGTCCGTGCCGTTGCCGGTCGGCCTGCAGCTGATGGGACGCTTCGGAGAAGACGAATCGCTGCTCGACGTCGGCGAATTCGTCGAGGGTTTGCTCGCAGAGCAATAAAAAAAGACGCCCGCGAGGGCGTCTTCGTGAAGCGGGTGGAAGCCGGCCTGGCCGGCTTCGCGCCCGTGTTCAAGCCTTGCGCGCGCGGCTGACCAGCCCGAGCCCGAAGAGCCCGATCGCCAGCAAGGCCAACGGTGCCGGAGCCGGTACCTGAGCGATCGTCGTGTCGCCGCGCAGGTTCGAGGTGCCCTGGTAGCACCATGCCCCCACCGCGGCCGAACCGTCAGCGCAGCCTTCGGCCAGCCCATTGGCGATGTCGAACGGGTTCAGCACCTCGTTGTTGAACGAGGCCGTGTACGCGATGTCGGCGAAGCCGCCCGCTGCGTCCGGGATACCGTCCGAATCCAGGAACGAAACCACTTCGGCCAGGCCTCCGGTCACGTCGAGCAGACCGAAGCCGCTGCCGCTCAGCGTGGCGCCGGTCAGCGTGCCGGCGCCGTTCACCACGGCATTCGGCGCAGCGCCGCCGCCGAGGTTGGCGTGTCCGCTGAGCGTAGCCCAGGGCGTCATCGACTGGATCAGCGCCAGGTTGGCGGCGGAGTCCTGATCGAGCAGGTTCAGCGATGCGTCGTCGGCGAAATAGACGTCGATCGTCGCGCTCGTGAACTCGACGTAGGTCGAGCTGAAGTTCTGCGAATTGTTGAAGTTGGCCACGTAGAACAGGCCGCAGCTTCCATTGTTCGCGCAATAGCTGGTATCGCCGTTGACGCTCGTGATGAAGCCGTAGGCCGTGGCGTTCTGGCCGTTGTCGGTGATGAAGGTCTGCGCCAGCGTTGCGGTTTCGAGGTGCGTGTTGTTGGGTGCTTCGCCCAGGACCCCGAAATCGATTCCGCCCACGACGATCGCGGAGGCTGGCGTGGCGAGCGCGAAACCCGCAGCGGCCGTCAGAACAGCAAGACTCTTCTTCATGTGCAACCTCTCTTTTCTCAGTCCAACGTCGAGGAGT
This sequence comes from Limnobacter sp., assembly GCA_012513825.1. Classification (GTDB taxonomy): domain Bacteria; phylum Pseudomonadota; class Gammaproteobacteria; order Burkholderiales; family Burkholderiaceae_E; genus Zeimonas. The sequence continues at coordinate 21,507 of JAAZBL010000263.1, read as the reverse complement.
ACCTACGCCAGACAAGCGAGCAAAGAGTGTGCCAAATCAGGAGTCAGCCGCTAACACCATGAAATTTATCAAGAAATCACGAGAAGCGGCGGCCTCGGGTGGCCGCCGCGTCCATCGATGTAAAGAAAACCGACGCTTGGAGCGGAAGTCACGGCAGGCATCGCGCCCGACCCGCGCTTCCGCATCCCGGGGAAACGCTCTGCTGCTGCGTTTCCCCCGAAACCGGCGCAGCCGGCTTCGATCGTGCTCGTCAGCTCTTGCGCGAGCGGCTGGCTACACCGACTCCGAGCAGGCCGATCGCCAGCAGGGCCAGCGGCGCGGGCGCAGGAACCTGCTGGGTGTCGCCGCGGATGTTCGACGTTCCCTGGTAGCACCAGGCGCCGACGGCGGCCTGGCCGGTCCGGCAGCCGACAGCCAGTCCGCTGCTTTCGTCGAACGGGTTCAACACGTTGTTGTTGAACGAAGCCGTATAGGCGATGTCGGCCAGCCCGCCGGCCGCATCCATGATCCCGTCCGCATCGAGAAAGGCGACCACTTCGTCGATGCCGCCGGTCACGTCGAGCAGACCGAAGCCGCTGCCGCTGAGCGTGGAACCGGTCAGCACGCCAGTGCCGTTGACCACAGCATCCGCCGCGGCACCGCCGCCGAGGTTCGCGTGGCCGGTCAGCGTTGCCCACGGCGTCATCGCCTCGATCAGCGCGATATTGGCCGGCGAATTCCTGGACAGCAGGTTCACATCCGAGTCGTCGGTGAAATAGACCTCGATCGTCGAGCTCGTGAATTCGACGTAGCCGTCGCTGAAGTTCTGCGAGTTGTTGAACCGGGCCACGTAGAACAGCCCGCAGCTTCCGTTGTTCGCGCAGTAGCTGGTATCACCGTTCACGCTGGTGATGAAGCCGTAGGCAGTGGCGTTTTGCCCGTTGCCGTCGATGAACGTCTGAGCGAGCGTGGCCGTTTCGAGGTGCGTATTGGTGGGCGCTTCGCCCATCGTCCCGAAATCGATACCGCCTACGACGACCGCCGAAGCCGGGGCGGCGAACGCGAAGCCTGCCGCGGCGGCGAGTACTGCAAGACTTTTCCTCATCTGAACCCCCTCTCTTTATTGGGCCGTGTCGGGGAAACCCCCACGCCGGTCCTATAAGCAAGGGCCATGCCATCGCCACCAGTTCGGGCTAAGCCGCTGATCTGCCTACGGAAAATTCCTAAGCGCTGCAGAATCGGGGCTCAGGGGACTTACCGGTGTAAGGAAAACCGACGCGTCACATCGTGCGGGATAAGCGGTCACCGACTAGGCCGTCCGACGACGCACGCCAGCGCGACCGGAAGCCGGAAGCCGCAAACGGCGCTCAGCGACGCGGGCCGACGACCGTCGTCAGCGGCCGGACACCGGCGCGTATCGCCCTGGGGACAGGATCCGTCCCGGATCGAGTGCGCTGTCGACCCGCGCAGCCAGATCCCAGAACGTCTGGTCGCTTCGGGTGAAGCCCGCCATCGCCCCGACGTGCAGCCGGTACGGCATGCAACCGAGCTCGCGCCCCGCTTCGACGAGCGCGTCATAGCAGCGGTGCGCCCGCTCGACGTCGCCGGGCACCGCCGGATCGAACAACAGCGGCACCGAGCTGTCCACGCATCGATCCGATAGCGTGCTCAGCGTGATCAGCGGCTCCATCGAATGGGCTCGCAGCACTTGCGTGCAGGTCCGCACGTAGCGGGCCATCAAGTCGGGCTTGAACGGCACGAGGGGCGCGTACCAGAGCAGGCCGACCCCCGCCCTGGCAGGGTCGGTGACCGTCGACAGGTCGGCGCCGCCGCGCCGCCAATACAACAGGCCGTGTGCGACCCGGTCGGGGCGGCCCTCGAGGATGTCGAGCGAGGACCGGATCCGCGAAAGCATCGCAGGGATTCCATGCGAGCGTCCCAGCGCCCTACGACTGATGCTCTCGAGCACCCGGGCGCGCCCGCCGGTCATGAAGACAAGACGCCGGGTCGGACGCGCCAGGCGTCGGCGCACGAGCTTGCGCGCCGCCGCGACGACGTCCCGGGGGCCGTACAGCGCTCCCATGCCCATCCAGGGGTCGACCCGGTAGCGCCGGCCCATGTCGGCGACCGCGGCGTCGGTCAACAGGCCATCGCTGCCGACGCACGAGTGGTCGTACGGCGCAGTCATCGAAAGCACCCGGTGCCGATTCATCAGGTTCACGGATCCGGCCACGCTGCCCAGGTCCTGCAGCGTGCCGCGCACGGCCATCGCCACGTCTTCGAAGGCCCCGGCATCCGGTACGGCGAAGTAGAACGCCTCGACGACCTCCGGCCGACGTGCCAGGGCCAGCGTCATCGAGGTCACGATGCCGAAACCCGACTGCGTGAACAGCCCGTCCAGGTATGGTCCGAGTCCCCACTTGAACGCGTGGTCGGCGAGTTCGGCGCCGAGCTCCGACAAGGCCGGCCGATAGACGCGGCCATCGGCGAGCACCGCCTCGATCCGAGTCACGGCAGCGAAGTGATCTGCCGTCGGCGTGATTCCGTAGCCGCGCTCGAGCGCGTTGCCGAGCAGGCTCGCGTCCGGTCCCGCCCCGGTGGTCGGCACCATGAACGGCAGCTTCCGGGTTTGCAGGTACTGGTGAAGCGCGCCCTGCGTGACTCCCGGCTCGACTTCGAACAACCCGAGATCGGCGTCGATCGTCCGGATGGCGCCCAGACCCGACAGGTCGACGATCGTGCAGTCGTCTATGACCGGCAGTGCGGTCCCGTAACCCCAGTTGCGGCCGGTACTGATCGGGTACAGGGGCCGCGCACACTCCCGGGCGATCGCGAGGAGCTCGACGATTTCGTCGCGCGACGCCGGACGCAGCGCCCCGGCGATCCGCCTGGACAAGCCGGTCGTGCACGCCCCGTAGCGCTGCTGCGCAGCCTCGGGACCATCGACGCCTTCTGCGCCGAGCAAGCGTCGCCATCGGTCGATGGCCTCGCCCGCTCGCGGCGAACCGGGCTGCCTGGAATCGTTCACTGAATCACTGGAACAAGCTGACGGCATGACAGGCTGCGATGATACGCTCCGCCTGCCCGAAGGCCAGCCTGCCCCGAGGCCCGCCTGCTCAAAGGATCGCCGGCCTGTTCGGAAGTTCGTCGGCGTCGACGGGGCCGGTCCGCGCCGCGCCCGGGAAAGCCCGGGCCAGATCCTCGTGCAGGACGGCAAGGGCTTCGAGCACGCCCTGCTCGTAGCGCTCTTCGACGAAGGCCGCCCGCAGCCGTTCGCAGGCCTGCTGCATCCGCTGCTCGCTCAGCACGGCCGCTGCAGCGCGGTCGGCGACGATCTCGATCGCGTGGTCGGCCAGCAGCAGGTAGAGGAGCACGCCGTTGTTGGCCTCGGTATCCCAGACCCGGAGTTCCGAGAACACCTCGATCGCGCGCTCGCGCGGCGAGACGCCGCGCAGGACTCGCAGCCAGTGCATGCCGGCTTCGATCGCGATCCGCACTTGGGCGCCGTGCCTGCGCTCGCCCTCGCCGACCGCCCGTTCGATCCGTTCGAGCACCGGGTCGGGAAACGAGCGGCGTACGCTGCGTGCGTCGCAAACCAGATGGGCCCAGACCCTGGCGAGTCCGCGTTTCAATTCACCACCCGCCCGAGGCGCCGCCGCCCCCGAAACCGCCGCCGCCTCCGCGGAACCCGCCGCCGAAGCCGCCGCGCCCGCTCCTGCCGCCGAAACCGCCGCCCCCGCCGAAGCCGCCCGGGAACCCACCGGGCCCGGTGCGCCAGGTGTGGGGACCGACCTGCCCCATGCCGCCGCCTGCGCCGCCCATCATGATCAGGAAGACGAAGAACAGCAGGCCGGCACCGATCGCCAGCAGCAGCCCTGCGCCGCTCGCCAGCGCCATGGCGCCGCCGAGCACGCCGCCGGCCGCCGACCCCAGGAATCGTCCGAGCAACTGGCGCAGCACCAGGGCGACGAAGAAAACGCCGAGCAGGCTCGCGAGCCAGCCTTCGGCACTGCCGTCGCCAGCCGGCCGACCGCGCGAGGGCTCGGGCAGCGGCTCGCCGTCGATCAGGCGCATCAGCACGTCGAATCCGGCCTCGATGCCGCCGGCGAAGTCGCCCTGCCGGAAGTGCGGCGCAATCGTGTTCTCGATGACCTGGCGGGCACGCGCATCGGGGATCACGCCCTCGAGGCCGTAGCCGACCTCGATGCGAAGCCGGCGGTCGTCTTTCGCAACCACCAGCAGGATTCCGTCGTCGACGGCCTGCCCGTTCACGCGCCCGCGGCCGATCTTCCAGGCCTCGGCGACGCGGATCGAGTAGTCCTCGATCGGCTCCGGCTCGGTCGACGCAACCATCAGCAGGACGAGCTGGCTGCCTTTGCGCTGCTCGAAGGCAGCCAGCTTCGACTCGATACGGGCGCTCGTCGCCGCGTCCAGCGTGCCGGTCAGGTCGACGACACGGCCGGTCAACGGGGGGATCGGCTGCAGCGCCTGCGCCGACGAGGCCGCCGGCAGAAGCAGCAGCAAGGCAAGCAGGCAGGCGCCGGCCAGGAGCAGGCAGGCGCTGGCCCGCGACAGGCGTGCGTTGGCCAGTGCGCGCAGCACGGAGGGCCAGCGCCGCGGGCATGTCGCGGACCGGGCGGCAAGGCATCCGGATCTCATCGCTGCGCGCCTGCTTCCTTCTACCGCCTTGCTCCGCCAGGCCGTCTCACTGCGAGGTGCCTGGCGCCGGCTGCGGGCTCGCGGGCGGCTCCTGCCCGGCGGGCGGCAACTGCGCGGGCGCGGATGGCGCAGGCGCAGGCGCAGGCGCAGGCGCAGGATTCATCGCATCGGCCGGCGCCGGGCCGACCCGGCCCCGCCCGAAATCGACGGTGGGCGGCTGCGTGATCGCGCGCTCGTTCTCGACCGTGAACTGCGGTTTCTGGTCGTAGCCGAACACCATCGCGGTCAGGTTGACCGGGAACTGCCGAACCAGCACGTTGTACTGCTGAACGGCGTCGATGTAGCGCCGCCTCGCGACCGTGATCCGGTTCTCGGTGCCTTCGAGCTGCGCCTGCAGGTCGCGGAAGTTCGCATCGGCCTTCAATTGCGGGTAGTTCTCGGCGACGACCAGCAGCCGGGCCAGCGCGCTGCCCATGTCGCGCTGCGCGTTCTCGAAGCGCTGCAGCGAGGCCGGATCGGACGGATCGATCTGGATCTGGCCGACGCGCGAGCGAGCTTCGGTGACCTGCGTGAACACCTCGCGCTCGTGCTCGGCGTAACCCTGGACCGTGGCCACGAGGTTCGGAATCAGGTCGGCGCGGCGCTGGTACTGGTTCAGCACCTCGGACCAGGCCGATTTCGTCGCCTCGTCGGCCTGCTGGATCGTGTTGTAGCCGCAACCGCCCAGCGCCATTGCCGCCACGACGGCGAACAGCCAGCCTGCGAGTCGTTTCATCGAATTTCTCCCTGGTGTCGCGCGCCGCGACGGCCTCGCCGGAGCTGCAATCCCGACGCCCGACCGCAGAGCGCGCCGGCCCACGTCGCAGGCGATATCCGGCCGGCGCGCCGCGCGTTTCGCGAGTCTAGGAGCCTATCGATCCGTGTCAAGTCGACCTTGGCCGCAGGCCTGAGGCCCGTCGACCGAGCGGTCGAGCCGACTTGCGGCCGATCGCCGCGGTCCCGGGCGGGCAGTATCATCGCCGCCATGCCCATCGATCACGTCCGCCGCCTTCTGCTCGGCAGCTTCGCCCTCGGCGCCGCGCTGCCCGCGGCGGCCCGCGCGCAGACTTTCCCCTCCCGCCCGGTGCGACTCGTCGTTCCGACGCCGCCGGGCAGTTCGGTCGACATCTCGGCGCGGCTGATCGCCGACCGGCTGCGGGAGCGGCTCGGCGCGACCGTGCTCGTCGAAAACAAGCCGGGCGCCGGCGGGACGATCGCCGCCACCGACGTCGCGCGTTCCGAGCCCGACGGCCACCATCTGTTCATCGGTTTCAACGGCCCGCTCGCCACGGCGCCGCACGTGTTCCCGAGACTCGCCTACCGGCCGCTAGAGAGCTTCGTACCGGTCATCGCGACCGTTTCGCAGCAACATGTGCTCGTCGTCAACGCGAAGAATCCGGCACGGACGCTGCGCGAGTTCATCGCAGCCGTCAGGGCCGCTCCGGGCAAGTCGAACTATGCGTCGGTCGGCAACGCCAGCGCCTCGCACCTGACGATGGAGCTGTTCAAGCACGCGAGCGGGCTGTACATCGTGCACATCCCGTACAACGGCGGACCGGCCGCAGTGCACGGGCTGCTCAATGGCGATGTCGACGCCTTGTTCACCGCCTATGTCAATGTCCAGGGGCCGGTCGCCGCCGGCCGGCTGCGCGTGCTCGCACTGGCCGAGGCGCAACGCTCGCCGGGCCTGCCGCAGGTGCCGACCTTCGCCGAGGAAGGCGTGCCCGCGGTCGATGCACCGCTGTGGAACGCCATCGTTGCGCCGGCCGGCACGCCGGCCGCCGTCGTGGAGCGGCTGAACCGGACGATCGACGGCGTACTGAACGAACCCGACATCCGCCAGAAACTCGCCGTCGGCGGAATGGACGTCATCGGCGGGCCGCCCGAACGGCTCGAGCGCATGATGCGCGAAGAAGCGGTCAAGTGGCTGCCGGTCATCCAGCGCCTCGGCATCCGGCCGGACTGAGGAGCCGGCCGAGCCGAAGCACAGGCGAGTCGCGAAGCACGGGCGGGTCGCGAAGCACGGGCGGGTCGGATACGCCGCGCGACAGGCGCCCGGCGAGGCGCGCGCTCAGGCGCGCCGCAGGTGATGCGCGAACGAGCGCCGGAATTTCGCGACCTTCGGCGCCACGATCGCCATGCAGTATCCCTGGTACGGATTGCGCTCGAAGAAGCGCTGGTGGTAGGCCTCGGCCGGGTACCACCGGCCCGGCTCCTCGATGCGCGTGACGATCGGTTCGTCGAACACGCGTTCGGCTTCGAGCCGGGCGATCAGCGCCTCGGCTTCGTTGCGCTGATCCTCGTCCAACGGAAAGATCGCCGAGCGGTACTGCGTGCCGACATCGTTGCCCTGGCGATCGGGCGTCGTCGGATCGTGCGTGCCGAAGAAGATCTCGAGCAGCGACGTATACGAAATCTTGTCGGCATCGAACTCGATGCGCACGGCCTCCGCGTGCCCGGTGCGCCCGGTGCAGACCTCTTCGTAGCTCGGGTCGCTGGTCTGCCCACCGCAGTAGCCCGACTCGACGGACAGCACGCCCTCGACCTCGAGGAAGACCGCTTCGGTACACCAGAAGCAGCCGCCCGCCACGATTGCAGTCTGCCGGTTCATCCGTTCATGCTCCTCAGCAGCTTGCGCCGGTATTCGAGGCCGGCGCCGCTGGTCAACGACACGCCGCGCGCTTCCAGCAGGGAGACCAGCGCCAGCATTCGCCGCGCACGGCTCGCCGGGTCCGGCCGCCCTTCCGCTGCGCGACCGACGGTGGCAGCCTCGCCGCCGGCCGGCGCGCCCCCGGGCCCGTGCTGCGCATCGAGCCCGCGCAGCGACTGGAGCTCCCGCAGGGCCTCGATCTCGGGCGGCAGCACGCCGGCGTTCTTCAGGATCCGCATCGCGACCCGCACCTCCTCCGGCACCAGCCGGTCGTCGTCGAGCGCGAGCGGCCGGCCCTGGCCCGGCAAGTCGTCGAAGGCGCCCTGCCTGCGGGCGTCTGCGATCCGTCGTTCGACAAGTTCGTGCAGCGCGCCGATCATCGATCGACGATACCAGATCCGTCGACGGCGGGGCGCCGATCGGATCCGTCGACGGCGAGCCGCCGAACCCGGCGCGCTCCGCTCGCCGCTGCTTGCGAGCCCCCGGCATCTCGCCTAAGGTAGCTCGACACTTGCCCTCCGACCATGCCGCACGACAGGCGCCCCGATCGCAATCGCAACGAGCTCTACGACATCACGCCGACGATCCGCCCCGGGATGCCGGTGTGGCCCGGCGACACCCCGTTCGAGATCGAACGGCGGTGGGCGATTTCGAGCGAGTCGCCGGTCAATGTGTCGCGCATCGTGATGTCGACGCACACCGGCGCACACGCAGACGCCCCCTACCACTACGATCCGCTGGGCGCCGACAGCGCCGCCGTGTCGCTGCAGCCTTATCTCGGCATCTGCCGGGTGATCGACCTGTCGGCATCGGAGGACCGCAGCGAGCCCGTGCAGTCGACCGAGCTCGCGCCGTGGATCGGCGGCGAGGCGACGGGCACGCTGCCGGCCCGGGTGCTGATGCGTACACGCCGCACCGCGGCGGTCGATCGCTGGGACGGCGCGTTCCGAGCGATCTCGCCGCAAGCCGTCGACCTGCTTGCCGCACACGACGTGCTGCTGATCGGCGTGGACACCCCGTCGCTCGATCCGCAGGATTCGAAGACGATGGACGCGCACCATCGCGTGCGCCACCACCGGATGGCGATCCTCGAAGGGCTGGTGCTCGATCCGGTGCCGCCCGACGACTACGAACTGATCGCGTTGCCGCTGCCGATCGCCGGCGCCGACGCCAGCCCGGTCCGCGCGGTGCTGCGCCCGCTGCCGAAGCGGTGACCCGGCGGAGCCCGACGATGAGCACGAACCGCGACGACGATCCGGCAGCCGGATCCGCAGAGCGCGCGGCAGCGACCGGCGATGGCTTCGAAGGCGCCCGGCTCGATTACCGGGGCCAGATGAGCTACGGCGATTACCTGCGTCTCGACACGCTGCTCGATGCGCAGCACCCGCGTTCGACCGACCACAACGAGATCCTGTTCATCATCCAGCACCAGACCAGCGAGCTCTGGATGAAGCTGGCGCTGCACGAGCTGCGCGCCGCGCGCGAGTGCCTGCGTGCCGACGAGCTGCAGCCGGCGTTCAAGATGCTGGCCCGCGTGTCGCGGATCATGGAGCAACTCGTCCACGCCTGGGACGTGCTCGCAACGATGACCCCGACCGAGTACTCGACGCTGCGGCCGCATCTCGGCGTGTCCTCGGGTTTCCAGTCGTGGCAATACCGGCAGATCGAGTTCATGCTCGGCAACAAGAACGCGGTCATGCTCCAGGCGCACGAGCACCGGCCGGAGATCCACGCTCGGGTCGCGCAGGCGCTTGCCGAGCCGTCGCTGTACGACGAAGCGATCCGGCTGCTGTCGCGCCGCGGCTTCGACATCGACGCCGGCCAGCTGACTCGCGACTGGACCTTGCCGCGAGCCTTCGACGCAGCGGTCGAGGCCGCCTGGCTCGCGGTCTACCGCGACCCTGCACGGCATTGGGCGCTGTACGAACTCGCCGAGGAACTGGTCGATCTCGAGGATGCGTTCCGGCAATGGCGCTTCCGCCACGTGACGACGGTCGAACGCATCATCGGCTTCAAGCCCGGCACCGGCGGCACGGCCGGCGTGCCCTATCTGCGCAAGATGCTCGACGTCGTGCTGTTCCCGGAACTCTGGAAGCTGCGCACCGACCTCTGACCACCGGATGCCCGAAGCGCCTGCGCCGGATCATACGATGCGCCCTCAGCGGATTGCCCGATGCGAATGTCGCGCTCACGGACCGACGAGGCCGTCGCCGGCCAGGATGACTTGCGCCGCGCTGTCGAGGTCGTCTTCGAGCGCGCAGCGCGCGGCGACCGGATCGCGCTGCCGCAACGCAGCGACCAGCCGGTCGTGGCAGCGGGCCGCCGGCGCGTCGGACAGCCGACGCGAGCCGCTGCGCAGATCAAGGTTGATGACCGGACCGACCTGCAGCCACAGCGACTCGATCAGCTCGAGCACGACCTGGTTGCCGCAGGCCGCGTAGACGGCGAAGTGCAGTTGCTGGTTCAGCCGGATCAGCGCGGCAACGTCCGGGCCCGTCGAATGGATGACGGCGCGGAAGTCGGCGTTCAGCCCCTCGGCATGGCGCAACTGCGCCTCGTCGATCAGCACCGCGGCCTGTTCGACGGCGCGGCCTTCGAGCATCTTGCGCACCGACAGCAGTTCGCGAAATCGCGCACGCGTCATGACCGGCACCCGCAGCGCGCGATTGGGCAGCGCCTCGAGCACGCGCTCGGCGGCGAGCTGGCGCATCGCTTCGCGCACCGGCATGTGACTGGTGCCGAGTGCCTTGGCGACGCCGTCGAGCGTCAGGCGCTCGCCGGGCTGCAGCTGGCCCGAGATCAGCATGTCGCGCAGATCCCGGTAGACGCGCCGCGAAAGCGACTCGCGATCGATCGGGCGGGCCTGCGCCAGGAAGGTCGACACGTCGTTCGATCCTCGATGCGGCTGATGCCTTGCGATTTGATCAAATATCAAACACGATACCGGCTCCAGCGCAAAACACCAGATCGAGGGGACTTCGAATGAAATCCGTCGCCAGACCTCAGCCGTCCACTGCAAGCGATCGCCGCCGACTGCTGTTGACCGGAGCCGCGCTCGGCACGACTGCCGCGATCGCAGGATTTCCGGCCATCGTTCGCGCCCAGTCGGACAAGATCCGGATCGGCCACCTGACGCCGATGACCGGCTTTCTCGGTCCGATCGGCGAATACGGCGCCATGGGCATCAAGCTGGCCGTCGAGGAGCTCAACAAGGGCGGCGGCCTGCTCGGCCGCGAGATCGATCTGCTGTCCGAGGATTCGATCAATCCGGCGACCGCATCGAGCAAGGCGCAGCGACAGCTCGAACGAGACGGCGCGATCATGCTGATCGGCGAAATCTCGTCCGCGTCGGGCCTGGCGATCGCGCAGGTCGCGGCACGCAACCGCAAGCTGTTCATCAACACCGGCTGCAACTCCGACGAGCTGCGCGGCAAGAGCTGCAACCGCTACATGTTCCACGTCGAGGCCGCGAACACGATGTACGTGAACGCCTGCGGCACCGCGCTGCTGCGCGACGACATGGTCGCCGGCAAGAAGTGGTTCGGCCTCACGGCCGACTACGCGTTCGGCCACGACCTGCTGCGCGTGGCCCGGCGATTCCTCGAGCGCAACGACGGCCAGCTGGTCGACAACGCGCTGGTCGCGACCGACGCGACCGACTTCAGCCCGTTCCTGCTGAAGATCAGGCAGGCGCGGCCCGACGTCGTCGTCTCGAACCTGGCGGGCAACCAGGTCACGATCTTCGTCAAGCAGTACGCGGAGTTCGGGCTGCCGTATCCGATCGTCGGCTTCGATCTCGCCCCGGCCTTCGCGTGGGCCGCCGGCGCCGACAACTTCTCCGGCACCTGGCCGGTGCGCTGGCACTACGACGTCAAGGGCCAGGGCGTGCAGCCCTTCGTCGACGCCTTCACCGCGAAGTACGGCAAGCCGCCCGAGGACCAGGCCTGGGCCGACTACATGACGATGAAGGCCGTTGCGCGGGCAGTCGAGGAGACCAAGTCGCTCGACACCGAAAAGCTCATCGAGCACTTCGAGAAGGAGGCCGAGTTCGACATCCTGAAGGGTCGCAACGGCTATTTCCGCGCGTGGGATCACCAGCTGATGCAGGAGATGTACACGATGTCGCCGAAGCCGAAGGGCAAGGAGGCATGGGACTTCCTCGCGCTCAGCGAGCCGGTGCCGGGCGCCTCGGAAAAACTCGAGGTGCTGGCGCCGACGCCCGAAGAGAACGCCTGCAAGATGAGCTGACGGAGCCGGCCGGGTGGCAGCGGTCTTCCTGCTCGAACAGATCGTCAACGGCCTGCTGGTCGGGGGGTACTACCTGCTGCTCGCGCTCGGCCTGTCGATGATCTTCAGCCTGGGCGGGGTCGTGAACCTCGCCCACGGCGCCTTCTATGCGCTGGGCGCGTACTTCGCGATCGAGATCACGAAGTACGCCGGCTTCGGCGGCGCGCTCGTCGCGTCGCCGTTGCTCGTCGGGCTGCTCGGCATCCTGTTCGAGCGCTTCCTGCTGCGCCGCTTCTATTCGGCCGATCCGATCATCGGATTGCTGCTGACCTTCGGGCTCGCGATGGTCGTCGAGCAGCTGATCCGGATGGTCTGGGGCGCGGCGCCGCTGCCCGCTTCGATCCCGTCGGCGCTCAGGGGCAACATCACGGTCGGCGAGTTCCTGTACTCGCGCTACCGGATGACGATGCTCGGCGTCGTCGTCGTCGTGCTGATCGCGATCTGGCTGCTGCTGAACAAGACGGCTTTCGGACGGGTCGTACGCGCCGGGGTCCAGAAGCCCGACATGGTCGCGGTGCTCGGCATCCGCCTGCAACCGTACATGACCGCGATCGTCGTCATCGGCGTGGGGCTCGCCGCGCTGGCCGGCGTACTGTTCGCGCCGATCGCCGGCGTGCATCCGGCGATGGGCGCCGAGATCCTGACCGCGGCCTTCGTCGTCGTCGTGATCGGCGGGCTCGGCAGCTTCTGGGGGGTCGTGCTGGCGGCCGTGCTGGTCGGCGTGGTGCGCGGCGTCACGATCCATTTCTTCCCGCCGGCCGGCGAGGCTTCGATGTACCTGCTGATGATGCTGGTGCTGCTGTTCCGCCCGCGCGGCCTGCTCGGCGAACGCATCGAACGATTCGAATGAGCGTGTCGCGATGATTCCCCGGAAACACCGCCCGCTCGTCACGGGCGCCGTCGGACTGCTCGTCGCTCCGTTCCTGCTGCAGGCCGTCGGGCTGACGCTGACCTCGGCGACCGACCTGGTGATCTTCTCGATCGCCGCGATGGGGCTGAACCTGCTGCTCGGACATACCGGCCTGACCTCGTTCGGCCATGGCGCCTGGTTCGGCATCGGCGCCTATGCGGCCGCGCTGAGCCAGCTGCACTGGTTCGAACGACAATTCGTGGCGCCGCTGCTGTTCGCGCTCGCCTTCGTGGCGGTGCTCGCGCTCGCCATCGGTTTCCTGATCCTGCGCCGGCGCGGCGTCTACTTCGCGTTGCTGACGCTCGCGCTGTCGGCGCTGACCTTCGCGATCGCGTTTCGCTGGACGGCGCTCACCGGCGGCGAATCGGGCCTGGGCGGGATCGTGCGGCCGGCGATCGGTCCGATCGATCTCGACGATTCGCTCGTCTTCCTCGTCGTCGTGAGCCTGATCGGTTTCGGCGTGCTGTACCTGTTCCAGCGCCTGCTGCGCTCGCCGTTCGGGCACGTGATCGTCGCGATCCGGGAGAACGAACAGCGAGCGGCGTTCCAGGGCTACGACACGAACCGCTACAAACTGCTCGCGTTCACGATCTCGGCCACGCTGACCGGCCTGGCCGGGGCCTTGCTGGCCTTCCATCACCGCTTCGCGTCGGCCGAGCCGACCTCGGTCATCTTCTCGGGCGAACTGCTCGCGATGGTCATCATCGGCGGCATGCGCAGCGTGATCGGCCCGGCACTCGGCGCGCTGTTCTACATCCTGTTCCGCGAATGGCTGTCGATCTTCACGCCGAACTGGCTGCTGTACTTCGGACTGCTGTTCATCGGTTTCATCCTGTTCTCGCCGAACGGGCTGATCGGGGTCTGGGACCGGATCCGCGACCGCCTGCGTCCGCCGCCGGAGGACACGGCCGCGATGAGCAAGCGACAGATCCACGAAGGCCTGCCGCTGCCCGGCTTCCTGCGCCCGGCTTCCGAAGCGGCCGTCGCGGGCGCACCGGCGCTCGAAGTCGAGGGCATCGCCAAGCACTTCGGTGGCATCAAGGCCGTCGTCGATGCGAGCCTGGTGCTGCGCCACGGCGAGATCCACGCGCTGATCGGGCCGAACGGCGCCGGCAAGACGACGGCCTTCAACCTGATTTCCGGGATGTTCGCGCCCGACCGCGGCAGCGTGCGGCTTCACGGCGAATCGATCGAGGGCCGCTCGCCCGCCGCGATCTGCCAGAAAGGGCTCGCGCGATCGTTCCAGATCACGAACCTGTTCAAGGGGCTGACGATCGAGGAAAACCTGCGGCTGTCGCTGCAGGCGAAACATCCCGGGCGTTTCGTGATCTGGCGCGACGTCGACACCTTCGATGCGGTCAACGCAGAGACCCGCGAACTGCTCAGGTTCCTCGGGCTCGAAGGCATCGAGCAGGTCGAGGCCGGCTCGCTGTCCTACGGTGGCCAGCGCCTGGTCGACCTCGGGATCGCGCTGGGCAGCAAGCCGCGCGTGCTGCTGCTCGACGAGCCGCTTGCCGGGCTCGCGGCGGCCGAGCGCGAACGCGTGTCGAACCTGATCAAGGCGATCGCCGAGAACATTCCGGTGCTGATCGTCGAACACGACATCGACCGGGTGCTCGGCTTTTCGCAGCAGGTCACCGTGATGAACCAGGGCGAGGTGCTGATGGCCGGCACGCCGGCCGAAGCGCGTGCCGACGCACGCGTGCAGCAGGTCTACACCGGCAGCGGCACGCCGCCGGTGACCGGTCGCATCGCCGACGTTTCGACGCGAGGCGAGATGCTGCTCGAGTTCGAAGGCGTCGATTCGTTCTACGGCAAGAGCCACATCCTGAACGCGGCCACGCTCGACGTGCGACGCGGCGAGATCGTCGCGCTGCTCGGACGCAACGGCGCGGGCAAGTCGACGCTGCTGAAGACGCTGGTCGGGCTCGTGACGCCGGCCTCGGGTGCGATCCGATTCGACGGCGCCGACATCGCCGGACTGCCTGCACCCGAGATCGCGCGCCTGGGGATCGGCTACGTGCCGCAGGGACGCGGCCTTTTCGCCGGCATGACCGTGCGCGAGAACCTCGATCTCGGGCGTCTGCGGCGGCGCAATCCGCAGGTCGGCGGCATCGTCTGGGACGAGGACAGGATCTTCGAGTACTTTCCGCGAATCCGCGAACGGATGGATACGCCGGCCGACTACCTGTCGGGCGGCGAGCAGCAGATGGTCGCCGTCGCTCGCGCGCTGTCGGGCAACGTCAAGCTGCTGCTGCTCGACGAACCGTTCGAGGGGCTCGCGCCTTCGGTCGTACAGGAACTGTTCACGGTCTTCGACAAGCTGCGGCGCGAGGTCTCGATCATCATCGTCGAGCACAATCTCGATCTGGTGCTCGCGCTCGCCGACCGCGTCTTCGCGCTCGAGCGCGGCGCGGTCTTTCACGAAGGGCCGGCCGAACCGCTGCTGACCGACCTCGACTACCGCAAGAAGATCCTCTGGCTCTGAACGAGTCGCAGGACCAAGACCTCGAAAGGAAGCAAACGCATGGATACATCGATGAAGGACCAGCGCGTCGTCGTCACCGCCGGCGCGCAGGGGATCGGGCTCGCGATCACCGAAACGCTAGCGGCCGCCGGCGCGCAGGTGCACGTTTGCGATATCCGCCCCGAGTTTCTCGAACAGGCGAGCGCAAAGGTCGCCGGCATCAGCACGTCGCTGACCGACGTCTCCGACCCGGCCCAGGTCGCGACGATGTTCGACGAGCTTCGCGCTCGCTGGGGCAAGCTCGACGTACTCGTCAACAACGCCGGCATCGCCGGGCCGACCGCGCCGGTCGAGGACACTGCGATCGAGGACTGGAACCAGACGATCGCCGTGAACCTCAGCGGCACCTTCCTGTGCACGCGCGCCGCGGTGCCGTTGATCAAGGCGGCCGGCGGCGGTTCGATCGTCAACATCTCGTCGGTGGCCGGTCGCCTCGGCTTCGCGCTGCGCACGCCGTATTCGGCGTCGAAGTACGGCGTGATCGGGCTGACCGAGAGCTGGGCGATCGAGCTCGGCCCGTCGAACATCCGCGTCAACGCGATCCTGCCGGGCGTCGTCGCGGGCGATCGCCAGGAACGCGTGATCGCCGCGAAGGCGGCTGCCTACGGCATCGATCACGAGGAGATGCGCGAGCGGGTGCTGTCGAAGGTCTCGCTGCGCCGGATGGTCAGCCCCTACGACATCGCGAACCAGATCCTGTTCATCTGCTCGCCGGCCGGACAGAACATCAGCGGGCGGAGCCTTTCGGTCTGCGGCAACGTGGAGGTGCTCGGATGAACACCGTATCCGGCTCCGCTGCCGCCCAGGGCGGCGACACGCGCCGGCCCGGCGGCGGCAGTGGCGAAACCGTCGCGGTCGTCGGCGCAGGCCTGATCGGCCGCGCCTGGGCGATCGTCTTCGCGCGCAGCGGCTTTCGCGTGCGCCTGCACGACCAGTTGCCCGCCGCGCTCGAGAACTGCCTGGCGACGATCGGCGAACGGCTCGCCGATCTCGCGCACTACGCGCTGATCGAAGAGTCGCCGGATACCGTACTCGCGCGAATCTCGATCGCCGACTCGCTGGCCGACGCAGTCGGCCAGGCGGTGCTGGTGCAGGAGAACGTCGCCGAGAAGCTCGAGGTCAAGCGCGAGCTGTTCACGCAGCTCGACGCGCTGGCGCCTGCCGACGCGGTGCTCGCCAGCTCGACTTCGTGGCTGCCGGCGTCGAGCTTCACCGAACACGTGCCGGGCCGCGCACGCTGCCTGGTCGCGCACCCGACGAATCCGCCGTACCTGGTGCCGCTGGTCGAGCTGGCGCCCGCGCCCTGGACTTCGGTCGACACGCTGGCGCGTGCCCGCGAGCTGTACGAACGCGCCGGCCAGACACCGGTCACGCTGAAGAAGGAGATCACCGGCTTCCTGCTCAACCGCGTGCAAAGCGCGGTGCTCAGCGAGGTCTTCGCGCTGTATCGCGACGGCTACGCCGACGCCGAGGACATCGACCGCGTGCTGAAGGACGGGCTCGCGCTGCGCTGGTCGTTCATGGGTCCGTTCGAGACGATCGACCTGAACGCACCGGGCGGTGTCGTCGACTACGCCCAGCGCTACGGCGGCACCTATCGCGAAGTGGCCGAGACCGCCGTCGCCTTCGACTGGGATCCCGACACGATCGCCCGGCTCGACGCCGAACGCCGCAGCCGGCTGCCGCTCGAATCGATCGAGCAGCGCTCCGCATGGCGCGACCGGCGGCTGATGGCGCTGATCGCGCACAAGCGCGGCCAGCCGGAAACCTGAATCCGATCCACCCTTCCCACCGAGGCACCTGCCATGGCCAGCAACCGCAAAGTCATCATCACCTGCGCCGTTACCGGCGCGATCCACACGCCCTCGATGTCGCCGTACCTGCCGGTCACGGCCGACGAGATCGCCGACGCGGCGATCGGCGCTGCCGAGGCCGGCGCCGCGATCGTCCACCTGCACGCGCGCGACCCGAAAGACGGCCGCCCGTCGCAGGATCCCGAGCTGTTCCGCGCGTTCCTGCCGAAGATCAAGGCGGCGTCCGACGTCGTGATCAACCTGACGACCGGCGGCGCGCCGACGATGGGGGTCGAGGAGCGCCTGCAGCCGGCGCTGGTGCTGAAGCCCGAGGTCGCATCGCTGAACATGGGTTCGATGAACTTCGGGCTCTACGAGATGCTCGGCCGCTACAAGGAGTTCAAGCACGACTGGGAAAAGCCGTATCTGGCCGAATCGGACGACCGGATCTTCCGCAATACCTTCCGCGACATCGCCTACATCCTGGAATCCTGCAGCGACAACGGCACGCGCTTCGAAATCGAGTGCTACGACATCGGACACCTGTACACGGCCGCGCATTTCTTCGATCGCGGGCTGATCAAGGCGCCGTTCTTCATCCAGTCGGTATTCGGGATTCGCGGCGGCATCGGCAACCATATCGAAGACGTCATGCAGATGAAGCGGACGGCCGACCGGCTGTTCGGCGACGACTACCTGTGGTCGGTGCTCGGTGCCGGCCGCGGGCAGATTCCGATCGCGACGGTCTCGGCGGCGATCGGCGGAAACGTGCGCGTGGGACTCGAGGACTCGCTCTGGGACGGCCCGGGGAACCTGGCGAAATCGAACGCCGACCAGGTGAGGCGGATCCGGCAGGTGATCGAGGCGCTGTCGCTGGAAGTGGCGACGCCGGCCGATGCCCGGCAGATGCTCCAGCTCAAGGGAGGCGACCAGGTCGGGTTCTGAATCGGCTCATCGGCCCGGGCGGCTGCACGCCCCGGGCCGATGCGTTCACGCATTCGAACTGCGTCGCGTCACCGAGACGAGCCAATCCCTGAAGCGTTCGAGCACCGGATTGCCGAGCTTGCGTTCGGGGACCACCAGGTAATACGCACGCTCGCCGCGCAGCGGGCGATCGCAAGGGGTCACCAGTTCGCCGCGCTCCAGTTCGGCGTCGATCAGCATCGTCGGCATCAGCGCGACGCCCATGCCTTCGGCCGCGGCCACGGCGAGCATCGAGAACAGGTCGAAGCGCGGTCCGTCGAGATCGCGCACGCCGCTGACGCCCTGCGCCTCGAACCATTGGCGCCACGCGTAAGGCCGCGTCGACTGCTGCAGCAGCGGCAGTGCCGCCACCTGGCCCGGCGACAGCCGCCGGCGCGGCGCGATCAGCGACGATGCGCAGACCGGCACGACTTCCTCGGCGAGCAGTTCGGTCGCCTGCGTGCCGGGCCAGTTCGCGATGTCGGCGGCGGTGCCGGCGTAGAGCGCCGCGTCGAAGTCCGTGTCCGCGAACAGGAAGGGCCTCGTGCGGGTTTCGAGGTTGACGTGGATCCCGGGTTGCAGCGCACGAAAGCCGGACAGACGCGGCAGCAGCCAGCGCGTCGCGAAGGTCGGCACGACCGCGAGATCGAGCGAGCCGGCCGCTTCCCCGCGGCCCGCCACGGTCAGCGTGTCGCGTTCGACGGCATCGAGCCGGCGCGCGACGAGGCGGCTGTAGTCGAGCCCCGCCTCGGTCAGCACGATGCCGTGGCGCGCGCGCCGGAACAGCTTGACGCCGAGAAAGAATTCGAGCCCGACGACCTGCCGCTGCACGGCGCTCTGCGTCAGCGACAATTCGCCTGCAGCCTTCGTGAAACTCTCGTGACGTGCGGCCGCCTCGAAACACAACAAGGCCTGCGTGCTCGGCACCCTTCTGCGCACGGTCTTTCCCTCTCGAAGGCACGGGCGTCCGGACCGGCAACCCCGTTCGGACCGCCGTCGATCCGTCGGTAGTTTTGAGTCTACTGCATAACTGGTCCAGAATTCACCGTTTGTCCCGGGCGAGCACCGAGCGGTACCATCGAAGCCTGTCTTAGAGGAGTCGACGAATGAACGCCCCCGCTTCCCCCGCTCGCGCCAAGGCCTCCTTCAAATGGGATGACCCGCTGCTGCTCGACGCGCAGCTGACCGAAGAAGAGCGCATGATCCGCGACGCCGCGGCTTCCTATTGCCAGGACAAGTTGCTGCCCCGTGTGCTCGAGGCCTTCCGGCACGAGAAGACCGACGTCGAGATCTTCCGCGAAATGGGTTCGCTGGGCCTGCTCGGTCCGACGATTCCCGAGGAGTTCGGCGGCCCCGGCCTGAACTACGTCAGCTACGGGCTGATCGCCCGCGAGGTCGAGCGCGTCGACTCCGGCTACCGGTCGATGATGAGCGTACAAAGCTCGCTGGTCATGGTGCCGATCTTCGAGTTCGGCACCGAAGCGCAGAAGAAGAAATACCTGCCCAAGCTGGCCACCGGCGAATGGATCGGCTGCTTCGGCCTCACCGAACCGAACCACGGTTCCGACCCGGGCAGCATGGAAACCCGCGCCAAGGCGGTCAAGGGCGGCTACGAGCTGACCGGCAGCAAGATGTGGATCAGCAATTCGCCGATCGCCGACGTCTTCGTCATCTGGGCCAAGTGCGTCGGCGGCGAATACGACGGCCGGATCAAGGGCTTCATCCTCGAAAAAGGCATGAAGGGCCTGTCGGCGCCGGCGATCCACGGCAAGGTCGGCCTGCGCGCTTCGATCACCGGCGAAGTCGTCATGGACGCCGTCGCGATCTCGGAAGACCAGTTGATGCCCGGCGTCGAAGGCCTGAAGGGTCCGTTCACCTGCCTGAACAGCGCCCGCTACGGGATCGCCTGGGGCGCGCTCGGCGCCGCCGAAGACTGCTGGCACCGCTCGCGCCAGTACGTGCTCGACCGCAAGCAGTTCGGCCGGCCGCTGGCCGCGAACCAGCTGATCCAGAAGAAGCTGGCCGACATGCAGACCGAGATCACGCTGGGCCTGCAGGCCTGCCTGCGGCTGGGCCGGATGAAGGAAGAAGGCACGGCCGCCGTCGAGGCCACGTCGATCGTCAAGCGCAACTCCTGCGGCAAGGCGCTCGACATCGCCCGGATGGCGCGCGACATGATGGGCGGCAACGGCATCTCCGACGAATTCGGCGTCGCCCGCCACCTGGTCAACCTCGAGGTCGTCAACACCTACGAGGGCACGCACGACATCCACGCGCTGATCCTCGGCCGCGCGCAGACCGGCATCCAGGCATTCTCGTGAGCCTCGACTCCTGACCGGGCCGCAAGCGCTACTCTCCCAGGAAGACGTCACCCGGGTCGTTCTCGGCCTGCTGCTGGCGATCTTCCTGGCGGCGATCGACCAGACGATCGTCGCCGTCGCACTGGTCTCGATCGCCGACGAGCTCGGCGGACTCGACCTGCTGCCTTGGATCGTCTCCGGCTACCTGGTTTCTTCTGCGATCGCCACGCCGGTCTACGGCAAGCTGTCGGACCTCTACGGACGCCGCCGGCTGCTGTCGGTGGCGATCGCCGTCTACCTGTGCGGATCGATCCTTTGCGCATTCGCGCAGTCGATGCCGCAACTGGTCGCGTTCCGCGTGCTGCAGGGGCTCGGCGGCGGCGGATTGCTGGCGCTGTCGCAGGCGACGATCGCCGACATCGCGCCCGGACCCGAGCGCGGCCGCTACCAGGGCTACCTGGCCGGGATGTTCGCGATCGCGGCCGTCGCCGGCCCCGTGCTCGGCGGCTACCTGAGCTGGTACATCTCGTGGCGCGCGATCTTCTGGTTCACCGTGCCGATCGCGGTGTCGGCCTTCCTGATCTCGCGGCGCGCGCTGGCGCTGCTGCCCGTGCCCGGACAGCGGCGTCCGATCGACTACGCCGGCGCACTGCTGCTCGGGATCGGCCTGGCAGCGATCCTGATCGCGCTGACACGGATCGGGCAAGGCCACGGCTGGACCGCATCTTCGACACTGATGCTGGTCGGCACCGGCGCGCTGGCGCTGTTCGGATGCGCGCTGCGCGAACGCGTGGCGCCCGAGCCGATGCTGCCGCCCGAACTGTTCGTCAACCGGCGCGTGCTGCTGTGCTGCGTGCTCTACGTGCTGGTCTTCTTCCTGCTGGTCGGCCACTCGGTGTTGCTGCCGATCTGGATGCAGGCGCTCGGCGGCGCCGGGGCGAACGACGTTGCGCTGCGAATGCTGCCGCTGACGCTCGGCGTTCCGGCCGGTGCCTATTCCTCGGGGCGGCTCGTGCTGCGGCTCGAGCGCTGCCGCCCGATCATCGTGGCCGGCGCGCTGCTCGCGATCGCCGGGTCGATACTGCTGGCCCTGGTCGCGATCGACTCGCTGTTCGCGACGGCCTTCGTGATGCTCGTGCTCGGATTCGGCATGGGGCTGACGATGCCGGCGTCGATCGTCGAGTTGCAGGCCGCCGTTGCGCCCCGCCAGGTCGGCATCGCGACGGCGGTCGGGGCGCTGTTCCGGACGCTGGGCGGTGCGATCGGCATCGCGATCCTGACCTCGATGCTGTTCGCGCGCGTGCGTTCGACGATGGGCATCGTGCCCGGTGAGCCGATCGGCCCCTTGCACGAGGTCGCCGCCGAAACGCTGAGCTCGGGCTTCGAGCTCGCCTTCGTCG
>JAAZBL010000262.1 GCA_012513825.1 Limnobacter sp. | reverse complement strand
CTGCGTGTAGAGCAGGTCGGCGTCGTGCTCGAGCCGCGACAGCACGTAGCCCTCGACGAGATCGCGAGGAAAGTGCTGGAGGGCGAAGGCGAGCAGCGCGCCCGTGGCAAGCAGCAACAGCGACAGGCTCAGCGTCAGCCTGTTTCGCAGCGATGTCATCGGTCGGCGACGAACAGGTAGCCCTGGCCGCGCCGCGTCTCGATGCGCTCGTCGCCGAGGATCTGGCGCAGACGGCGCACGTAGACCTCGATCACGTTGCTGTCGCGATCGCTGTCGTAGTCGTACAGATGCTCGGCAAGGCGGGTCTTCGACAGGATCTCGCCGGGATGTCGCATCATGTAGCGCAGCAGGCGGAACTCGGTCGCCGTCAGCGGCTGCTCGCGGGTCGGTGCGCCGCCCGGACGGGCGTCGTCGCTCACCAGGCACTGGCGGGTCTCGTCGAGCCGCCACGGGCCGACTCGCAGCTCGGTCGCCGCGGCCGGCGCCGCGCGCCGTAGCAGTGCGTGGACGCGCGCAAGCAGCTCTTCGGTGTGGAAAGGCTTGCCGAGGTAGTCGTCGGCACCGGCCCGCAGGCCTTCGACCCGCTCGCTCCAGCCGTCGCGCGCGGTCAGGATCAGCACCGGTACCTGGTTGCCTGCCGCGCGCCATTCGCGCAGCAGCTCGAGTCCGTTGCGCCGGGGCAGGCCGAGGTCGAGGATCACCGCATCGTAGGGCTCGGTGGCGCCGAGATGGCCGGCATCGATGCCGTCGACCGCCAGGTCGACGGCATAACCCTCGCGCGCCAGACGATCGCGGAGCCGGGGGCCCAGCGCCGCGTCGTCTTCGGCGATCAGCAAGCGCACGGCGTCACTTCGACTTGCGCTCGAGCACCTCGCCGCTCGCCGCATCGAGCTCGAGCTTGTGGACGCGATCGCTGTCGTCGATCAGCTTGACCTCGTAGACGAAGCGGCCGTCTTCGCGATCGAGTTCGACCTCGACCACCTGCCCAGGCTGCGCAGCCCGGGCTCGCGCGAGAATGTCGTCGATCGGCAGGATCTTGCCGGCTTCGCGCAACTGGCGGATCTCGCTCATGCGCGGCCGGTCGTCGGCGCTCGCGGTGCCTGCGGCGATCAGGACAGCTGCCGACAGGCCGGCGGCGGCGAGCATCGTGGGGATACGGAACGTCTTCATCGTGAAACTCCTTCTGGAACTGTAGTGGATATCGGCCGATGCGACGCAGTTTCGGCCGGGCTTGCTGAATCCAGGCTGAATCGGGCGAACGGCGCCTGGAACGATGGAACCTTTCCCGCCGTCGTCCGTTAGAGATCCGTAAAGGCGCCCGTCGGCGCCGGGAGGCGGTGACGCATTGACGATCGACGACGACGCAGTACTCGCCGCACGGGCGCGTGACGGCGACTCGCCGGCATTCGTCGAACTCGTCGGTCGGCACCAGGACCGCGTATTCCGGTTCGTGCTGCGAATGATCGACTCGCGCGACGATGCAATGGACCTGACTCAGGAAACCTTCATGAAGGCGTGGCAGGCCATGCCGCGCTGGCGACCCGAGGCCCGGTTCGGCACCTGGCTGCTGCAGATCGCGCGCAACGGGGCGCTGGACCTGCTGCGGCGACGGGGTGTCGTCGGCTTCGAGCCGCTACAACCCGATGCACCGTTCGAAGATCGCTCGCCCGGACCCGAGCGCCAGCTCCGGATTCGCCAGCGCTACGCGCTGCTCGACCTCGCATTGCGCCAGATCGCCGTCGAACATCGCGAAGTGCTGCTGCTCCGCGAGGTCGAGGGCCTTTCCTATGCCGAGATCGCCGTGGCGCTCGACATCGCCGAAGGCACGGTCAAGTCGCGCATCGCTCGAGCCCGGGCGGCGCTGCTGGAACAACATCGCCGGATTGGCGGAGAAAACGGATGATCGAACCCTGCCCTGGTCTTGAAGACCTTTCCGCATACGTCGACGGCGAGCTGCCCGCCGCTGTCCACGCACGAATCGCCGCGCACCTGGCGGGCTGCACCGCTTGCGCGGCGCGCCATGCCGAACTCGCGCAACTGCGTGTCGCATTCGCGTCGCTGCCGGACGAGCGCCTCGGCTTCGACCTCTCGCAGGTCGTTCGCGGTCGGATCGAGGCGCTGCCGACCCGACGAGCAACCGGACGCAGGTCGCGCTGGCGCGCAATGGACTGGCGAGGCTGGTTGCCGATGGGCGCAGCGGCGATCGCCTCGCTGTCGCTGGGCCTGGTCCTGGGCACCAGCCTCGTCGCGCCGGTCGTCGTGGCGCCGGCGATCAGCCCCCTGCAGGTCTTCGCGCCGGTCGCTCCCGGCGGACTCTGCCCGGGGCTGGGATCGTGCTGGCGCCCGGTGGCCACCCCGAGGCAACTTCCATGACCCGACCCCGACTGCTTGCCTACGCCCTTGCGCTATCGCTGTCGCTGAATCTCGGCGTGCTTGCTGCCGTCGGCTACCGGGCCCTCGAGTCGGGGCGCGCCACAAGCCTGGGCCCGGAGTCCGGTCTCGCCAGCCATCTCGGGCTGAGCGAGGTCCAGCAGCAGCACTGGCGCGACGCCGAGCTCGCCTTTCTCGCAGAGTTCGAGCCGCGCTCCGACGAGATTCGCGAACACCGCGATCGGCTGGTCCGCGCGATCTTCGCCGACGATCTCGATCGAGAGGCGATCGAAAGGGCGCGCGCAAGGATCGCCAAGCTTCAGGAACTGCAACAGCGGCTCGTCATCGAGCAGCTGCTGCGCGAGCGCGAGCTGCTCGACAAGGGCCAGCGCGAACGGCTCGTGAAGCTGCTGCTCGAGCAGGCGCCTGGTGCCGAGGGTTTCGAGCAGCTTCACCGCGACTGAGGGAACTTTCGGGTTCCTGCTTCGTTCAAGGATTGAGGCCGGTCGACGAGCATCCGAAAGCAGTCATCGGACGCATCGCCTGGCCCCCGCGAACCCTTTGACGGAGTCAACGAAATGAAACACACGCTGCTTGGAATTCTCGTCGCCGGTGCAATGACGGCCGCTTCGATGGTCGGCGTCCCGGCCTACGCCGCCCCGGACCACGCACACGGCCACGCCGACGCCGCGCACGCACACGATCACGGCCATGCCGACGCCGCGCATGCGCTGGTACTGAACGACGGCCAGAAATGGGAGAGCGATGCGCCGCTGCGCAACGGCATGACGAAGATCCGCGATGCGGTCGCCGCGCAATTGCCGGCGATCGGCCATGGCGCGCAGGCTGCGCAATACGAGGCGCTGGGTCGCGAAATCGACGCACAGCTCGCAGGCATCTTCGAAAACTGCGAGCTCGAACCCGCAGCCGACGAAGTGCTGCACGCGATCCTCGCCGAGATGATGCAGGGCAACGACGCGCTCCAGGGCAAGAACCCGCAGGTCGACCGCGAAGACGGCGTGAAGCGGGTTGTCCACTCGCTCGAGCTGTACGCCGAACATTTCCAGCATCCCGGATTTTCGGCGCCGCAACTCGCACATTGACGCGCCGTTCGCGCAGCGGGCAGCACGGCGATCCGGGCTCGCCCGCGTCTCAGATCGCAAGCACGTAACCGGCCAGCGCCGCGCCCGCAACGACGAACACGGGCGACACCCGGCCGTATGCGAGCAGGCCGAAGGCCGCGAGCGCAACGGCAAAGTCGGCCCTCGAATGGATCGCGCTGGTCCAGACGGGGTCGTATAGCGCCGCGACCAGGATTCCGACGACGGCGGCGTTGATGCCGGCCATCGCGCGTCGCAGGGCGCCACGTCGACGCATGGCTTCCCAGAACGGCAGTGCGCCCACGACCAGAAGGAACGCCGGCACGAAAATCGTCGCCAGCAGGATGGCAGCGCCCGGCCAGCCGCCGAGCGGGGCCGGCATCACCGCGCCCAGATAGGCGGCGAACGTGAACAGCGGCCCCGGCACCGCCTGGGCGGCGCCATAGCCGGCAAGGAAGACGTCGTTGCCGACCCACCCGGGCGGGACCACGCCGGCCTGCAGCAAGGGCAGCACCACGTGCCCGCCACCGAAGACCAGCGCGCCCGCCTTGTAGAACACGGCGATCGGTGCGATCCAGTCCGCCGTCGATCCGAGCGCAGGCAGCGCCAGCAGAAGCAGGAAGAACGACGCGAGCAGCAGCGCGCCGACGCGCCTGGACACGCCGTACGCGAACTGCCGGGCTGGCGGCATCGGCGCGAGCCGAAGCGTCCACCAGCCGACGAAGCCACCCAGCGCGATCGCGGCGATCTGCCCTGCCGAGCTCGGGGCCGCGAGCACGACCAGTGCAGAGGCCAGCGCCAGCCCGGCCCGAAGGCGATCGGGACACAGCGACCTGGCCATGCCCCAGACCGCCTGTGCCACGACGGCAACGGCAGCGATCTTCAGTCCATGAACCGCGCCTGACGAGGCCAGATCGGACCATCGGGCAATGCCGAAGGCAAACAGCACGAGCGCGATCGCGGACGGGAGCGTGAAGCCGACCCAGGCTGCCAGCGCTCCCGCCCAGCCTGCCCTGGCCAGGCCGATCGCGATACCGACCTGGCTGCTGGCCGGACCGGGAAGGAACTGACACAGCGCGACCAGGTCCGAATAGCTGTCGTCGTCGAGCCACTTGCGCCGTTCGACGAACTCGGCCCGGAAATATCCGAGGTGAGCAACCGGGCCTCCGAACGAGGTCAGCCCGAGCACGAGGAAGCGCGCCAGCACTTCGAGGGCGGAGCCCGTCGTCGGGGGCTGGTTCCCGAGGCTCGCGTCCGCAGCCGGTTCGAAGGACATCGGGCGGGATCGATCCATCACGAGGCTTCGATTCGATCTTCGGGCTTCGGCATCGGACCTGCCTCCGAAGCGCTTTGCGCGACCGTCGCGATCACGCATTGTCGCCGGAAACCGAAGCCATGAGCCCCACGTATCCGTCCCTGCCCCGCCGCGCCGAGCAGGGCCTGCCCGGCGTCGTTGCCGGATGGTTTGCCGTCGTCGGCCCCAAGGGCTTGTCGACGGCGCAGCCCGAGCGGCGGCATGATGCGGTCGTTGCAGCGTTCAGGCCCCGCTCGTTCGCAAGGCCATGGTTTCGATCGAATGAACGACTTCGCGGCACAATGAACGACGTCATTGCCGAGGAAAACACGATGCAGGAACTCTTCGACAACCCCATGGGCCTGTGCGGCTTCGAGTTCGTCGAATTCGCCGCACCCGAACCGGGCGTCATCGAGCCTGTGCTCGAGAAGCTGGGCTTCACGCTCGTGGCAAGGCACCGCTCCAAGGACGTGCAGCTCTACCGCCAGGGCGGCATCAACTTCATCGTCAACAACGAGCCGAAGAGCCAGGCAGCCTACTTCGCCGCCGAGCACGGCCCGTCGGCCTGCGGCCTGGCGTTCCGGGTCCGCGATTCCCACAAGGCCTACAAGCGCGCACTCGAACTCGGCGCCCAGCCGATCGAGATCGCGACCGGGCCGATGGAGCTGCGGCTGCCGGCGATCAAGGGGATCGGCGGCGCGCCGCTGTACCTGATCGACCGCTTCGAAGACGGCAAGTCGATCTACGACATCGACTTCGAATGGATCGCAGGCGTCGACCGCCATCCGGTCGGCCACGGACTCAAGGAGATAGACCATCTGACGCACAACGTCTACCGCGGGCGGATGGCGTTCTGGGCCGGTTTCTACGAAAAGCTGTTCAACTTTCGCGAGCTGCGCTACTTCGACATCGAGGGCGAATACACGGGCCTCGCGTCGAAGGCGATGACCGCACCCGACGGCAAGATCCGCATCCCGCTGAACGAAGAAGCGCGCAAGGGCGGCGGCCAGATCGAAGAGTTCCTGATGCAGTTCAACGGCGAAGGCATCCAGCACATCGCGCTGATCTGCGACGACCTGCTCGACGCCGTCGACAAGCTCGCGATGGCGGGCGTGCCGCTGGCGAGCGCGCCGAACGACATCTACTACGAAATGCTCGAGACGCGGCTGCCGGGGCACGGACAGAACGTGGCCGAACTGCAGACGCGCGGCATCCTGCTCGACGGCAGCACCGAAGGCGGCAAGCCGCGCCTGTTGCTGCAGATCTTCTCGACGCCGATGCTGGGGCCGGTGTTCTTCGAGTTCATCCAGCGCCATGGCGACGAAGGCTTCGGCGAAGGCAACTTCAAGGCGCTGTTCGAATCGCTCGAACGCGACCAGATCCGGCGCGGGGTGATCGAGACCGAAGGCTGAGCGTCGCCCGGCCGCACGGCCTCGGATCGCGCGCGGGACTCCGCGCGCTACGAGGCCGGCCCTGATCGTGGGCCATCATTCGCCTTTCGCGATGGCCCTCGCCGGGATTCCGCACGCTGCCGGCCCAGGGTCGGCGACCCGCGTGCGCGACCCGGTGCGTTCCAGTGAAATCGACGATCGACGGCCTGACGAAGCTGCTGCTGTTCCAGTTCCTTGGAGAAGGTCTCGCCTTCGCGCTTGCCGTCCCGATTCCGGGACCGGTCGTCGGAATGCTGCTGCTGTTCGCCTACCTGCTGGCGCGGGGGCGCCGCGAAACAGGGCTGCTCGAGTTCTCGTCCGGTTTCCTGCGTCATCTGTCGCTGCTGTTCGTGCCGGCCTCGGTCGGCGTGATGGCGCACGTGGACCTGCTCGCGCGCGAGTGGTTGGCGATCTGCGTCGCGCTGACGGCCAGCACGCTGATCGCGATCGTCGTGACCGCGTACGTCGCCCGGGACGCGAAGCACGATGGCTGAGTTCGCGTCGCTTCTCGAACATCTCGCGCGCCTGCCGCTGACCTGGCTGCTGGCGACGCTGCTCGCTTATCGGATCGCACTCCATGTCCAGCAGCGGGCGAACTTCCATCCGCTCGCTCACCCGGTGGCCGTCGCGACGCTGCTGCTCGTCGCCGTCCTCCTGGCGGCCGAAATCGACTACGCTACCTACTTCGACGGTGCGCGCTTCATCCATCTGCTGCTCGGACCGGCCACCGTCGCCCTCGCGATTCCGCTGTACCAGCAACTCGACCTCGTTCGACATCGATGGACCCGGCTCGTCTGCGCCGCATTGCTCGGCTCGGCCGCGGCGATCGCCTCGGCCATCGGCCTGGCCGCGCTGCTGGGCGCTTCCGAACCGACGCTGGTGGCGATGGCGACCAAGTCGGTGACCATGCCGATCGCGCTCGCGCTGACCGACAGGATGGGCGGCCTGGCGCCGGTCACGTCCACGTTGGTCATGTTCACCGGCGTGCTCGGTGCCGTGCTCACGCAGGCGGTACTCGCCCGGCTGCGGATCGACGATCCGGCAGCGTGCGGGTTTTCGCTCGGCGTCGTCGCCCACGGCCTCGGAACCGCCCGGGCGATGCAGTCGAGCTACCAGATGGGCGCGTTCGCGGGCCTCGGCATGGGCCTCGCCGGAGCGCTGACCGCCGTACTGCTGCCGCTGGTGCTGGAGTCGATCGGCCACCGAT
>JAAZBL010000028.1 GCA_012513825.1 Limnobacter sp. | reverse complement strand
TGACCGTCTGCACGATGCTCGTTTCGGTCGCGATCGCCGTGCCGCTGGGCATCGTCGCCGCCGCGAAGGCCGGCGGCTGGATCGACCGGATGGTCATGGCCGTGTCGGTCATGGGCTTTTCGGTGCCGGTCTTCGTGCTCGCCTACGTGTTGATCGGCCTTTTCGCGATCCAGCTCGAATGGCTGCCCGTGCAGGGCTACCGGAGCATCAGCGAGGGGTTCGTGCCGTTCATCCGGCACATGATCATGCCGAGCGTCGCGCTCGGCGTCGTCTACATGGCGCTGATCGCGCGGATCACGCGCGCCAGCATGCTCGACGTGCTGGCGCAGGACTACGTCCGCACGGCCAATGCGAAGGGGCTCGCACCTTCGACGGTGCTGATCGGCCACGCGCTGAAGAACGCCGCCGTGCCGGTGGTCACGATCATCGGCATCGGCGTCGCGCTGCTGATCGGCGGCGTCGTCGTCACCGAGACCGTCTTCGCGATTCCGGGCCTGGGCCGGCTGACGGTCGACGCGATCCTGCGCCGCGACTACCCGATCATCCAGGGACTGACGCTGCTGTTCTCGGCGGTCTACGTGATCGTGAACCTGCTCGTCGACCTCTCGTACACGCTGTTCGACCCGCGCATCCGCTACTGACATGAGCGCGCTGAATACCGTGTCCGACCCGATCTCGGCCGTCATCGCTCAGCCGGAGGCTCCTGCGAGAAACCGGCTGCTGGATTCGCTGCGCCGGCATCCGACCGCGATCTTCGGCGGCACCGTGCTCGCGCTGATGATCCTGATGGCGATCTTCGCGCCCTGGCTCGGAACGACCGACCCGCTCGCACTGTCGCCGATCCGGCGTCTTCGCCCGCCCGGCGAACAATGGTGGTTCGGCACCGACATGCTGGGCCGCGACGTCTACAGCCGCGTCGTCTACGGCGCGCGCGTGTCGCTGGCGGTCGGGCTCGCGGTCGCCGTGCTCAGTTCGGTGATCGGGCTGGCGATCGGCCTGGTGACCGGCTTCCTGCGCTGGGCCGACGCGATCGTCATGCGCATCATGGACGGCCTGATGTCGATTCCGTCGGTGTTGCTCGCGATCGCGCTGATCGCGCTGACCGAAGCCAGCCTGCAGAACGTGATCATCGCGATCACGATCACCGAGATTCCGCGGGTCGTGCGCCTGGTTCGAGGGCTGGTGCTGACGCTTCGCGAGCAACCGTACGTCGAAGCCGCGATCGCTTCCGGCACGCGGCTGCACCGGATCCTGCTCAAGCACATCCTGCCCAACACGATCGCGCCGCTGCTGGTCCAGGCGACCTACATCTGCGCATCGGCAATGATCACCGAGGCGATCCTGAGCTTCATCGGCGCCGGCACGCCGCCGAACATCCCGAGCTGGGGCAACGTGATGGCCGAGGCCCGCAGCCTGTTCCAGCTCGCCGGCTACCTGATCTTCTTTCCGGGCCTGTTCCTGTCGCTGACGGTACTGGCGGTCAATCTTCTCGGCGACGGCATGCGCGATGCGCTCGATCCGCGCCTGGCCCGAAGGATGTGAGCAGCAGCCGATGACCGCGCCGACGCAGCCGCTTCTCAGCGTCAAGAACCTCAGAACGCACTTCGAGAACCGCGACGGCATCGTACGCGCGGTCGACGGCGTGTCCTTCGACGTGATGCCCGGCGAGACGCTGGCCGTCGTCGGCGAATCCGGGTGCGGGAAGAGCGTCACCTCGCTGTCGATCCTCCGGCTGCTCCCGACGCCGCCGGCACGGATCGTCGACGGACGGATCGAGTTCGACGGCCGTAACCTGCTCGATCTGTCCGATCGCCAGATGCGCAGCATCCGCGGCAACGAGATCTCGATGATCTTCCAGGAGCCGATGACCTCGCTGAATCCGGTATTGACGATCGGCCGGCAGATCGCCGAGAGCCTCGTGCTTCACAAGGGTCTCGGACGCTCCGAGGCTACCGCTCGCGTCGTCGAACTGCTCGATCGCGTGAACATCCCGGAGCCGGCGCGACGGGTCAGGCAGTATCCGCACGAACTGTCGGGCGGGATGCGCCAGCGCGTGATGATCGCGATGGCGCTGGCCTGCGAGCCGCGGCTGCTGATCGCCGACGAACCGACGACTGCGCTCGACGTCACGATCCAGGCGCAGATCCTCGACCTGATGCGCGAGCTGCGCGACCAGACGCAGGCCGCGATCATCCTGATCACCCACGACCTCGGCGTCGTCGCCGAGATGGCCCAGCGCGTCGTCGTCATGTATGCAGGCCGCAAGGTCGAGGAGGCGCCCGTGGCGCCGTTGTTCGCGATGCCGCGCCACCCGTACACGCGCGGGCTGCTCGATTCGATGCCGAAGCTCGGCGAATCGCTTGCCGGGCATGGCCGCAAGCGCCTGGCGGAGATTCCCGGCATGGTGCCTTCGCTGAAGACCGAGATACCGGGCTGCCCGTTCGCGCCGCGTTGCGCTTTCGCGGTCGATCGCTGCCGGCAGCAGATGCCGCCGCTCGAAGACCGCGGCAACGGCCACCTCGCCGCGTGCTGGGAGTCCGATCGCCTGGCCGCCGAGGCCGGCGCCCGCAAGACCGAGAGGAGCGTCGCCTGATGCACGCGACGGTTCGATCGCAACCCGCGCCGCCACCGGTTCCGGACACGCTGCTCGAAGTCCGCGAACTGCGCAAGCACTACGACACGAAGCAGGGCTGGTTCGGGCGCAGCGGCGCACGACTGCGCGCGGTCGACGGGGTCAGCTTCCGTATCGGCGAGGGCGAGACGCTGGGCCTCGTCGGCGAGTCCGGTTGCGGCAAGTCGACGACCGGCAAGATGGTCCTGCGCCTGATCGAGCCGACCGGCGGGTCGATCGCCTGGCGCGGCCGGCCGATCGAATCGCTGCCGCCGGTGCAGATGCGTCCGTATCGCCGCGAACTGCAGGCGGTGTTCCAGGACCCGTACTCGTCGCTGAACCCGCGCATGCGTGCGGCCGACATCGTCGCCGAACCTTTGCGCAACTTCGAGTCGCTTGGTCGCAGGCAGGTCGAGGAACGCGTTGCGGACCTGTTCGATCGCGTCGGCCTGCGGCCCGACCAGCTCCTCAAGTATCCGCACGAATTTTCGGGCGGCCAGCGCCAGCGGCTCGGCATTGCGCGCGCGCTGTCGGTGCGGCCGCGGCTCATCGTCTGCGACGAGCCGGTTTCGGCGCTCGACGTCTCGGTGCAGGCGCAGGTCATCAACCTGTTGATCGACCTGCAGCAGGAATTCGGGCTGTCCTACCTGTTCATCGCGCACGACCTGGCGGTCGTCGAACACATCAGCCATCGCGTCGCGGTCATGTATCTCGGAAAGATGGTCGAGGTCGCACCGAAGCGCGAGATCTTCGCGAAACCGCGACACCCGTACACCGAGGCCCTGCTGTCGGCCGTCCCGGTGCCCGACCCCGGCGTCGCGCGCAAGCGCATCATCCTTTCCGGCGACGTCCCGAGCCCGATGAACCCGCCCCCCGGCTGCCGCTTCCACACGCGCTGTCCGTACGCCGAGCCGCGCTGCCGTGCCGAAGAGCCGCTGCTGCGCGAACTCGAACCCGATCACTTCGCTGCCTGTCACTTTCCGCGCCAATGAATACTAGCCACGAACCGGTCGCCGAGCTGCGCGCCGTCGTCAATCCGGACGCCGCTGCACCGGACGAAGCCTACGGTGCCAGGCGCTCGCAGGTCATGAGCGAGGCCGGATTCGCCGCCGCGCTGGCCGAGATTTCGAGCTGGCCGGACTACGCGCCGACGCCGTTGACGAAGCTGCCTGCGCTGGCTTCCGAGCTGGGCTTCGCGGCGCTGTACTACAAGGACGAGCGTGGCCGATTCGGGCTCGGCAGCTTCAAGGCGCTGGGCGGCGCCTACGCGGTCTCCAGGATCCTGCGCCGCAAGGTGGCCCGTGCAAAGGGCCTCGACTCGGTCGCCTCGACCGACCTGCTGTCGGGCGTACATAGCGACATCGTCGGCGGCGAGACGGTCTGCTGCGCGACCGACGGCAATCACGGCCGATCCGTCGCATGGGGCGCCCGCCTGTTCGGTTGCCGCTGCGTGATCTTCGTGCACGAGACCGTCAGCCAGGGGCGGCGCGACGCGATCGCGCAGTACGGTGCGCAGGTCGTCGAGGTCAAGGGCAACTACGACGACGCCGTGCGGCACGCGGCAAGTCAGGCGAAGGCCCATGGCTGGACGGTCGTCTCCGATACCTCGTATCCCGGTTATCGGGAAATCCCGACCGACGTCATGCACGGCTACGGCGTGATGGCCGCCGAGGTCGCGGCGCAACTCGACGGCGAACCGCCGACGCACGTCTTCGCGCAGGTCGGCGTCGGCGCGATGGCCGCTGCACTGTGCGCCGACTTCTGGATTCGCTGGGGCGCCCGCCGGCCGATCTTCGTCGTCGTCGAGCCCCTGAC
>JAAZBL010000261.1 GCA_012513825.1 Limnobacter sp. | reverse complement strand
CTCGACCGCAAGGACCTGGCACCGGGCTCGGCCTGGCAGCCGCAGATCTTCGAGACGCTGGATCGCTGCCGCAAGGTCGTCGCCTTCCTGTCGCCCGACTACCTGCAGTCCAAGGTCTGCATCGAGGAGTTCAACATCGCCTGGGCCCGCGGCCGCGAGATCGAGCAGGACCTGATCTTTCCCGTCTATCTGTATAGCGCAGCGCTTCCGACCTACATGAAATATCGCAGCTACGTCGATTGCCGCGAGGGTCATCACGCCCGGATCGAGCAGGCATGCGCTTCGCTGCTCCGCCTGATCTGAACGCCGACAGCCGGAACGACCGATGACCCGAGCCCGATACCGGAAGAAGCCCGACCAGTTCGTGATCGCCGTCCAGCTGAACCTCGACACCGACGGTTTCGTCTACCGGAAGTGGGGGCACGAACAGCGCTGCAAGCAGGGCGACTGGCTCGTCGACAACGACGGCGACTGCTATACGGTCGACGCACAGGTGTTCGCGCGCACCTATCGCAACGCCGGCCCCGGGCGCTGGGTCAAGACCACACCCGTCTGGGCGACGCAGGCGACCGAGCCCGGCTCGATCGCCACGAAGGAAGGCGCGACGCGCTACGAACGCGGCGATTACCTGGTCTCGAACAACGAGGACGGCTCGGACGCGTATGCGGTCTCCGCCGCGAAGTTCGAGGCGATGTACGAAGCCGACCCGTCATAGCGCCCTGCCCGGCGAATGGCCCCCAGCCGCGTGGGCCCGCGCCCGGCGATGCCCCGCCAGCCGCCTGGCCCCGCGCCCGGCGAATGCCTCGCTCAACCGGCCGGCGCGTGCTCCCTGCTGACACGGATCCCGTAGCGGCCCGTTCCGCTGCTGCTGTTGTAGTGACGCACCTGGACCGTGTAGGAGCCCGGTGACAGCTCGGCGCTGATCCGGGCGTTTCGCCCTTCGCCGCTGTCGTCGTCCTGCGCCACGAGGCCGCCGTCCTCGCGCAGCAGCGTCATCACGACGTCGGTCGGGCCGTCGGTCTGGATCGTATAGCGACTCGCCGTCTTCGCTTCGAACACGAACAGGTCCTCTTCTCCGGGCTGGCCGATCTCCGCCTCGGTCACGCCCTCGAACACCGGCAGCGTGACCGGTCCCGCCGGCATCTGCGTACGCGGATAGACGCGCGCCGCGAAGGCCCTGTCGATCTCCGACAGCGATTCGTTCGGCTCCGAATGGAAGCCGTTTTCGGTCCAGCTCGCCGGGAAGCTGTAGAGCATGACCGACAGCGGATCGAGACTGCTGCCGTTGATCTGGTTCAGGTCGTACTTTGCGTACATGTTGTGGTCGATCGTCTGCTGGTCCCAGAAGTTCGGCGGACCGCCAAGCGCCGCGTTGACGACCGGCTTGTTCCAGACGATCGGGTTGTCGATCGGGTTCTGGTGCTCGTGGATCATGCCGAGCATGTGCCCGAACTCGTGAAGGATCACTCCCTCGTCGAGCCAGCCGAAGTTCATCGTCGGCTGGTCGGCCGGGATCGACAGCGCGTCCTTGCCGATGTACGACCAGGCGCCGTCGTCGGCGAACGCGACCCGGATCTGGCTGTTCGGTGCGCGTCCGAACTCGAACTTCAGGTTCGCGTGCTCGGTCCATTGCGCGGCGTACTGCCTGACCAGGTTGTGCTGGTCGGCAGTCCCCCCGATGAAGCGGATTTGCAGCGTGGTGCCGTTCGGCCACAGCTTCGCGATCTGGAACGCGGCACGCGTCTTGCCGATCGCCATCGTCATCACCCTGCCGGCGAGCGGACGCTGCATGTCGGCCGGCAGGACGCGATCAAAACATACCTTGTCGGTAACTGCCATTTTGGAACCTCCTTCGTCTTCGGCTTCGGCGAGCGACGCCGACGAGGCGCGTTCGGAGCCGGAGAACCTGCTCGTGCGGGCGCTCCAGATATATCTTCGACGGCGAAGCGGCGCCTCCCAAGAACTTCTGAGGCCGCTGCGCGTCAGGCCGGGTCGAAGGCGAGGAGCGCGTCGAAGGCCTTTGCTCGTGCGAGAACCTCGGCACTGTCGGTGTCGTCGGCCTCATCG
The DNA here is from genome assembly GCA_012513825.1 of Limnobacter sp. GTDB lineage: Bacteria > Pseudomonadota > Gammaproteobacteria > Burkholderiales > Burkholderiaceae_E > Zeimonas. The sequence goes on along the minus strand of JAAZBL010000261.1, from coordinate 1,493 downwards.
GTGCCGATCGCCGGCGCGTCGAGTCGCGCGCGGCCGTCCGGATCGTCGGCTGACCGAAGGTAGGCGGCCACGGCGGCACGCAGGATCCGGGCATCGGTCCAGTCCGGGTATCGGGTGACGAGCCGGATCCGGAGGCTGGCCAGGATCCCGGCCGCCTGTCCTACATGCTCGATACCGTCCGGCGAAGCGCCACGACCGGCGATCGCGGCCAGCAGCGAAGGCGGGATCGCAAAGCGCGTGCCGGCCGCGACGATGCGTTCGCGTAGCGCTCCCGCCCGCCGCAGGTCCTGCTCGGCTCGTCGATGCTGCTCGGCCACTCGATGCGAAGCCGAAGCCTGCGCCCCTTCGATGACGCGAAGCGCCACGATCCACCTGCTCATGTCGGCCATCGTCGCGGGCCGCGTCGCGGCCGTCCGGGCGGGCAGGCGCCGGCCGAGCACGGCCGCCGCATCGAAGCTCGCGACCCCGACCGCGTCCTTCCCGTTGCCGCCCAGCACCAGGATCCGCAGCGCGCCGTCCCTGCCTGCGTAAAAGCCCACGTGGCCCCTGGGAGGCGTTCCGCGCGCCAGCACGACGATGCAACCCGGCACCAGCTCCTGCGCCTCCCTGCCCCAGTGCAGCCACGATCGGGCGCTGCCCGATCCGGTGCCGGCGAAACCGGCCTGGCTCATGCAGTAGTCGACGAAGGACGCGCACCAGGGCACCGCGTCGGGCGGGTCGGCACGACGGATGCCTGCCTGGTAGTCGACGATGCGCGGATCGTCGCGACCGACGATGGCGCGCATCGGTCCGATCTCTGCGCGGGCCACCGTCATCCATTCGAATTCGTCCGAGCCGGGTGCGGGCTCGGCGATCGGCGCCGGGGCGCCCGGCAGGCTGGCAGTCACGGTGAAGCGGCCGTCGAGCTGTCGCTCGTGCACCGCCGTCCCGCCGTCTTCTTCGATCAGCGCGAGCAGCAGATGCAGCCTGCCTGGGGGAACGTCGGTGAGTATCCGCGGCGTCGCCATGTTCGAGTCGCAGGGAACCGCAATGGGCACGGGCCGGGTTCGCGTCGACCTTCGTCGCCATGAACCTGGCCCGCTCGGGTCTTCGCAGGCTAGCGGCCGCCAGTCGCTGCCGCATCCTCACGAGGGGGGGCGAACCGGGCCCGGTGCGTGTCTACGCCGTTCTTGGGATGCGATCCGCAGGACCGGCTGCCACGATCGGTCACGAACACGGCTCGCAGACGAGGTTCGCAATGAAGTGCCCGAAACTCCGTCTCCCCTTTCTCCGGACGGCGCGCGCGGTCCTGCTCTCCACGCTGGCGGCCCTCGCGCTGAACGGCTGCACCGAATCGCCCGCCACGCCCGTCGACGACGAAGCCCTGCGCGCGGGCCGCGACGCCGCATCCTTCGTCCACGCCGACGAGGACTACTTCCATGACATGGACGGCGGCATCGCGCTGACCCGCGAGGAGATCGTCGGCCGCAACATGTGGAACGTCTGGAGCGGCG
>JAAZBL010000260.1 GCA_012513825.1 Limnobacter sp. | reverse complement strand
CGTGGGTCGGGTCCTGCTCGGGGATCTCGGGGTGCCGGACGGCATGCGCAGCCGACGCCGGAGGGATGTCGTGTTCCATGGCGTGACTCGAAGCTTCGGCTCTGGGCGTGTGCATGGTGCCGGGCTCGACTTCAGACGTTGTGGAAGTGCATCGACTCGGCGAGCCGAGGGTCACGCTCCGGGATCAGCGGCGTGCCGATCACGTTGCGCAGCGACATCGCGAGGAACAGACCGTAGATGCCGATCAACGCGACCGGGTCGGTCCAGTGCAGCGTGAAGCCGGCGTGGGCGTGACCATCGCCGGCGCCGTGGTCGGCCATGCTCGGCATGATCTGGTAGGCCATGTCGAACCAGTGCATCACCAGCATGAACACTGCGGCGATCGCGAGCGTCGGCTGCCGGCGCTTCGTGTGGCGCGACATCAGGAATGCGAGCGGCGCGAGGAAGTGGCCGAAGGCCAAGACCGTGAACACGGTGTTCCACGAGCCTTCGCTGCGGGTCGCGAACCAGCCGGTCTCCTCGGGCAGGTTCGCGTACCAGATCAGCATGTACTGCGAGAAGCTCGTGTAGGCCCAGAAGACCATGAACGCGAACAGCAGCTTGCCGATGTCATGGTAGTGCTCGGCATTCACCACCTCGCGCAGGTAGCCGTGCCGGCCGAGCCACATCGCGAACAGCGCGAGCGTCGCATACATGGCGACGACGCCACCGGCGAAGTACACGACGCCGAAGATCGTCGAGAACCAGTGCGGGTCCAGCGACATGATCCAGTCGAAGGCCGCGAAGGTGGTCGTCAGCGCGAAGGCGAGCATCGCCGGCGCCGAACGGCGCGCCATCTTCAGCGAGCGCGCCGGATCACCGTCCTGGTCCTGCGCGAGGCTCGAGTTGCGGAACCAGTGCGCGAGCAGCGCCCACACCGCGAAATACACGCCCGCTCGGATGAAGAAGAACGGCACGTTCAGGTACGCGCTCTTGCCGGCGATCACGGCGTCGTAATTCGGCGCCGCCGGATCCGTCACGCCTTCGACCATCCAATGGTGCCAGACGTCGTGGTGCCAGATCGCGAGGGGCAAGAACAGCACAGCGAGCCACGGGAACAGCGTCGCGGCCATGTTCTCGGAGATCCGTCGCACGACGACGCTCCAACCGGCGCGCGTCAGGTGATGGATCAACACGAAGAACAGCGCGCCGAGCGCGGTTCCGAGCGTGAACATGTACGCCGTCAGGTACGACGCGAGCGCAGTGCGGCGCGCCTCACCCTCGGCGAGCATCGGGACGATGCTCGCGACGAGCGCGATGACGGAGACGCCGAGCAGCGCGTTGCGGGTGCCGCGCAGGTCGCCATCCTTGACGCGGGTCGTCAGGCCTGGCGCGACCTGGTCGATCGTCGGTGCGGACAGTGCGGTCATCGGCAGTTCGGAGTCTTGGGAACGGTCACGGGTGCGGTCGGAGTTGGGCCTGGGTCACGCCTGGCCCTGCATCACTTCTGGCCCTGCATCACTGCTGGCGCTGCATCACGTCGGCCCAGCATTACTGCAGGCGCAGTTGCAGCGCGCGCATGTAGTGGACGATCGCCCAGCGATCCGCGACCGTGAGCTGGTCGGCGTAGCTCGGCATCGTCGCGAGGCCGTTGGTCATCACGTGGAAGAGGTAGCCGTCCTCGGCGGCGACGAGGCGCGGGTCCTTTGCCAGGTCCGGCACCGTCGCATTGAAGGCCGCCGGGCTGACGAAGCGCGCGCGCTGCAGCACGAGGCCGTTGCCTCTTCCCGCGCGGTCGTGACAGACGGCACAGAAGATGTCGAATCGCTCTTGGCCACGGCGGACGACCTCCTCAGTCGCGGCGACCGGGTTCGCCACGTACTTGCCGTCGCCGTCCTGGTAGACCTCGAGTGCGTCGTCGTCGAGCGAGCCGCGCGCGACGGTGCCGGCGGGCGGAGTGCGCATCGAGCGCCGATCGGTCCAGTACTCGAAGTCGACTGCGGTCTGGGCCTTCAGCTTCTGCTGG
>JAAZBL010000259.1 GCA_012513825.1 Limnobacter sp. | reverse complement strand
CGCTCGTGCCGGTCGCCGGCCTGCGGATTCAGCGGCTCAGGCATCGCACAGGCGCTCCTCGATGGACCGCCAGACTTCGGCGTGCCGCTGCGGCACCGCCGGCCGCTCGACTTCGATGCGCACGAGCTCCGGGCGCTGGCGCGCATGCTCGGCATGGCGGCCGAAGAACTCGTCGACGACGGTTGCCGCGAGCGTTCCGCTGCGATCGTAGGGGCGGCCGTGTCCGCAACGGAAGCCGACGCGGGGGGGCGTGTCGTCCGTCAAGAACAGGATCTCGAAGGCGGGCTTCCACCCGAAGCAGACGCTCGGCGCGACCCGATAGACGAGTTGCGCGAAGCGCCCGAGGTCCAGGTGCACATGGTGCCCGGCGCCGGGCAGCACGATGTCGCGTAGTCCGCCGAAAGGCTCGTCGTAGCGCGCGCCGGTGAGCCTGGCCTTGCCGGCCGGGCACAGTTCCATGATCGCGCCGTCGCACCAGTCGCCGGCGAACAGCGTCAGGTCCTCGTGCGCAAGCCAGTCGCGCAGCACGTTTTCGAAGAACTCGATCCGGGTCATCGCGTCGGCGAAGGCGAGGAAGGCTCTCCTCGACCAGGCAGCGGATGCCCGGGCATCAGCGCATACGGGTGCACCCAGCCCGGCAGCGCGGAGATCCGCCCGAGCCAGCGGGCGATGTCGGGCCAGTCGGCCCAGTCCACGCCGAACTCGTCGGGCCAGAACAGGTAGCCGCACAGCGACACGTCGGCGATCGTCGCCTCGTCGCCGGCCACGAAAGGCCGTGCGCCGAGTTGGCTGTCGAGCACCGACAGGGCCGGCCCCATCCGGCTGCGCAACCATTCGGTGACCGGCGTCTCGCCGGTCTTCGCGAACTGCAGCATGTAGCGCAGCGTGGCGATGTAGCTGGTCAGCTTGTGGTTGTCGAACAGCAGCCAGCGCAGCACTTCGCGACGTTGCGCGTCGTCTTTCCCGCCGAAGCGTCCGAAGTGGGTGCTCAGGTAGTCGAGAATCACGCCGGACTGCGAGAGCCGCTGCGCACCGTGTTCGAGCAGCGGCACTTCGCCCATCACGTTGAGCGCCCGGTAGGCCGGCGTGCGGGTCTCGCCGTTGAAGAAGTCGACAAAACGCGGGCTCCAGTCGGCGCCGCAAAGGTTCAGCATCAGCGCCGCCTTGTACGCGTTGCCGGACTGTGCGAAGCAGTAGAGCGTGAACTCGGCCATGGGTATCGGGTGTCCTCGACGACGCTCAGGCCGGAAGGCCCGGGGGCGCCGCTGCGGCCTGCGTTCCGCAGGCCGGGCAGAACTGGAAGAACGCATTGTGCCGCGTGGCGCAGGATTCGCAGCGACCGAACAGCAGCAAACCGCAATGCATGCAGTAGCCGGGGTCCGATTCGCCGCCGAGCCGGAAGCTGCGCTCGCAGGCCGGACACACGCCCTTGCGCATCCGTTCGAGCGCCTGCTCGTAGCGGATGCGGCTGCGGCGCTCGTCCTGCGACTGCGCCTGCTCTGCCTGGCGCGCGGCCTGGTAGCGCTGCAGCGCGCGGATCAGCGCATGACCGGCGATCGCGACCAGCGCGATGCCGACCGCGTAGCGGATGTAGCCGCCGTAGCTGGGCAGGTAGGGAACCAGCTCGACGAAGAACGCGAACAAGGCGAACAGCCCGAAGCCCCAGACGAAAGGCCACCAGGTGCCGTTGCGATGCCGGGCGAACAGCCAGCCTGCAACGGCCAGCAAGGGCAGCGTCAGCGCCAGCCGGAAGCCGAAGACACGCAGCTCGTGCCGGAACTGCGCCTGGCGCAACTGCTGTCCGGCCTCGCGATCGAGCTCGATCCGCTGCTGCTGCGCCTGCGCCAGCGCCTGTCGCGCGGCGAGCGAACGGGCGTCGATCGCCTCGATCTGCGTCTGGCGAGCGCGCTCGCTCGCGTTCAGCGCGTCGAGCCGGCGGGTCCGCGACACCAGCTCGGCGTCCTGCTGCTCCTGGCCGGTCGCGCTTCGCGTGGCGACCCAGCTCTCGAAGCTTTCGCGTGCCGCCTGCGAGGCGTTGCGCGCTGCCGTATGTGCGAGCACGGCGGTTTCGCGCTCGTCGTTCAGCGCGGCGAGTTCGCGGCCGAGCTCGGCGATGCGCGCGTCCAGCGGCTCCGCGCGCGTCCGGTCGACGAACTGCTCGAGGTCGGGCCGATCGTCGAGCCTCGGGAGATCTCCGATCACGAGCGAGCCCAGGCCGACCAGGAAGGCGGCGAACAGCAGGGCGACCAGCCAGAGCAGCCAGCGGTACAGCCGCTCCCTGAGGCGAAGGCTCTTCACCCGCTCGTCAGCCGTTGTCGCTGGCCAGCGCGCGCCCGATCAGGATTCGCTGGATGTCGCTGGTGCCTTCGTAGATCTGGCAGACGCGCACGTCGCGCCAGATCCGTTCGACCGGGAAATCGGCCAGGTAGCCGTAGCCGCCGTGGATCTGGATCGCGTCGGAACAGACCTTCTCGGCCATTTCCGAGGCGAACAGCTTGGCCATCGCCGCCTCCTTCAGGCAGGGACGGCCGGCGTCCTTCAGCGTGGCAGCGTGCAGGATCAGCTGGCGCGCCGCTTCGATGCGCGTGGCCATGTCGGCGAGCCGGAAGCCGACTGCCTGGTGTTCGAAGATCGGCTTGCCGAAGGCCTCGCGTTCCTTCGAATAGGCCAGTGCGGCCTCGAAGGCTGCGCGCGCCATGCCGACCGATTGCGAGGCGATGCCGATTCGGCCGCCTTCGAGCCCGGACAGCGCGATCCGGTAGCCCTGGCCTCGTTCGCCGATCAGGTTGCGCGCCGGCACGCGGCAGTTCTCGAAGACGATCTGTGCGGTATCCGACGCGTGCTGTCCGACCTTGTCCTCGAGCCGGGCGACGACGTAGCCGGGAGCGTCGGTGGGGACCAGGAAGGCCGAGATGCCGCGCTTGCCGGCATCGCGGTCGGTCACGGCCATGACGATCGCGACGTCGGCGTGCTTGCCCGAGGTGATGAACTGCTTGACCCCGTTCAGGACCCAGTCGCCGCCGTCGCGCTCGGCGGTCGTTCGCAGCCCCGCAGCTTCGGAGCCGACCTGCGGCTCGGTCAGGCAGAACGCGCCGAGCATCGCGCCCGAGGCCAGCGGACGCAGCCACTCGGCCTTCTGCTCGTCGTTGCCCCAGGCCATCAGGATCGAGCAGACCGGGCAGTTGTTGACCGAGACGATCGTCGACGTGGCGCCGTCGCCGGCGGCGATCTCCTCGAGCACGATCGCCAGCGACCGGTAGTCGAGTCCGGCGCCGCCCCACTGCTCGGGGACGGCGACGCCATAGCAGCCGAGGGCCGCCAGCCCCGAGAGCGCCTCGGCCGGGAAGCTGCGGTCGCGATCCCAGGCAGCGGCGTTCGGCGCGACCTGCTCGCGAACGAACGCGCGCACGGCGTCGCGGATCATCGTCTGGTCTTCTGTCAGCAGCATCGGCGGCAGCGAGTCGTTGAGCGAAAGGAATCGAGCCGGGCGACCCGGGCCGGGCGACATGCCGGCCCGGGTCGTGCCCGGTGCAGCGCCGTCGCGGCCTGCGCCGCCCGGCGTTGCGGGTTCAGACCAGTTCGACCGCGAGCGCCGTGGCTTCGCCACCGCCGATGCACAGCGATGCGACGCCGCGCTTGCCGCCCTGCTTGCGCAGCGCACCGAGCAGCGTGACGATCAGGCGGGCGCCCGAGCATCCGATCGGGTGGCCGAGCGCCACCGCCCCGCCATGCACGTTGACGCGGTCGTGCGGCAGGTTGTGCTCCTTCATCGCAGCCATCGCGACGACGGCGAAGGCCTCGTTGATCTCGTACAGGTCGACGTCCTTGCTGGCCCAGCCGACCTTCTCGTAGAGCTTGGCGATCGCACCGACCGGCGCCGTCGTGAACCACTGCGGCTCCTGCGAATGCGTGGCGTGGCCGGCAACCCGGGCGAGCGGGGTCAGCCCCAGCTTCTTCGCCGTGGATTCGCGCATCATGACCAGCGCGGCCGCACCGTCGGAGATCGACGACGAGGTTGCCGCGGTGACCGAACCGTCCTTCCTGAACGCCGGCTTCAGTTGCGGGATCTTCTCCGGGTTCGTCTTGAACGGCGATTCGTCCTTGTCGACGACGACGTCGCCCTTGCGCCCGCTGATCGTGACCGGCGCGATTTCCCAGGAGAACGAGCCGTCCTTGTTGGCGGCCAGCGCCCGCTTCGACGATTCGATCGCGTAGGCGTCCTGCTCCTCGCGGCTGAACGAGTACTTGCTGGCGCAGTCCTCGGCGTACTGGCCCATCGACTTGCCGCCGCCGTTCGGCGTCTTCTCGTAGGCGTCTTCGAGGCCGTCGTAGGCCATGTGGTCGAACAGCGTGCCGTGGCCGTAGCGGTAGCCGCCGCGGCCCTTGAGCATCATGTACGGCGCGTTGCTCATGCTCTCCATGCCGCCGGCCACGACGATGTCCTGGCTGCCGGCGATCAGCAGGTCGTGGGCGAGCATCGCGGCCTTCATGCCGGAGCCGCAGACCTTGTTGATCGTGGTCGCGCCGGTGGCTTTCGGCAGGCCGGCGCCGAGCGTGGCCTGGCGGGCCGGCGCCTGGCCCTGTCCGGCCGGCAGCACGCAGCCCATGATCACTTCCTGGACCTGCTCGGGCTTCAGGCCGGCGCGTTCGACGGCCGCGCGGATCGCGACCGAGCCGAGCTGGTGGCCGGCGAGCCCCGACAGTTCGCCCATCATGGCGCCGATCGGCGTGCGGGCTGCGGAAACGATGACGATGGGATCGCTCATGACAGACTCCTGATCTGTGTATTGGAGGGGGAAGGGCCCGCGCCGTGGCTGCTCTTCCGATGCCGAAAGCGCAGGGCGTCGGGATACGGGAAGACGTCTTCGAGCAGGCCGGCACGAATCCGCTCCTGGCGTCGTTGCCAGAATTCGGGTTCGAGCAGCTCGGCGTGATGGGCGAGGAACACGTTGCGCACCTGCGGGTTGCCCAGCAGGAAGGTGCCGAACTCCTCGGGAAAGATGTCGTTCGGGCCGACGGGATACCAGGGTTCGGATGCCATCTCGTCTTCGGGCGTGCGCGCCTCGGGAATCCGGCGGAAATTGCAGTCGGTCAGGTAGGCCACTTCATCGTAATCGTAGAACACAACGCGCCCGTGCCGCGAAACCCCGAAGTTCTTGTACAGCATGTCGCCCGGGAAGATGTTCGCGGCGACCATTTCGCGAATCGCCTGGCCGTATTCGATGATCGCGCGCTCGCGCTCCTCGGGCTCGGCGCGCTCGATGTGCAGGTTCAGCGGCACCATCCGCCGCTCGATGTACAGGTGGCGGATCACGATCGAGTTGCCGTCGTCCTCGACCAGCGACGGCGCGCTGTCGAGCAGCTCCTGCATCAGCTGCGGATCGATCCGCGACTTCGGAAACAGGACGTCGGAGTACTCCCAGGTATCGGCCATGCGACCGACGCGGTCGTGGAACTTGACGAGCTGGTAGCGGCCGCGGATGTGCTCGGCGCTCGTGTCCTTGCCGCGCTTGTCGCGAATCACCTTGAACACGTAGGGAAACGATGGCAGCGTGAAGACCAGCATCACGAGGCCGCGGATGCCCGGCGCGACGACGAAGCGGTCGTGCGAGTTGTGCAGGTGCTGCAGCAGGTCGCGATAGAACAGGTTCTTGCCCTGCTTGGCCAGCCCGAGCATCGTGTACAGCTCGGCTTCGGGCTTCGTCGGCATCAGCGTCTTCAGGAAGCGGACGTAGGCGGCGGGCACGTCCATGTCGACCATGAAGTAGGCGCGCGAGAAGTTGAACAGCGCCTCGATGCGTTCGCTGCCGGTGAGCAGCGCGTCGAGGTAGAGCCGGCCTTGCGAGTTGCGCAGTATCGGGATCGAGAACGGCACGATCTCGCCGTCGTTGACGAAGCGGCCGATCAGGTAGGCGCCCTTGTTGCGGAAGAACAGGCCGCGCAGCGCGTGCAGCTGGCAGTCGATGGCCAGCTCCAGGCCGTCGAGCACCTGCTCGCGCAGCGCCTGCAGCACCCAGGCGAGGTCGCGGTCGATGTCGTAGAACGGACTGGCGAGGCCGAGGTCGACGATCATCCGCCGCAGCGCCTGCTCCCAGCCCTCGGTCAGCGGGTAGTAGACGCGGTAGCTCGGCGGATCGGCGTCGAGATAGTCGGTCGCGACGCCGGGCCGCACGAAGATGAAATCGTTGTGGTAGTAGGTCCGGTGCAGGATCCGGCAGCAGACCGAGTTGAAGAAGGTCTCGGCGCACTCCGGCTGGTGATGGCCGTTGAGTAGCGGGATGTACTCGCGCTTGACCTGCTGCCACAGGCTGTCCTGCGTCGAATCGCTGCCCGCCGCGCCGAACTCGGCCTCGATCCGTGCGACCGCCTCGCGCACGCGCTGGTCGTAGAACGCGATCCGTTCGCTGGCGAGCCTGCGGATGCCGTGCCAGTCGCCGCGCTCGAAACGCGCCTTGGCCTGCTGCGCGTTGTAGCGGAACAGGCCGTAGTGGCGGTCGAAGCCGGCGAGGATCGCACGGGCGATCGCCGACGGCAGCACGGCAACGGCTTCCTTATGAGTCATGCGGCACTTCTTCTACTGCCGATTCGCGGCGGTCCGCAGGCGGCGCCAGCTCGGCGAGGAGCGCCCGGACACGTGCCTCGTGCTGGGCGATCTCGTCGAGCGTTTCGCGCAGGTCCTGCAACTGGCGCTCGAACTTCAGCCGGTTGCGCACGAGCATCGACAGAAACCGTTCGAGCTGCGTCGCGCTGTCCGACGGCGACTCGTACATGTCGACGAGATCGCGGACTTCGGCCAGCGAAAGGCCGAGCCGTTTGCCGCGCAGGGTCAGCTTCAGCCGCGTGCGGTCGCGCTGCGAATAGCTGCGCTGGCGCCCGCCGGGGCCGACCCGTTCGGGCGCGAGCAGCCGCTGGTCTTCGTAGAAGCGGATCGCGCGCGGCGTGACACCGAACTCGCGGGCCAGTTCGCCGATCGTGTAACTTGCCATGCCCGAATCTTCGGGCACGGTTTACGTTAACGTCAACTTGCCACGACGGCCGACGGCGCCGGGAAGACCCCGAGCTCGGCGAGTCGCTTGTCGACGGCCGGCGCCCAGCCCCGATTGGCCAGCGGCGAGGCCGGACTCGGGTGCAGGACCGTGTCGATCCGCGGCGCTTTCGCCAGCCCGCCCAGCGCGGCGGCCGCGCGCTTCGCCGCCCAGCCGCCGATGCCGATCACCCAGTCGGGCGCAAGCGCCGCGATCGCTTCTTGCAGGTGCTCGTCGCAGGCGGCCTGCAGCGGCGCGAGTTCGGCGGCCGGCAGCCGCTCGGGCGTGAAGTTCCGGCCGGAGGCTTCGAGAAAGACCAGCGGACAGTAGTTGAGGACCAGGCAGTCGGCGAAGAAGGCCTCGGGCGAACCGAAGCGCTCGGCCGCCCAGCCCCACAGGCGCCGGCCGCTGACTTCCGAACGCGCGCAGCCGAAGCCGTCGATCGGCCGCTTCGGGTGCTCGCCCGCCGGTCGCCGGATCGGCGCCTCGATGCCCATCCAGTCGCGCACGGCCGCGACTTCACCGAAGGGCACGCCGGTCTGCATCATGCCGAAGGGCCCCGGGTTCATGCCGACCAGCACGACCCGGCGCTGCCGGTTGCCGAAACGACGCAGGTAGGCCTCGTGTCCGGCCCAGGCGTAGTCGAGCGGGTTGTAGACGTGGGTGACCGGGGGCGAGAAGCGCATCGAGCCGACGCGGGCGCTCAGCCGGCGTGCGGCGTCGACGAGACGGTCGGCGAATTCGGGGCATGGCGCGGACGGGAGCGGCGCAGTCATCGGGCGTCGGGCTTGGCGGAAGCGGGGGGGGGGTTCGCGGGCGGGCAGAGCCCGGCCCGCGAATGAAAGGGGCGCGGAACGATACCGCGCCCCTCTGAGCCGCGAGTGGCGGCTGCCTCTCCTCGAGCGATGCCGGCTGCCGAATCGACGTGCCGTTTCGGCGCGTCATGCGTCGGTCATGCGCAGACCACTGTCGGATTCGATGGCATCGATTCGCGATGCGCTGAGGGAAAGGCTAGACCTTCGGCCAGTCGGGGTCAAGGCGCGGCCGGCGCGACGCCGCGCGGTCGGGTGCGGCGTGTCGGCCGATCGCTACAGCATCCATTCGATCGGAAGCAGCGACAGGAAACCGATCCAGGCCCGGAGCAAGATGCCCGTGCCCGGCTCGGTGTCGTGGCGTACGGTTTCGTCGCCCCGCTGCTCGAGCCAGTACAGCTCTCCGCTTTCCGAGAGCTTGACCCGGTACACGTTCTGCACGATCGGCCCGAGAAACAGGTCTTCGATCCGGTCGGCCAGCGCCGGGCTTTCGATGACGAAGCCCAGTTCGGTGTTCAGCCAGGTGGAGCGCGGATCGAAGTTGAACGAGCCGATGAAGACGCGCGACCGGTCGACCGCGATCGTCTTCGCGTGCAGGCTCGAAGGCGAACTGCCGAACGGACCGGCCCGACCCTCTTCGGGCTCCGGCGAAAGGCGCCGCATTTCGTAGAGTTCGACGCCGCCTTCGAGCAGCGGCTTGCGTCGATGCGCGTAACCGGAATGCACGACCGAGACGTCGGTCGCCTCGAGCGAATTCGTCAGTATGTGGACCTTGACGCCACGCGCAGCCAGCGCGACGAAGGCGTCGACGCCGAGCGCGGTCGGTACGAAATACGGGGAGATCAGCGCCACTTCGGTCGACGGCCGGCCGAGGGCCTCCAGCAACTGGACCGGCATCATCTGTTCGCGCTCGGCCTTTCCGAGCCCCTTGGCGGGGTCGTCGCTGACCATTCGCATGTTCGCCCACTCGAGCGGCAACTTTCCGGCGGTCAGGCTGTCCATGAACGCGGTCCTGCTGACCGCGCGCAGGTACGGGGCGATCTCCGGGTGCTGGTCGAGCCCGAACGAGACCCGTGCAAGTTCGTCCAGGGCTCCGGGATCCGCGGCCTGCAGCAGGCGGTCGGCCGGATACGAGGAGTCGCTCGCCCAGTAGCGATCGAAATCGGTCGAGACGTCGTCGACGATCGGCCCCACGGCCAGCACGTCGAGATCGGAGAACAGCAGTCCGTCGGTCGCGCCGAAGTATTCGTCGCCGACGTTGCGCCCGCCGATGATCGTGGCCTGGTTGTCGGCCGTGAACGACTTGTTGTGCATGCGCCGGTTCAGCCGCGAGAAATCGGTCAGGAAGCCGAGCGCGCGCGGCCAGCGGATCGCGAACGGGTTGAACAGCCGCACCTCGATGTTCGGGTGCGACTCGAGCGCGACAAGCGTCGGGTCGAGATCCTGGGTGTTGTTGTCGTCGAGCAGCAGGCGCACGCGCACGCCGCGTTCGGCTGCCGCGTACAGTTCGCGGAACAGCAGCATGCCGGTCGTGTCCTTGCGCCAGATGTAGTACTGGATGTCGAGGCTGCGATCGGCTGCGCGGGCAAGGAGCACGCGCGCAGCGAAGGCGTCGAGCGAATCGGCCAGGGGATGGATCCCCGACTTTCCGGGGTGGGCAGCGGCCAGCGGCTCGATCCTGCGGCCCAGCCGCGTGTCCGCGGTGTCCCGCGGCACCGTCGAGATCGTCCGGTTCTCCAGCGACGGCAACGGGGCACAACCGCCGAGCAGGGCGACGAACAGCGCGCAACACAGGGCGACCGCTACAATCGACAGCCTGCCCGGATCGAACCCATCCGACACCGTGCCCGGATCGAACCGATCCGACACCCTGCCCGGATCGAGCCCATCCGTTTCTGCCTGGAGCGAGACATGAACAAGCCTGCCGAGCCGATCGTCGGCGACACCCGCCGCGTTCCCTACGCCAAGCCGCAGCCTTGGGGCATGGTGCCCGACATGGTCGTGCACGACGTGCTGGCCGAGGACGAGCGCCTGTGGGCACCGGTAGCGCCCGACATCTGGTCGCGGCCCCTGCAGCTCAACGTCACCGGCGGCTTCTACGTGCACCTGCTGCGCGTGCGGCGCTCCGGCGTGCTGCAGCGTCACCGGCATTCGGGACAGGTGCACGCCTACGTGATGAAGGGAAGCTGGTTCTACCTCGAACACGACTGGGTTGCGCGCGAAGGCACCTACGTGTTCGAGCCGCCCGGCGAGACGCACACGCTCGTCGTGCCCGACGACTGCAGCGAGATGATCACGCTGTTCACGGTCCATGGCGCGCTGATGTACGTCGATCCCCAGGGCGAATCGATCGGCTACGACGACGTCTTCACCCGCATCGACAAGTACCGCGAGCATTTCGACAAGGTCGGCCTCGGGGCCGAGCACGTGCGCCGGTTCATGCGCTGAGAACCTGCTTGCGCCGGCGGCCGATCCGGTCAATCGATCACGAGTTCGCGGCGCACGCAGCGCGCGTCGATCTCGAACTCGAGTTCCTCGACCGGCGGACGGCACGGATGCCAGTGTAGTCCGAGCCGCGTGAGCCCGCGCGGCGCGAACTCGCTGGCCACCACCGGCCCGATCTCGTGCTCGGTATAGACCTGTACTGCGGTCAGGGCTTCCCACTGGCCGCCCAGCGCCGTGCAGCGTTGCTGCAGCGTATCCAGCACGAAGGCGGCTTTCGTTGCCAGGCCGGTGGCCGAGCGGTCGCCGCGCGCCACGATGCCGTCGGGAAACGGCGTGCCTTCGGCCCATTCGGCATAACCGGCCAGCACGAAGCTGCGCGGACCGGGCGCACGCTCGGAGTGGTCGGACGTCGTGAGCACGCTCGCCTGCGCCGTGCCGGCCGGCACCGTATAGCAGAACGCGTGGAACACCGGCTCGTCGGGCGGCGAGTGGACCGGGCAGACGTTGCTGCGCGAGACCGGGTTGCCTTCCTGGCGCACCAGGCCCCAGCGCCGCAGCGTGCCGACGTAGCCGGCGTTGAACTCCGAGAAGCCGTCGAACGTGAATGGCAGCGGAGAGCGCAGTTCGGCCGCGCACAGCGCCGTGAGCGGGCGCTGCTGTCCGCGCAGGTGCGCTGCGATCGCGTCGAAGCCCCGGGCGACCGGCAGCGGACGCGCGAAGCGGACACGGACGATTTCGTAGCCGGGCAGTGCGATCACGCCCGAAGAGAACGGCGCGCCGCCGGGAAGGAACGCGTAGTCGTTGCCGACGGAATTGTGTAAGGTTGCCACCGTCTGCCTCTTTCCGAGCGGGTCGCGCCACTATGAGCGAGCCCGCTTCGCGCTGCAAGCCCGAATCCCGAAAACCGAAGCACCAGAAGCGATTCCGAGATGAGCGATCTCCCCGAAACCATGCAATTCATCGACCACGGCGCCGGTGGCGCAGCCGAGGTCCTGGTGCCGGCCAGCGGGCCGGTACCGTCGCCGGCGGCGGGCGAAGTGCTGATCCGCGTCGCCTATGCCGGCGTCAACCGTCCCGACGTGATCCAGCGCAGCGGCCGCTATCCGCCGCCGCCCGATGCGTCGCCGTACATCGGGCTCGAAGTCGCGGGCGAGGTCGTTGCGCTCGGCGAAGGCGTAACGCAGTGGCGGGTCGGCGATCCGGTCTGCGCGCTGGTCAACGGCGGCGGCTACGCCGAATACGCGGTGGCGCCCGCGGGCCAGGTGCTGCCGGTGCCCGACGGGCTGTCGCTGCTGCATGCGGCCGCGTTGCCGGAAAACTACTTCACCGTCTGGACCAACGTCTTCGAGCGCGGCCGGCTGACCGCGGGCGAGACCTTCCTCGTGCACGGCGGCTCGTCGGGCATCGGGCTGACGGCGATCCAGCTCGCCAAGGAGCGCGGCGCCACCGTCTACACGACCGTCGGTGCAGCCAACAAGGCCGAGGTCTGCGCGAAGCTGGGCGCCGACGCCGCGATCAACTATCGCGAGCAGGATTTCGTCGAGGAGATCAAGGCGCTGACCGGCGGCAACGGCGTGAACCTGATCCTCGACATGGTGGGCGGCGACTACATCGGCCGCAACCTGAAGTCGCTCGCACTCGAGGGCCGGCTCGTGCAGATCGCCTTCCTGCAGGGGCCGAAGGTCGAAGTCGACTGGACGCCGCTGATGACGCGCCGGTTGACCTTCACCGGGTCGACGTTGCGCCCGCGCAGCGGCGCCGACAAGGCGGCAATCGCCAGGCAGCTTCGCGAGCAGGTCTGGCCGATGCTCGAACGAGGGCACGCGCTGCCGGTCATCCACCAGGTCTTCCCGCTGGCGCAGGCGGCCGAGGCGCATCGGTTGATGGAGTCGTCGACGCACATCGGGAAGATCATGCTAGAGGTGGCCGGCGGCTGAGCGCGTTCGGCGGCGCGAGCAAAGGCGTGGGGCGCGCCTGCCTCGCGCGGACCGGTGCTTGCCCCTGCTGGCGCAGGGGTTCCCTGCGATGCTCACCCCCTGGCCCGCGGCGCATGCGAGCGCCGACCGAGCCATGGCCTTCTGCGCGAACACACGAAGCCACCAGGAGCGATGGGCGGGCGCCGGGGGCGGCGATGTCTGCGGCGCCGAGCAGCGCAGCCTTGGGCTGGAGCGCGCGTAGCGCGCGACCCACTTCATTCTCGCGGCGCCCTGTTTGAGCGAAGCGCCGGCACGGCGCGAAGCGAGTTGCGCCGCGCCAGCCCAAGGCGAGCAGCGGAGGGCAGTCGGCTCGCAGAGCCGACCGCCGCGGTTATCGCCGCCCCCGGCGCCCGCCCATCGCTCCCGCGCCCACTTCGGTACGGCTTCGCGGTCGGCGTCAGGTCTGCAGCAAGCGCCGCTGCCGACTCACGCTCATCAGCAGCCCGAGCCCTAGCCCGAGCGTCACCATCGCCGTCCCCCCGTACGACATCAGCGGCAACGGCACGCCGACCACCGGCAGGATGCCGGTCACCATCCCCATGTTGACGAACGCGTACGTGAAGACGATCAGCGTGATTGCGCCGGCCAGCAGCCGCGCGAACACGGTTGCGCCGTTGGCGGCAATGACCAGGCCGCGGCCGATGATCAGCAGGTAGACGAGCAGCAGCACGCCGTTGCCGACGAGTCCGAACTCTTCGGCGTAGACGGCGAAGACGAAATCGGTCGTGCGCTCCGGCACGAACTCCAGATGGGCCTGCGTGCCGTCGAGCCAGCCCTTGCCCCAGGTTCCGCCCGAGCCGACTGCGATCTCCGACTGAATGATGTGAAAGCCCTTGCCGAGCGGGTCGGAAGTCGGATCGAGCAGCATCATGACCCGCTGGCGCTGGTAGTCGTGCATGACCATCCACAGCAGCGGCAGCGAGCCTATGCCGGCGACGATCGAGGCGGCGATGACCTTCCACGGCAGCCCGGCGAAGTAGATGACGAAGATCCCGGCCGAGGCGACCAGCAGCGAGGTTCCGAGGTCGGGCTGGCGGGCGATCAGCAGCACCGGAACCAGCAGCAGCACGGCGGCGATCGCGAAGTCGTACCAGCGTGCGGCGTTGGCGCGCTTCTGGAAGTACCAGGCGAGCATCAGCGGCATCGCGATCTTCATCAGCTCCGAAGGCTGGATCCGCGTGAAGCCGAGGTCGAGCCAGCGCCGCGCGCCCTTGGCGATGTCGCCGAACAGCGCGACGGCGATCAGCAGGGCCAGCCCGAGCGCGTAGATCGGCACCGCCGAGCGCATCATCCAGTTCAACGGCAGATTCGCCGCGGCCCACATCAGCACGAACGCGATCGAGAGGTTGCGCACGTGGTCGAGCATGCGGCCGTCGTAGTCGGAAGCGGCCGAGTACATCGTGAACAGGCTGATCGCGACCAGCAGCGCGAGCGCGCACAGCAGCGGCAGGTCGAAGACCCGCAACTGGCGGCGAAGCTGGGCGAGCAGCATCGTGCGATCGATCCGGGTCATGGCGTTTCGCTCTCCGCCGCGGTCTCGACGGTCTCGGGTTCGATGCTTTCGGGAATGTCGCGCAAGTCGGGTTCGTCCGGCAGCGTTGGCAGCGCGTTGTCCGGATAGCCTTCGGGCAGCTTGCCGGTCAGGTAGTAGTCGAGCAGCGCGCGCACCAGCGGCGCGGCGGCCTGCGCGCCGAAGCCCCCGTTCTCGACGATCGCGGCGATCGCGATCTTGGGCTCGTCGGCCGGGGCGAACGCGATGTACAGCGAGTGGTCGCGATGGCGTTCGGCGACCCGCTTGGCATCGTAGCGCTCGTTCTGGCGGATGCCGATCACCTGCGAAGTCCCGGTCTTGCCCGCGGTCACGTATTCGGCATCGGCGAAGACGCGGCGGCTCGTGCCGAAGCGGTTGACGTCGACCATCGCCGACTTGACCAGCGCCAGGTGATCTTCGTGCATCTGGATCCGGCGGGTCGGCTCCGACACGGTCGGCCGCTGCTGCCGCGTGTCCGGGTCTTCGATCATCCGGACCACGTGCGGCTTCATCACGACGCCGTCGTTGGCCAGCGTCGCCGTGGCATGCGCGAGCTGCAGGATCGTGAACGCGTTGTAGCCCTGCCCGATGCCGACCGATGGCGTCTCGCCCGGAATCCAGCGGCGCTTGTAGCGGCGCATCTTCCATTCGGTCGACGGCAGGATGCCCGTCGTTTCGTGCGGCAGGTCGATGCCGGTCAACTGGCCGAAGCCCCAGGGCTTCATGAACGCGTGGATCCGGTCGACGCCCATCTCGTAGGCGAGCTTGTAGTAGTAGGTGTCGCTGGACACGACGATCGACTTGCGAAGGTCGACGGTGCCGTGCCCGCCCGGGCGCGAATCGCGGAAACGGTGCTTGCCGAGCATGAAGTAGCCGGGATCGGAGATCGTGTCGCCCGGCGCGCGCGCGCCGGTGGTCAGCGCCGCCAGCGCCATGAAGGGCTTGTACGTCGATCCCGGCGGGTAGGTCCCGCGCAGCGGCCGGTTCAGCATCGGCGTGTCCGGGTCTTCGTTGAGGCCGCGCCAGGTCTGCGTGTCGATGCCGTCGATGAACAGGTTCGGGTCGAAGGCCGGCGCCGAAACCATCGCGAGCACGTCGCCGGTCTTCGGTTCGATCGCCACCAGCGCGCCGCGCCGGTCGCCGTACAGGTCTTCGGCGAGCTTCTGCAGCCGGATGTCGATCGACAGGATCAGGTTCGAGCCGGGCACCGGCGGCGTGTGCGACAGCGAACGCACGACGCGGCCGCCGGCCGACACCTCGACTTCCTCGGCCCCCGGCCGTCCGTGCAACTGCTCCTCGTAGGAAAGCTCGACGCCGATCTTGCCGGTGTGCGTCGAGCCGGCGTAGCGCGATCCGATCTCGCGCTCGTCGAAGCGGCGCTTGTCGTCGGGCGAGATGCGCCCGATGTAGCCGAGCACGTGAACGGCCGACTGGCCCAGCGGGTAGTTACGGAACAGGCGAGCGCGGATCTCGACGCCCGGATAGCGAAAACGCAGCACGGCCAGGCGCGCGACTTCCTCGTCGGTGAGCCTGACCTTGATCGGCACGCTGTCGGCGGTACGAGCCTCTGCGGCCAAGCGCCTGAAACGGCGGCGCTCGAGCGGCGTGATCTCGACGATCTCGGAAAGTGCGTCGATCGTTTCGTCGAGCTTCGCATAGCCGATCCGCTTCGGCGACAGCTCCAGCGTATACGCCGACACGTTCTCGGCCAGCAGCACGCCGTTGCGGTCGTAGATCAGGCCGCGCGACGGCGGCACCGGCACCAGCGCGATCCGGTTGTCTTCGGCCTGTGCGTGGAAGGTCTCGTAGCGGTGAATCTGCAGCCAGGCGAAGCGCGCGAGCAGCAGTCCGAAGCAGGCGACGACGACGAGCATCGCCACGATCAGCCGTACGCGCAGGCGGCGCAGCTCGCGTTGCGTGTTGCGGACTTCCACCATCGCCTAGGACAGCCTCCTAGATCGGCCGGTTTTCGTCGTGGTCGACGGCTCGGCGCTGCGGTGCCAGCAGCAGCCAGTCGGCCAGTGGCCACAACAGGGCCGTCGCGACGCCCTGCAGGAACCACAGCCAACCCGGAAAGCTGCCGCCGAGCGCCATCCGCGCGAGCAGCGTGGCGGCCTGCGCGACGAGGAACAGCGGCAGCACGTGCATCACCTGCGCCGGCATGCTGAACCAGGGCACGCGCCGGTGCAGGCTCATCGCACCGTAGGACAGGATCGTGTAGGCCAGCGCATGCTCGCCGAGCAGCGATGCGTCGTGTACGTCCATCAGCAGCCCGAACAGGAACGCGACGCCGATGCCGACCATGCGCGGCTGGTGGATGTTCCAGAACACCAGGGCCAGCGCGAGGAACTCGGGGGCGACCGGAGTGCGCCCCCAGGGCAGCAGGTCGAGCAGGAACGCGACGACCAGCGAGAACGTGATGAAGCCGCGGCTGGCCGGCAGCAGCAGGTGCTCGTGCGGCATCGGCATGTCAGCCCCTTCGTCCGCGGCGCCGGGAATCGGGTGGCGGGTCGGCCGCCTGCGGCGCGTCGGCCGGCGGTTCGACCAGCAGCACGAGCAGCAGCTTCGTGCGCTCGACGCGCGCCGCCGGCTCGGCGACCACGCGCATGAACGCCGAGGTCGACCCCGGCCCCACCGACGTGACCCGCGCGACCGGCAGCCCGGGCGGGAACAGGCCGTCGAGCCCCGAGGTGACGAGCTCGTCGCCCGCGCGGATGTCGGAGGCCGACGGCAGGAAACGCAGCTCGATCGTGCCGCCGGTCGCCGCACCCCAGGCGAGCGTGCGGATCCCGGTGCGGCGGATCTCGATCGGAATCGTCGAATTGCGGTCGGTGACCAGCGTGACCTCGCTCGACAGCGGGTGTGCGCGCGTGACCTGGCCGATCACGCCGTGGGCGTCGATGACCGGCTGGCCGGCCTTGACGCCGTGCTGCAGGCCGCGATCGACGACCAGCCGGCGCGAGAACGGATCGGGCGCGTCGTACAGGACCTCGGCGACCGTCGAGCGGATCGCCGTGCGTTCGCGCATGCCGAGCAGTTGCCGCAGCTGCGAGTTCTCCGCCGCCAGCTGTTCGGCCTGCAGCAGCGTACGCGCGTTGGCGGCCTCGATCTGGCGCATTTCCGCGTGCTCGGCGCGCAGCCGTTCGATTTCACCGGTGTAGTCGCCCAGCGACGCGATCAGGTCGCGGGGCAGCAGCAGTGCGCGCTGGACCGGATAGAGCACGGTGGCGACTCCCTGGCGCAGTCTCGACAGCGTGTCGAAGCGTGCGTCGACGATCAACAGGGCGATCGCCAGCAGCGAGAAGAACGCGAGTCTTACGTTGGCGGACGGGCCCTGCTTGAAGAACGGGGGCGGGCTGCGATCCACACTACTCGCTGGTGAAGATCATGACCAGCTTGTCCATCCGCTCGAGCGCCATGCCGCAGCCGCGGACCACGCAGGTCAGCGGGTCTTCGGCGACCAGCACCGGCAGCCCGGTCTCCTCGATCAGCAGCCGGTCGATGTCGCGCAGCAGCGCGCCGCCGCCGGTCAGCATGATGCCGCGCTCGGTGATGTCCGCACCCAGTTCCGGCGGCGTCTGCTCGAGGCCGATCTTGACCGCCGAGACGATCTGGTTCAGCGGGTCGGTCAACGCCTCGAGGATCTCGTTGGACGTGATCGTGAAGCTGCGCGGAATGCCCTCGGACAGGTTGCGGCCCTTGACCTCCATCTCGCGGATCTCGGACCCCGGGAAGGCCGAGCCGATCGTGTTCTTGATCGCCTCGGCGGTCGGTTCGCCGATCAGCATCCCGTAGTTGCGGCGGATGTAGTTGATGATCGCTTCGTCGAACTTGTCGCCGCCGACGCGCACCGAACCCTTGTAGACCATGCCGCCGAGCGAGATCACGCCGACTTCGGTCGTGCCGCCGCCGATATCGACGACCATCGAGCCGGCCGCCTCGGACACCGGCAACCCGGCGCCGATCGCCGCCGCCATCGGCTCCTCGATCAGGTAGACCAGCGATGCGCCGGCACCGAGCGCCGATTCGCGGATCGCGCGGCGCTCGACCTGCGTGGAGCCGCAGGGAACGCAGATGATGATCCGTGGACTCGGCGACAGCAGCCGCGATTCGTGCACGAGCTTGATGAACTGCTTGAGCATCTGCTCGGTGACGGTGAAGTCGGCGATCACGCCGTCCTTCATCGGGCGGATCGCCTCGATGTTGCCGGGCACGCGCCCGAGCATCTGCTTGGCTTCGCTGCCCACGGCCGCGATCGTGCGCTTGCCGTTGGGGCCGCCCTCCTGGCGGATCGCGACGACCGAGGGCTCGTTCAGCACGATGCCCTTGCCGCGTACGTAGATCAGCGTGTTGGCCGTGCCGAGGTCGATTGCAAGGTCGTTGGAAAAGTACTTGCGGAGAAACCCGAGCATGTTGCTTCCGTTCTGGGTTCGGGTGATACGGACGCTTGCACGTCCGAGCGCCTGTCATGTCCGTCGAGGCCGCAGGCACCGAAGCAGTTCGGCAGGGGCGCTGCAGCGCAGTGCGCACACTGAAAAATTTGTGCCGGGATGATACCGTATAATCCTTTGGCGAATCAGCGCGTTTTCGCTGTCGCGCACCGTTCCGCTCTCCCTGTCCCGCCCTCCGAATGTCGCTCACCCCGGCCGACGTCCAGCGCCTCGCCAGGCTTGCACGAATCCAGCTCGACGACGACGAATCCGCGCGCACGCTCGAGCAGCTCAATGCGGTATTCGGACTGATCGAACGACTGCAGGCGGTCGACACGACCGGCGTCGAGCCGATGACGCACGCCGGTGATCTCGTGCTCAGACTCAGAGAAGACATCGCCAGCGAGCGAAACTGGAGGGCCGACTGCCAGGCGGTCGCTCCGGCCGTCGAACGGGGGCTCTACCTGGTCCCGAAGGTCATCGAGTGAGCGCGAGCCCCATGGACCGCGTCGCCGGAGCGGGGTCGCTGCGCGCGTTGCGCGAGGCTCTCGACTCGGGCGAAATCACCGCGCAGACGCTTGCCCGGCGCTACCTCGACCGGATCGCCGCCAGCGACCTGAACGCATTCATCGACGTTCAGCCCGAGCTCACGCTGGCGCAGGCCCGCGAGGCCGACGCGCGACTCGCGCGTGGCGAACGCGGCGGCCTGCTCGGCGTGCCGCTGGCGCACAAGGACATCTACGTCACGCGCGGCTGGCGGTCGACGGCTGCGTCGCGGATGCTCGAGAACTACGTGAGCCCGTTCGACGCCGCCGTCGTCGAACGGCTTGCCGCGGCCGGCGCCGTCTGCCTGGGCAAGACCAACTGCGACGAGTTCGCGATGGGCGGCTCGAACGAGCACTCGTATTTCGGGCCGGTGCACAACCCCTGGGACCGCGCCGCGATCAGCGGCGGTTCGTCGGGCGGTTCGGCCGCGGCGGTCGCCGCCGGCCTCGCGCCGCTGGCCACGGCCACCGATACCGGCGGCTCGGTGCGCCAGCCGGCCTCGATGTGCGGCGTCACCGGCGTCAAGCCGACCTACGGGCGCGTGTCGCGGCACGGCATGATCGCCTTCGCCTCGAGCCTCGACCAGGGCGCCGCGATGGCGCGCAGCGCCGAGGACTGCGCGGTGCTCCTCGGCGCCATGGCCGGCTTCGATGCGCGCGACTCGACCAGCGCCGAGCGGCCCGACGAGGACTTCCGCCGGGAGCTGGAACGCCCACTGGAGGGCCTTCGAGTCGGCGTGCCGGCCGAGTTCTTCGGCGACGGCCTGTCGCCCGACGTGCGCGCCGTTGTCGACGCGGGGCTCGCGAAGCTGCACGAACTGGGCGCCCGACTGGTCGAGGTTTCGCTGCCGCGCACCGAGCTCGCGATTCCGGCCTACTACGTGATCGCACCGGCCGAGGCTTCGAGCAACCTGAGCCGCTTCGACGGCGTGCGCTACGGCCACCGTGCCGCGCAGTACGCCGATCTCGAAGACATGTACATGCGCACGCGCGCCGAAGGGTTCGGCCCCGAGGTCAAGCGGCGCGTGCTGATCGGCACCTACGTGCTGTCGCACGGCTACTACGACGCCTACTACCTGCAGGCGCAGAAGCTGCGTCGCCTGATCGCCGACGACTATTCGGCCGCCTTCGCATCGGTCGACGTGATCGCCGGGCCGGTCTCGCCGAGCGTGGCCTGGAACATCGGCGAGCGCATCGACGATCCGGTGCGCAACTATCTTTCGGACATCTACACGCTGCCGGCCTCGCTGGCCGGGCTGCCTGCGCTGTCGATGCCGGCCGGCTTCGGCGAACGCGGGCATCCGGTCGGCATGCAGTTGATCGGTCGCTGGTTCGACGAGGCCCGGCTGCTCAACGTCGCGCACCAGTTCCAGCAGGCGACCGACTGGCACCTGCGCTTGCCGCCGGCTGCGGCGTCGGAGGAGCCGGCCGCGGCCCGGGCGCAATGACGGGCATGCCGGCCGACCGCGGCATGCGAACGAGCCGAATCGTGCGCTTCGCGGGCCTGTCGCTGGCGATGCTGCTGCTCGCCTCGTGCAGCTTGCTGCCGGGCGGCGGCCGTCCCAAGCCGATCCCGGATCGACCGATCGACATCGACGGCCATTGCGCGCAGACCGAGGACGACGGCTACGGCGAACGCGCGCGCCTGCTGGTCCGGCGCAACAAGGTGCAGGCGCTGTCCTGGGAGATCACGGCCGGCCGTCACGGGAGCTGTCGCTTCGAGCAGTCGGGCTTTCGCCAGACGAAATCGAGGCCGCACGTCGAGCTGGCTGCGCGCGACGGCAGCGACTGCCGCTTGATGATCTGGCAGGATCCGCGCCGCATCACGATGGCGCACGCCGGTTGCGAACGCCATTGTTCGCCGCCCGCGGTCATCCATCGGACCTGGCCTGTGATGTTCGATGCGCGCACCGGACGCTGCGCGCGCTAACCCTGAGCGGCACGCCATGAAGTGGGAAATCGTCATCGGGCTGGAAACCCATGCCCAACTCGCCACCCGGTCGAAGATCTTTTCGGGTGCATCCACGGCCTTCGGCGCCGAGCCCAACACGCAGGCGAGCCCGATCGACCTGGCGCTGCCCGGCGTGCTGCCGGTGACCAACCGGGCTGCGGTCGAACACGCAATCCGCTTCGGCCTCGCGGTCGGCGCGACGATTGCGCCGCGCTCGATCTTCGCGCGCAAGAACTACTTCTATCCGGACCTGCCCAAGGGCTACCAGATCAGCCAGTACGAGATCCCGGTCGTCCAGGGCGGCGGACTGGCGATCGCCTGGAAGGACGAGGCAGGCGGCGCCGGGAAGCAGGGCTCGGCCGGCGGCAGTGCGAACGGCGAGAGTCCGTTTCGCGAGCGCTTCGTCCGGCTGACGCGCGCGCACCTCGAGGAAGACGCCGGCAAGTCGCTGCACGAGGACTTCCACGGGATGACGGGGATCGACCTGAACCGCGCCGGCACGCCGCTGCTCGAGATCGTCAGCGAACCCGACATGCGTTCGGCGAAGGAGGCGGTCGCCTACGCGCGCGCGCTGCACGCGCTGGTCGTCTGGCTCGGCATCTGCGACGGCAACATGCAGGAAGGCTCGTTTCGCTGCGACGCGAACGTGTCGGTGCGCCCGTTGGGCCAGGACGCGCTGGGCACGCGCTGCGAGATCAAGAACCTGAACTCGTTTCGTTTCCTCGAGCGTGCAATCGACTACGAGGTGCAGCGCCAGATCGAGCTGATCGAAGATGGCGGGCGCGTCGTCCAGGAGACGCGGCTCTACGATCCCGATCGCGACGAGACCCGCTCGATGCGCAGCAAGGAAGACGCGCACGACTACCGCTATTTCCCTGACCCCGACCTGCCGCCGCTGGCGATCTCCGAAGACTGGATCGCCGAAGTGCGGGCCGGGATGCCGGAGCTGCCGGCCGAAATCCGTCGCCGCTTCGTCGACGACTACGGACTGAGCAGCTACGACGCGACGACGCTGACGTCGAGCCGCGAGATGGCGGCGTACTACGACGCGGTCGTGACTGCGCTGGCAGCGAGCGCATCGGGTGGCAGCGACGGCAAGGCGGCCCCGGGAAGCGACCGGAACGCCGCCGCCAAGGCCGCCGCCAACTGGGTCATGGTCGACCTGGCCGCTGCGCTGAACCGCGACGGTCTCGAGGTCGGCGACAGCCGCATCGCACCTGCCCAGCTCGCCGGGGTGCTTCGCCGGATTCTCGACGGCACGATTTCCGGCAAGATCGCGCGCGACGTATTCGCCGCGATGTGGGCCGAGCCCGCCGAAGGCGACGACCTTGCCGACCGGATCATCGAAGCGCGCGGCCTGAAGCAGATCAGCGACACCGGCGCGATCGAGAAGATCGTCGACGAAGTGCTCGCGGCCAACCAGAAGTCGGTCGACGAATACCGCGCCGGCAAGGACAAGGCCTTCAACGCGCTGGTCGGCCAGGTGATGAAGGCCTCGAAGGGCAAGGCCAACCCGCAGCAGGTGAATGCGCTGCTGAAGGCGCGGCTGGGGTAGTGCGAACGGGCCCTGGTAGGCCGCCCTAGTAGAGCCCCCTGAGGCGCGCCTGCAGCCGCGCGAGCCCGAACAGCGCATCGATGTTCGGCGTCGGCACGTCGACCTGGCGTGCGATCTCGATCACGGCGCCGACCAGCGCGTCGAGTTCGACCGGGCGGCCCGACTCGACGTCCTGCAGCATCGAGGTCCGGAAGGCTCCGAGCTTGCCCGTGACGGCGTGACGCGACTCCGGGTCGGCATCGATCGGCAGGCCGATCCTGTTGCCGATCTCGGCGGCTTCGACCATGCAGCGCGACATGAACGCGCGCACCAGGTCGTCGTCGAGGATCCGGTCGCCGGTCGCGCCGGTCAGCCCCGAGATCGGGTTGACCGTCATGTTGCCCCAGAGCTTGAACCAGATTTCCTGCTGGATGCTCGGCGCCTCGTCGACGTCGAAGCCGGCCGCGCGCAGCGCCGCGACGGTCGCGCGGCAGCGTTCAGTGTCGGCGCCGCCGGTCGGCTCGCCGATGATCAGGCGGTTGCCGGCCACCTGCCTGACCTGGCCCGGCGCGTCGAGCGCTGCCGACAGGTGCGTGACGCAGCCGATCACGCGCGTCGGCTCGATCGCCGACGAAACGGCGCCACCCGGGTCGACGCTGTCCACCGAGATGGCAGCGGGCGCTCGCGCCAGACCATGGAAGAACCACCAGGGCACGCCGTTCATCGCCGACAGCACCGCGGTTTCCGGGCCGAGCAAGGGTGCGATGTTCTGCGCGACCGCCGGCAAGCCGGGCGTCTTGACCGCGACAATGACGAGGTCCTGCTCGCCGAGCTCGGCGGGGCGCTCGGCCGCGCGGATCTCGGCGCGCGTCGTGCGTTCGTCGGCGCCCGAGCCGCGAGTGACGGCGATGCCCTCCCGGCGCACGGCCTCGAGCGTTGCGCCGCGCGCGACGGCGCTGACGGGTTGGCCGGCTGCGGCCAGGCGACCTGCGATCAGGCCGCCGATCGCTCCGATTCCGTAGACGCAGATCTTCATCGTGATGCCTCCTGGAGGAACAGTTCTCGGTGACGATACGACGGATCGATGCGATCGACCTGCCGCACGCGCGCGTCGAACACGTCGCGCCTCCTTTCGTGCTGTCATCTTGGCGGTCGCGGACCCGGCAAGCCCGTGTCGAATCGCCGCGTTCGGTTCCTATAATCCGGTCCATTCCGCAGGAGCGCCGACACGCTGCGCCGGCAGGAGAAGATCGATGGAGATGAAGCCCTACCCGTTCACGGCAAGGAGCTACCCGGCTCGCCTGCCCGAGTTGCGAGCGGGCGCCGAAACGCGGCGCCATCCGGTCGCGATCGTCGGCGGCGGACCGGTCGGCTTCGCGACGGCGCTGGGGCTGGCGAACTTCGGCGTGCCTTCGGTGCTGATCGAGGCCGACGATTCGGTCTGCTTCGGCAGCCGCGCGATCTGCATCTCGCGGCGCAGCCTCGAGATCATCGAACGCCTGGGCGCCGTCGACGGTTTCCTGAAAGTGGGGCTGCCCTGGACCGGCGGGCGCAGCTTCTATCGCGACACGCAGGTGCTGCATTTCCAGATGCCGCACGACGAGAACCAGAAGCTGCCGCCGATGGTCAATCTCGCGCAGTACAGCATCGAACAGTTCCTTCTCGATGCGGCCGAGCAGCGCAGCGAGCTGATCGACATCCGCTGGAATACCAGGCTCACGGGAATCGACGCTCGGGCCGACGGCGCAACGCTGAGCCTGTCGTGCCCGGCCGGCGACTACACGATGGAGGCCGACTGGGTCGTCGCAAGCGACGGCGGGCGAAGCTTCCTGCGGGACGCGCTCGGCCTGCAGCTGCGGGGTGCCAGCTACGAAGGCCGCTACGTGATCGTCGACATCGAGCTCGACACCGAGCGGCCGACCGAACGTCTCGCCTACTTCGATCCGAGCTGCAACCCGGGCTCGACCGTGCTCGTCCATCGACAGCCCGACAAGGTCTGGCGCATCGACTACCAGTTGCGCGACGACGAGGACCCCGAACAGGCCACGCGTCCGGAGAACGTGCTGCCGCGCGTCGCAAGCCTGCTCGATATGATGGGCGAGCGCGGCAAGTGGTCGCCGATCTGGATCACGGTCTACAAGGCCAACGCGCTGACGCTCGAGCGCTACCGCCACGGCCGCGTGCTGTTCGCCGGCGACGCCGCACATCTGGTGCCGATCTTCGGCGTGCGCGGCGCGAACTCCGGTATCGACGATGCCGACAACCTGGCCTGGAAACTCGCGTTCGTCGTCAAGGGGCTGGCTTCCGATCGGCTGCTCGACAGCTATTCCGACGAGCGCGTGTTCGCCGCCCACGAGAACCTGAGCTACGGGATGAAGAGCACCGAGTTCATGGCGCCGCCGTCGTTCGCGTTCTCGCTGATGCGCAAGGCCGTACTGAGCCTGGCGGCCGATCACCCGAGCCTTGGGTCGCTGATCAATCCGCGGCAGACCTCGGCGATCGCCTACACCGAGTCGCCGTTGAACCAGGCAGCAGAGCGCTCTTCCGAATTCGAAGCCGGCCCGGCGCCGGGCACCGTGCTCGCCGAGTGCCCGCTGACGATCGTCGAGAACGGCAAGGCGCGCGAAGCTCACCTGACCGACCTCGTCGCTCCGAGCTTCACCGCCCTGCATTTCAGCGAAGACGGCGAGATCCCGGCCGCTTTCGACGAGCTGAAGCGCGATCTCGACGGACGCGGCATTCCGTTCCGACTGGTGCCGATCACCGCCCGGGTGGCTTCCGATCGCCAGGGGATTCATGGCTGGGACCATACCGGGCGCCTGTTCGGCATGTACGGCGCCAAGCCGGGCAGCCTGTACCTGGTGCGTCCTGACGGGCATGTAGCGGGCCGCTGGCGCGAAGCCGATGCGGCCGAGGCGAAAGCGGCGATCGAGCGCATCCTCGGATGACGCGCAGTTGCGCAGGCAGGCAGCACGGAGCAAGACAATGAACGAACGCGAACTCGACACCGTCTACACGCAGCTTTGCAGGACGATGACAACGGTCGGCGAATCCGACTCCCTGTTGTTTCTCGCGCGCTTCGCGATGCTGGCGATCGACCGCATCGGCGATGCAGCGGCTGCGCAGCAATTGATCGAGCAGGCCGCGGAGGGCTTGCCTGAAACGGTGCGAAGCTGATTCGCCGGCGTCCGATGAACCGGTTCTTCTCGGGCGGCTGCCTTTGCGGGGCCTCGCGCTACGAGGCCAGAGGCGAGCCGATCAACGTGCGGGTTTGCCACTGCCGCCTTTGCCAGAAGGCGCTGGGAGCGGCTTTCAATGCCCGGGTGCTGATGAATCGCGCAGCGGTCGAATTGAGCGGTCCGATTCGACGCGTGAATTCCTCGTCGGATCTCCAGCGGGGCTTCTGCAGCGTCTGCGGCACCACGCTCTTTTCCGAACGAAAGGACCCAGCCGTCATCGGCCTGACCGTCGGCAGCCTCGACGACCCGAATCAGTTCGAGCCGACGGACCATATCTGGACCTCGAGCAAGCAGTCCTGGCTGAGGCTCGAGGACGGATTGCCGCAGCATCCGGAGGGCTGCACCGAGTGAGGCAGCTTCGCGACGGCGTCCGGGAAGCGCGTCAGCGGGCGGCTCGGACGCCGTAGCGTTCGCGGTACGCCTGCACCTGCGGTCGGTACTGCGCGAGGGCTTGCGCGTCGGCGCCGCCCGACTCGAGAAAGCTGAGCAGGTCCGCCAGCGAAGCGATCGCAACGACCGGAATGCCGAACTCGCGCTCGACGTCCTGCGTGGCCGAATGCTGCGATACCTGTTCGGCAGTGCCGCCGCGCTCCATCCGGTCGAGCGCGATCAGCACGCCGGCGGGTTCCGCGCCGTGGGCACGGATCAGTTCGACCGATTCGCGCACCGAGGTGCCGGCGCTGATCACGTCGTCGACGATGACGACCTTGCCAACCAGCGGCGCACCGATCAGGCTGCCGCCCTCGCCATGGTCTTTCGCCTCCTTGCGGTTGAACGCGAAAGGCATGTTGTGCCCGCGCGCGGCCAGTGCGACCGCGGTCGCCGACGCCAGCGTGATGCCCTTGTAGGCAGGGCCGAACAGCATGTCGCAGCGCAGCCGGCCGGCTGCCTCGGCGGCCAGCAGCGTGTCGGCGTAGAAGCCCGCGAGCCGTCCGAGCAGTTCGCCGTCGTGGAACAGCCCTGCGTTGAAGAAGTACGGCGACAAGCGGCCGGCCTTCGTGCGGAATTCGCCGAAGCGCAGCACGCCGGCCTGCAGGGAGAAGCGGATAAACTGCGCGCGCAGGTCGTCTGCCAAGCTATTTCTCCAGATCGAGACCGAATGATAAGGGTCATCACGCTGAACCTGAACGGCATCCGCTCGGCCATCCGCAAGGGCTGGGTCGACTGGGTCGCTGCGCAGCAGGCCGACATCGTCTGCGTACAGGAGGTCAAGGCGCAGCTCGACGATCTCGACGACGCGATGCGCCGCGTCGCCGACATGCCCGGCCATTTCCACTG
>JAAZBL010000027.1 GCA_012513825.1 Limnobacter sp. | reverse complement strand
GTCGGCGAGCGCGCGCGCCGGTTCGTCGCGGCCTGGGACGCGGCCAACGGACGCTTCACGGCCTGAGGCCCCGCCGCTCCCCGTCGTGTCGCGCCGGCCTGCCTTCCCACTTCCCGACCAGCTCCTTCAACGCGTCGCGCAAGCTGCAAAGGCGCTTCCAGCGCACGCCGACCAGCGGGAACTCGGCCGACGCGGCCAGACTCAGCAGTGCATTGATCCGGTCCAGGTCCGGCTGCCGGTCGAAGGCGGGTCCGTGCTCGCGCCGCTCGGCGATCAGCCCGTTGCGCAAGCCGACCAGACGGCGCGTGGCCTGCGCCAGCTCCTCGTGTTCGAGGTCCTGCGCCTGGTCGACGAGCCGTTCGAAGGCCTGCAGCGCCATGCGTGCCCGTCCGGGCAAGTCTCCATTCGCCGGCGTCGCGTCTGCGTGCCCGGATTCCGGCATCTCAATCCTCCGCCCGCCCGATCGCGCGGCGGCTCCTTGCAAGCGGCCCCGGCTCGGGCCGTCCG
Organism: Limnobacter sp.; assembly: GCA_012513825.1. Lineage (GTDB taxonomy): Bacteria > Pseudomonadota > Gammaproteobacteria > Burkholderiales > Burkholderiaceae_E > Zeimonas. Next base: position 11,846 of record JAAZBL010000027.1, on the reverse strand, counting down.
CGGCTCGCGAAGCGCAGGCTGTCGACCGGTCGTTCCGACGAATGCTTGCCGCCCTCGATCACTCCGACGCGCATCAGGTAGCTGCCGCAAAGCACACTCGCCGAAGCCAGCATCGACAGCGCCCGGCTCGGCTTCGCGCGCGACGCGTTGATCGCGTAGCAGGCCAGCGGCAGAAGCTGTCCGAGCAGGATCGCGCCGATCCGGTAACTCGCCGCGGTTGCCGACGGTCCTTCGAGCGGACCCTTGACGCCCTGCTCGCGCCAATGTCGGGCGGCAACGACGGACGCGCCCAGGTTCATCGCCGTCGCGGCGCCGGCAATCCCGTCGAGCGCTGCCGTGGCCGGCGACGGCCGCGCGCCCGCCTGTTCGAACAGTGAAAGCCCGGCGGCGGCCGCGGCGACGGCCGAGCTGCCGAACTTGACCGACAGCGATCGCGGCGCGGCGGCCCACAACGGACTGCTGGTCGCCGTGAACAGCGACGCCGAGTAGAAGCTCATGCCGGCGCCGGTGACCGCGGCCGGCCATCGGGCGACGGCAACGAGCAGACGAGGCAGCCCGGCGCCGGCGCTGCGCTCGCTTGCGTAGTGGGCCAACGCGAGCACCGAGCTGAAGGCGCCGAAGCTCGTCAGCAACCACGAACCGATCGACATCGGCGAGGTCGCACGGAAGATGCGCAACATGTTGTACCAGCGCGCCGGCGTGTGCAGATCGCCGATCAACAGCGGCCCGCCGAGCGCGGCACCGAGCACCGCGCCATAGCGCGCGCGGCGCACGATCGAGGCGGCGCGCTCGCCGGCCGCCAGGTCGGCGATCGTGCCGATCAGCTGGGCGGCGCCGGCGACCGGTGTCACGAAGGTATAGACGGGGACCTTCCAGTCCCAGGGGGCCGGCTTCAACGCCGGCTGCCCATAGTAGGTCGTGGGCGGCATCGCGGTCTCGTTCAGCGGCGCGAACCGAGCAGCGCTGCAGCGACCGCCGCGAGCGCCACGACGGCGCCCAGTCCCCCGGCAAGGCTCGGCCCCACGCGGTTTGCAGGCCGGTCGGGCGCGCGCGGCAGCCCGTAGACCTCGGGCGCGTCGGTCAACAGGAAAAAGGCATTCAGCCGTTCCAGGCCTCCCGTGGCGCCCGGCGACTCCGGGGCGCCGTACAGGTAGGCGCCGCCGACGCCGGACGCATGCAGTCGATCGACGCGGCTCTCGGCGCGGCGCTGCAGCTCGTCGAGCTCTCCGAAGCGGATCGATTCGGTCGGACAGGCCTTCGAACAGGCGGGTTCGAAGCCGCCCTTGAGCCGGTCGTAGCAAAGCGTGCACTTGTGGGCCTTGCCGTCGTTCTCGTCGACCTCGACGACACCGAACGGGCAGGCCGGCACGCAATAGCCGCAACCGTTGCAGATGTCCTGCTGGACGACCACCGTGTCGAACTCGGTACGGAAGATCGCGCCCGTGGGGCAGGCCTCGAGACAGGGCGCGTTGCTGCAGTGCTTGCAGACGTCGCTCATCATCAGCCAATGGCTCTGGAACGGCGGCATTTGGGTCGGCGGCTCGCCGTCGACGTCGAGCTTCTCGATGAAGGCGACGTGCCGCCATCGCGTCGCCGACAGGCCGCGCGAATTGTCGTAGCTCATGCCCGACAGGGCGCCGCGATCGGACGGCAGCGCGTTCCACTCCTTGCAGGCGACCTCGCAGGCCTTGCAGCCGATGCACAGCGTCGTGTCGGTGAAGAAGCCGTAACGCCTGCCCGGCTCGATCCGCGTGCCGGCGGTGGCCTGCGACTCGCCTGCGCCGACGTCCGATCGGACGACGGAATCCGCTCGTTTCTCGTGCCGATCGCTCATCGGACCGCCTCGCCTCGAAGCCGGCCCTTGCGAAGCGCGCAGGTCAGCGCCTTGTTCTCGTGCATGCTGGTGTTCGCATCGCCGACGACGGCCGTCAGCACGTTGGCGATGTCGCCGGTCGCGTAGCCGGCCCATCCGAAGTGCCAGGGCATCCCGATCTGGTAGACCCGGCGACCGTCGATCTCGAGCGGCCGCAGTCGCTGCGTCACCAGCGCCTTCGTTTCGATCTCCCCGCGCGCCGTGGCGATGACGATCCAGTCCAGATTCTCCAGACGCAATTCGCGCGCGAGCTCCGGCGGGAGCTCGGCGAATCCTTCGGGCTGCAGCTCGGCCGTCGTCGGCACGGCCCGCGTGCCGGTGCCACCGGTGTGATGTTCGGTCAGGCGATAGGTCGTCAGCACGTGCGGGAAGCGCGGATCGGCCGTCTCGTGCAGCGGGTTGTCGGCGCGCGCCCAGCGCTTTGCCGTCGGGCTCGACTGCTGGCCGTACATCGGGTTGCGCAGCGGCGACTCGATCGGTTCGTAGTGCGTCGGCAGCGGCCCTTCCTTGAGGCCGGAAGGCACGAACAGGTGGCCGCGCCCGTCGGGCATCAGGATGAACGGGTCGGCGCCGCCGATCGCGTCCATGCCGGTCGGCGTCGAAGGCCAGTCGGGCCGGTAGTGCGGCGGTTTCGAGATCTCGAAGTCGATGACGTCCGCACCGACCCACTTGCCCTCGGCCTCGTCCCAGCTCATCAGCCGCTTCGCCTCGGACCACGGCTTGCCGTTCGGGTCGGCCGACGCGCGGTTGTACAAGGTCCGCCGGTTCGCGGGCCAGGCGAACGCCCAGTTCAGGTGGGTGCCCGGGCCGTCCGCACCGTCGGGCTCGCGCGAGCGCGTCTGGTTGTGGTCGCTTCTCGGAAAGGCTCCGGCGTACAGCCAGCTGCCGCAGGCCGTCGAACCATCGTCCTCGAGTTCGTCGGGGCCCTCGAGCTGGCGCCGGCCGGGCCAGGTGTAGCCGTTGATCTCCTTCAGGACCTCGTCGGCAGCCGGCTCCTCGCGTACCCCGCGCACCGGGTAGTCGAGCGTGATCGCCTTGATCGCGTCGTCCTTCGGGTCGTCGCTGTCGGCATACAGCGCTTTCAGGCGCTTGCCGAGGTGATGGACGAACCAGAGTTCGGAGCGGCTGTCGCCCGGTGCGTCGACGACCTTGTCGTGCCACTGCACGAGCCGATGCGTGTTCGTGAAGGTGCCGTCCTTCTCGCCGGCCAATGCCGCCGGCATCAGGAAGACCTCGGTGCCGATGTCCTCGGGCCGCAGTCCGTCGTCGCGAACCGCGTGGCCGCGATACCAGAACGACGCGGCCTCGACCTCGGCGGTATCGCGCACGACCAGCCATTCGAGCCTGGCCAGGCCCTGCTGGATCAGCTTCGAGTTGCTGCCGCCGAGCACGACGTTCTGGCCGAGCAGGAACAGGCCGCGGATCAGGCCGTCCTTCATCGCCAGCGTCATCGGCAGTTGCGAATGGTCGCCGACAATCTTCGGCAACCATCCGTAGCCGAAGTCGTTGCCGGCGTTCGCCGCGTCGCCATACCAGGCGCGCAGCAGGCTGACGACGTACTTCGGAAAGTTGTGCCACCAGCCGGTCGGAATCAGCTCGGACTGCAGGTAGTCGTGCAGCGTCGGCTGGTCGCGCATCGCATGCGGCTGCGGCATGTAGCTCGGCAGCATGTTGTAGAGCGTCGGGATGTCGGTACTGCCCTGGATGCTGCAGTGCCCCCTGAGCGCGATGATTCCGCCGCCCGGTCGCCCGACGTTTCCGAGCAGCGACTGCACGATCGTCGCGGCACGGATCATCTGCACGCCGATACTGTGGTGGTTCCACCCGACCGCGTAGGCGATCGCCGCCGTCTTGTCGCGCCCCGAGTTTCGCGCCAGCGCATCGGCGACCTTCAGGAAGACCTCGCGTGGACAGCCGGTCACCGACTCGACCATCTCGGGCGTATAGGCGGCATAGTGCCGCTTCATGATCTGGTAGACGCAGTTCGGGTGCTGCAGCGACTCGTCGCGCGGCGGCGGACGATCGTGCACGAGGCCCGCCGAGCGTCCGAAGGATTCCGCGGTGTCCAGGTAGTGTTCGACGAGACCCGGCGGCAGCGGAGTGTCCTTGTAGATCCAGCTGTCGTGCTGGTAGCTCCTGGTCTCGTCCTGCCAGCCCGAGAACATGCCGTCGAGTTCGTTCGGGCCCTGGAAGCCGTCGTCGATGATCGTCGACAGGTTCGTGTAGGCCAGCGCGTACTCCCGGAACCACAGGTCGTTTTCCAGCAGATGGCGCACGATCCCGCCGAGAAACGCGATGTCGGTGCCGGCGCGGATCGGCGCGTACAGGTCGCACAGCGCCGACGTCCGGGTAAAGCGCGGATCGACGTGAACGATCGTGGCGCCGCGTTGCTTCGCCTGCAGCACGAAGCGGAACGCGATCGGATGCGCTTCGGCCATGTTCGAACCCATGACCAGCACGCAGTCGGAATTCGCGAGGTCCCACTGCGGCATCGTGGCGGCCCCGCGCCCCCACGACGAACCCAGTCCCGGCACCGAGTTCGCGTGGCAGATCCTTGCCTGGTTCTCGATTGCCACGATCCCCAGCCCGCCGCCGAACACCTTCTTGATCAGGTAGTTCTCTTCGTTGTCCAGCGTGGCCCCGCCCAGCGAACCGATCGCCAGCGTGTGGTTGACCGTTTCGCCATCGGGAAGTGTCCGGACGAAGGTCTCGTCGCGCGTTCGCTTGACGAGCTGCGCGATGCGCTCCATGGCCCAGTCGAGCGGCTTGTCCTCCCATTGCCGCGAGAACGGCGCGCGATAGCGCACCGTCGTCAACCGATCCGGGTTGGCCAGCAGCGAGAACGTCGCCGCACCCTTCGGGCACAGCGTCCCTTCGTTGATCGGGCTGCGCGGATCGCCCTCGACGTGGATCACGCGACCGTTCTTCGCGTAGACGAGCTGCGCGCAACCGACCGCGCAGTACGGACAGATGCTGGTGCCGACGCGATCGGCGGTTTCGAGCCGCGGGCGCAGCGTCTCGGACGCGCTGCTTCGCGCGGCCGCCGTTTCGTGGTCCTGCCCGGCCAGTTGCCGGGGGAGCGACCAGTCGCGCAGGAACGATGCGATCCGGGCGCGCGGCTTCCGCTCGTCCGTCATCGGTCCGGCGCCCTGTCGATCCGTTGTGCAAGCCCGGCAATCCTGCCGGGCAACTCGGAATACTCGACGACCACCGGACCGCTGTCGACGAGCGAAGCGAGATCCTGCGGCTGCTGCGGCGCCCCGTGCGCAAGCACGAAGAGCTCGTATCGTCCGTCGGCACGAACCAGCTTGAATCGCCCTTCCTGGGCCACGACGATCGTGCCGACGACACGCGCCGTCCGGTGGGTCCCCGTCTGCATGCGCCGAAACAGTGCAAGTGGGGTGCCCCTCGACGGCGCCCGGGCCCGCATCCGGGGGCGGCATCTCTTGCCGGTCGGGACGTGCTGCGTCTCGGCGGCCTCGCTAAGGCGACACGACGCCCAGGCGGTCGGCAAACCAGCTTCGCGCCAGCGCCGGATCGAAACGGCGTCCCGCCAGGCCCACGTGGCCATCGGGTCGCAGCAGCCAGAACGAAGGCACCGGGATGCCGGCCCGCGCCAGCTCGCGTTCGTTGGCCGCGTCGCCGGGAATCCGGTGCAGGCGAAGCAGGTCGCTGTCCGGAGCGCTCGCGTCGATCGGCGCGGGCTGCCCGATCAGCAGCAAATCGAAATGCCGCCCGTCGAAACGCTCGAACGGATCGACGGCCCGACGCTCGCCGGCGTAGCGCAAGCGCAGCCAGGGAAACCGGTCGCCCGCGCGCGGCGCCGTCGCCGGCAGCTCGGCCGAAGTCGCCGACAGCCGACTGCCCCGGTAGGCGATCCCGACCTGCGAGACCGTCCGGAACGCCAGCTCCCGGAAGCGCCCGAAACGCATCGCGAGAGCAGCCAGCCTCGCGAGCACCCGTGTGCGAAGCAGTCGCGCGCCCATGCTGTCGGAGATCACCAGCGAGAACGCGCGATCGGTCGTCCGCAGCAGTCGTCCGGCCACCGGCCAGCGCTCGTCGTGGTACGAATCGAGCAGCGCGTCGCCGGCGCGCCCCGCGCAGACGAGCGCGAGCTTCCAGCCGAGGTTGTACGCGTCCTGCAGTCCGGTATTCATCCCCTGCGCACCGACCGGACTATGGATGTGCGCCGCGTCGCCGAGCAGCAGGCAACGCCGGTCACGGAATCGCGCCGCCCGGCGATGATGGATCCGGTAGCTCGAGAACCAGTCGCAGGCAGACAGCCGCAGGTCGAGCCCGGTCTGCCCGCGCACCGACGGAAACACCTGCTCGAAGTCCAGCCCGTCGCGCCCGCGAAGCTGGGGCGGCAGGATGCCGACGACGCGCCAGTGGTCGCTGCCGCGCATCGGAAAGAACAGGTGAAATCCCTCGTTGCGCAGCACGACGTTCAACTCTCCGGCCACCAGCGGTCCGGTCAGCCGCGTGTCGGCGACGAAGAAGACGTGCTCGTAGGGCGCGCCGGCGAACGGGATCGCGTTCGCCTCGCGAACCGCGCTGTGCGCACCATCGCAGCCGGCCACCCAGCCGGCATCCAGCTCGGCGCTCGAGCCGTCGGAGCGTCGCAGGTGCGCGCGGACGCGATCGGCATGCTGTTCGAGGCCGACGAGCTCGGTATTCCACTGCACGGCGACCCCCTGCCTGGCGAGCAGGTCGCCGAGCAACCTCTCGTTGTCGTCCTGCCCGAGGATCAGCACGTACGGATACGGACTCAGATCGCGGCCGATGTCGCCGAGCGGGATCCGGACCGCGGGTCGGCGGTTCGACGTCCACAGGTTCACGCCGACCGCCGGACGCCCGAGTTCGATCGCCCTGCTCGCCAGGCCGAGCTGCGAGTAGATCTCGAGCGTGCGCGCGTGCACGCCGAGCGCACGGGATTCCCGCGCCGGCCCGGCATGCCGGTCGACGATCGCCACGCGCACGCCGAGACGGGCGAGCTGGTTCGCGAGCATCAGGCCGGTCGGCCCGGCGCCGACGACGAGCACCTGGATGTCGATGCGATCGCTCACCGGAGATTTCGGGCGACGGACATGCCCGTTCGTTCAACCGAATCGGTTCAACCGCCGCCCGCCATGCGCGCGTCCTCGGACGACGAGGCCAGCGCTGCCGGCTCCCAGTGCCCTCCGATCGCGCGTACCAGGTCGACGGTCGCCAGCGCCCGTTCGCGGTCCGACTGCAGGGACGCTCGCTGCGCCGCCAGTACCTGCCGCTCGGCGTCGATGACCTCGAAGTAGCTGACGAGCCCGGCGCGATAGCGCACGCGCGACAGTTCGGCTGCGCGGCTCGCCGCTTCGACCGCCCGCGCCTGCTCGCGCGACTGCTCGGCCAGCAGGCGCAGCGCGGACAGGCCGTCCTCGACCTCGCGCAAGGCGACCAGCACCGTCTGCCGGTAGTTCGCGACCGTCTCGTCGTACGCTGCCGCGGCGCCCGCCTCGATGGCCCGGCGCCTGCCGCCGTCGAACACCGTCATCGACAGCATCGTGCCGACCAGCGGCCCGACCGCCCAGGTGCGGCTCGAGCTGCGCAACAGGTCGCCGAAATCGTTCGATTCGAACCCGAGCAATCCGGTCAGCGTCAGCCTCGGAAAGTACGCCGAACGTGCGACGCCGATCCTCGCGTTGGCCGCAGCCATCGCTCGTTCGGCCGCGGCGATGTCGGGGCGCCGCTCGAGCAGCGACGAAGGCAGACCGACCGGAATCGCGATCGGGCGGAAGACGATCGGGCGCGGCGCGATCCGCAGCTCCGACGGCGCGCGCCCGACCAGCACCGCGAGCGCGTGTTCGGTATCCGCCCGCAGCCGCGACAGCGCGATGCTGTCGGCCCTGGCGACCGACAGTTCGGTCCGTGCGCGCTCGAGGTCGAGATCGTCGGTTTCGCCGGCGCGGGTTCGTCGCTCGACGAGGTCGACCGCCGCTTCGCGCAGCTTGACCGTGTCGTCGAGCAAGCCGATCTCCGCGTCGAGCCAGCGCAGCAGCAGGTAGTGCCCGGCGACGTCGGCCTGGATCGCCAGCAGCAGCGAGTGCTGCAGCGCCTCGGCCTGTTGCGCATCGGCATCGGCCGCGGTCACCGCATTCGCGACACGCCCGAACAGGTCGACTTCGTAGCTTGCGCCGACCTCGGCTCGCCACAGCGTCTGCGGGCGGGTATCGGCGTCCGCGGGCAGGCCGAGCGAGGCCGGCGACGGACGCAGCCGCGTCGGGCCGGCACCGACCTCGATCTGCGGCGCGCGATCGGCGGCGGCGACGCCGGCCAGCGCGCGCGCCTGGCCAAGGCGCCCGAGCGCGGCCTTCAGCGTCTGGTTGGCCTTCGCGGCCTCCTCCTCGAGCGCGTTCAACTGCTCGTCGCCGAAGATCGTCCACCATTCGCCGCGCGCCAGCGCGTCCGATGGTTCGGCCGGTTTCCACGCGGCCGCATCGACGGGCGGCCCGGCTTCGCCGAAGGCCGCCGGCAACGCGGGCTCGGGCGGGTCGTAGGCCGGCGCAACGCTGCAGGCCGCCAGCACGGCCGACGCCGCCGACACGGCGAGCGATTTCGATACATTTCGCCACAAGCTCATTGCGGAGATTCCTCGTTCGATTCAGGGGACGGGCTGCGCCGGTCCGACATTGGCGAACAGCGACGGTTCGTCGTCGCCCGGCGAAGCGAATACGGCCGCCAGCGTCGGCGCACCGCTCCCGGCCCGGCCCGGGCCGCTCCGGTGGCTACGCGAAATCGATGGCGGAAGAACCGTGGCGACGGCCGCGTCGATTCGGGAAAACCGATCGTTCAACGCAGCCGCAATCGCGTCGGCGGACCACTCGGAATTGCGTCGACCGGCGCCGGGACGCAGGGTCAGGAACACGAGTCCGGCGTCTGCGCTATCGATCGAGCCGTCGTCGCTCGCGCCGGCGAAGGCCATCGTGCTCTCGATTGCCGGATGCGTGAACGCGATCTCCGAGACCTGCCGCAGCAAGGCATCGGCGCGATCGGGCGACGTGCCGTCGGGCAGTCGCACGGACGCGACCAGGTAGCGCGGCTCGCGAGTCGGCCCGACCCCCCGCAGCAGCGCTTCGAACGAGGATTCGATCCGCGCCGCGAACGAAGGCTCCGGAAACCGTGTCGTGTCGTAGGCGACCGCCCAGCGCAGGCGAACGAAGCCGTGTCGTTCGGGGTCCTGCTCGAGCGCTCGCCCGAGCCGGGTCAGCGCCCCGCGCACCGCGGAGGCTACCGAGCCCGCCTCGGCGCCGCGCGCCCGGAAGACCGCGATGGCCAGCGTCGGCTCGTCGTTCAGCAGGCTGCGCCTCGACGCGGCTTCGCCGGCGCCGCCGTAGGTGACGATCCGCACGACGCCCGGAACCCGCGCGATCGCCGCTTCGACCTGTCCGAGCAGCGCTTCGACCTCTGCCAGCGCCCGCCCGCGCCGTTCGCGGTCGGCCGGCAGCAGGTGGACGACGAGAAGCAACTCGCAGGATTGCGCGTCGATCGACACGTGGCCGATGCAAGCTTGCTCGCCCGCCACGCGCCCCGACGAAGCGAACGGGCCCGGCGCCAAGGTCGGCGGCACCGCCCACAGGCCGACGAGGATCGCGAGCACCGACGCCAGCAGGCCGACGAGGAGCGCTGCCCTCGTCGGTGCACGCCGGCCGGGGCCCGCCGTGTGCCCACGCCGGGCGGCGGATCCGACCCGAGGCCGCAGATCGAGCAAACGCTTCATCGTCGATGTCCGGGCAGCAGACGCGCCGCCTCAGTCGCGAGCCAGCATCAGCAGGTGCGTCGGCTCGAGTGCCTGCACCAGCGTCAGTCCGGCCCGGTCGAATTCGAAGGACTCGCCGGCACCGATGAAGATGTCGCGAAGATCGCCGTCCTGGGTCACCCAGACCATCCCGTCGATGACGAGAAGCTTGCGTCCGCGTGCGTCGTGCAATCTCAGAAGCGATTGCGCGGCCAGCGAAGTCGCCGCACTCAGAAGATCGATCGTGCCCATGATGTCGCTCCCGGTGGTGATCGCCTTTCGGCGTGTTCGGTAGCGTCATCATCGGTACCCGCGATTGCGTGGTGGTTTCACGCCCGGGGAGCGCGGGTTTCAGCTGCAACGGCTTGCGATACGCAGCGATACGATCGCCTGCGGCGCGGGCGCCGCGCTCAATGTCAATGCGGCGTTGCGGCCGATGCCCGGTGTTGCAACGCGGCGGCCAGGCTGCGCGCGATGTCGCGCGCGGCCAGCGGTTTCGACAGCACTTCGACCACGCCGAGCTCGCGGGCGCGCGCAGCGAGCGCCGGGCTGACGTAGCCGCTCATCAACAGGATCGGGATGTCCGGCCGCACTGCGCGGATTTCGTGCACCAGTTCCGATCCGGTCATCGTCGGCATCGCCTCGTCGGTCAGCACGAGGTCGAAGCGTAGCGGATCCTCGCGGAACGCCGCCAGCGCGGCCGCGCTCGATGCGTAGCCGACCGGCTCGTAGCCGAGCTGCGCGAGCATCTCCTCGCCGAGCCGCACCAGCGCTTCCTCGTCGTCGACCAGCAGCACGGTTTCGCCGGCGCCGTTGGTCACCGGCTCGTCGATCGCCTCGGGGGCCGCGACGAAGGCCTGCTGCGGCAGGTAGACGCTCATCGTCGTGCCCTCGCCGATCCGGCTTTCGACGTCGATGCCGCCGCCGAGGTCGGTGACGATCCCGTGCACCAGCGACAGGCCGAGGCCGGTGCCGACGCCGATGTCGCGCGTCGTGAAGAACGGATCGAAGATCCGCTCGAGCACGCGCGGTTCGATGCCCACGCCGGTATCGCGCACACGCAGGCGTACGTACGGGCCTGCCCGCAACTGGCTCGTCGACACGCACAGCGGCTCGGACAGCTCGAGCGAATCGAGTTCGACCGACAGCAGGCCCTCGGACCGCATCGCCTGCGCGGCGTTCGCGCACAGGTTCATGACGACCTGGTGGATCTGCGTCGGATCGCCGAGCACGCCGGCATCGCCGCCGCGCAGGCTGCGCTCCATCCGCACCGTGGGCGGCAGCGAGGCCGCGATCTGGTCGAGCGCCTCGATGACGACCGACTGCACGTGCACCGGCACCCGCTCGCCCATGCCGCTGCGGCTGAACGCCAGGATGCGCTCGACGAGCGACTTGGCGCGCATTCCGGCGCTGATCGTCGCATCGATATGGCGCCGCAACGCCGTGCCTTCGGGCGCCTCCCGCTGCGCCATGTCGCCGTAGCCGAGGATCGCGGCCAGGATGTTGTTGAAATCGTGGGCGATGCCGCCGGCCAGCGTGCCCATCGCCTCGAGCTTCTGCGCCTGGCGCAGCTGCCGCTCGAGGCGGTCGCGGTCGGCCTCGGCGTTCTTGCGGTCGCTGACGTCCTCCATCGAGCCGGCCATCCGGTAGGCGCGGCCCCTGGCGTCGTACAGCGCGATGCCGCGCTGTCGGTACCAGTGCCAGCTTCCGTCGTGATGACGCAGCCGGTACTCGGTGTCGAACAGCCGCGTCGTGCCGTGCAGGTGCGCCGAGATCGCCGCGCGCACCCTGGGAACGTCGTCCGGGTGATATTCGGTCATCGCGATCCATTCACGGCGCGGCCGGCGCGATTCGCCTTCGACCCTGCGCCAGAGGATCTCCTGCGCGCGCGGCGACAGGAACAGCGTGTCGTTCGGCAGGTCCCAGTCCCAGAGCCCTTCGTTGGCTCCGTCGACGGCAAGCTGGTAGCGCTCCTCGGATTCGCGCAGCGCCTGCTCGGAGCGGCGCAGCGCCTCTTCGGTGCGCTTGCGCTCGGACACCTCGAGCGTGGCGCCCGCAACCCGCTGCGGCTTGCCCTTCGCGTCGCGGAAACACTGTCCGCGCGTGTGCATCCACCGGTATTCGCCGCTCTCGCGGTGCAGGACCCGGTACTCGACGTCGATGCGCGGCGTGCGCCCGGCCAGGTGCGCCTCGGCTGCGCGGTGC
>JAAZBL010000258.1 GCA_012513825.1 Limnobacter sp. | reverse complement strand
TACACCAGCTCGGCGGTTTCGCCGGCGTCTGGCTCGGCGGCGTGGTCTTCGAGGCAAGCGGCCGCTACGACGGCCTCTGGGCTGCAGACGTCGTCCTGTCGCTGGCGGCCGCGGCAGCGTACCTGCCCTTGTGCAGGACTGCGCAGCGCAGCGCTTCGCCAGGGCAGTCAGGCGCCGGTGCGCTGTCGTTCGTCGCGCGCCGGTGAAGCGTCCGGCGCAGCGATCGTGCCGCGGGCGGCCGGCAGGTGCTCGCGCAGCAGCGCGTGCAGCGCCCGCGCGTCGACCGGCTTGTCGAGGACGGCCCTGATGCCGCCTTCGGCCAGCGCGCCGGCCGTGACCGCGTCGCGATAGCCGGTGTAGATCAGGATCGGGACGGTCGGGCGAAGCGCGGTCACGCTGCGGGCCAGCTCGGTTCCACGGATCCGCGGCATCGTCTGGTCGGCCAGCAGCAGATCGAAGTGCAGCCGTGCGTCGCGAACCTGACGCAAGGCTTCGATCGGGTCGGAAAAGCCGATGACCTGCAGGCCCCAGCCCTCGAGCAGCTCGCTCATGAAGCCGAGCACCTGCGTCTCGTCGTCGACGAGCAGCACCGTGCCGGCCAGTCCCGGCGGCTCGCACGACGGTGCGCTGCCGCCGACGCCGGCGCGGCCGACCCGCTCCGGGCACTCCGGCACGCCGGGGGTGGCGGGTGCATCGGCCGAATCGGCGTTGCTTTCGATGCCGAAGGCACCTTGGCGGTCGGACCCGACCGCGTGGGCGCGTGGCTGCAGTGCCGGCAACAGCACCTGGAACACGGAACCGCGACCGGGCGCCGTGTCGACGACGATGTGCCCGCAATGCTCGTGCACGATCCCGTGCACGGTCGCGAGCCCCATGCCGCTGCCCTTGCCGACTTCCTTCGTGCTGAAGAACGGATCGAACATCCGGTCGAGCACCTCGGGCAGGATGCCGGGACCGCTGTCGCCGACGTAGAGTTCGACGTAGTCGCCGGCCACGCTCTGCCGGCACGAGGTGCAGACGCCGCGCCAGCCGCCGCGCCAGGCCGTGCCGACTCGCAGGGTGCCGCTGCCGTGCAGTGCGTCGCGTGCGTTGATCGACAGGTTCAGCAACACCTGGTCGAGCTGGACCGGGTCGATCAGCACCGCCGGCAGCTCGTCGTCGAGCTCGGTGCGGATCTCCACGCTCGACGGCAGCGAAGCGCGCAACAGGCGCGTGGCTTCCGCGATCGCCGGGCCCAGCGCCACGGGACGCGGCTCGCCGCGCTGGCCGCGGCTGAAGGTCAGCATCTGGCGGATCAGGTCGCGCGCGCGCTCGCAGGACAGGCGTGCCTGCTCGAGCTGCTGCGCGAGGCGGGTATCGTCGTACGGCGCCTGACGTTCGGTTGCCAGCACCACGTAGCCCATGATGGCCGCGAGCAGGTTGTTGAAGTCGTGGGCGATGCCGCCGGTCAGGTGGCCGATCGCCTCCATCTTCTGCGCTTGGCGAAGCTGCGCCTCGAGCTGCGCGCGATGCGCCTCCTCGCGCTTGCGCTCGGTCAGGTCGCGCAGCACCGCAAGCACGTGCGGTTCGTTTCGGTACTGCATCGGCACCGCATGCACCTCGACGTCGAAGCATCCGCCGTCGCGCCGTTGCACCAGCGTCTGTCCGGCGACCGTTCGCCCGTTCAGGGCCATCTGCAACGTCCGGTAGCACTCGCTGCGCTGGCGCGGCGGCACGAAGGTGCTGCAATCGCCGCCGATCAGGTCGTCGGCCTCGAAGCCGAGCATCCTGAGCAGCGCCTCGTTGACGTCGACGACGCGGCCGGCCGAGTTCCACAGCAGCATGCCGTCGACGGACGCGTTGAAGATCGACCGGTACTGTTCCTCGCTTTCGCGCAGCGCATCCTCGGCGCGCCTTCGTTCGATCTCGTCGGCGGCGCGGCCGGCGAAGATCTTCAACACCGACTCGACGAGCTTCTCGTCTTCGAGCGGGCGTCGCGACAACACCGCGATCACGCCGAGCAGGCGGCCGTCGGAGCCGCGCAGCGGATATCCGGCGTAGCTCTCGATGCGGTTCGGGCCGAGCGTGCGTTCCCGAGGGAAGGCCTGCTGGACGTTCCTGCGGTAGCAGCGAAAGCCCTCGAGCACCGTCTGGCACGGCGTCGTGTTCAGCAGGTACGACTGGTTGTCCGTGTAGATGCCGTCGCCGTAGCGGCCGATCGTGCGCACCATCCGTTGGTCGCCTTCGCCCTCGATGACCCCGATCAGCGCCACGTCGACGTTCAGGATCGTGGCGAGATAGCGGGTCAGCGCCGGCACCAGGCCTTCGCCATCGGCCTGCGAGACGGCGAGCGCTGCATGCTGCAGCGCCTCCTCGGTGCGCTTGCGGGCCGTGATGTCGGTGGCGATGCCCCAGACGCCGTAGGCGCTGCCGTCGGCGCGCAGCAGCGGGAACTTCAGCGTCAGGTAGGTGCGCGGTTCGCCGTCGACCTCGCCATGCTCCTCGAAGTCGAGCGCGCGGCGTTCGGCGAGCACGATCGCGTCGTTGCGCCGGTACTCGTCGGCCACGCCCGGAGGCAGCACCTCGGCGTCGCGGCGCCCGATCACGTCGCCGAGCGGGCGGCCGGTGATCGCAGCGAATTGCTGGTTGGCGAACAGGTAGCGTCCGTCTGCGTCTTTCGCGAAGACGATCGCGGCGGTGCCGCCGAGCGCCTGCTGCATTCGCGACCACTCGACGCCGCGAAAGCGGGTCAGGTCGCGCAGGCGAGCGAGCATCGGGACGGGCTCGGCGGACCCGGCACCGTCGCCTCGTGCGTCGGCCCGCTGGGCGGACCTGGCACCGTCGCCTCGCGCATCGGCCGTCAGGTGGACCAGCGCATCGATGATCCCGCCGTCGGGCCGCACGAACTGCCAGAGAAACCACTGCGGCAGGCCCTGGCTCGCGGCGTCGACGCGTTCGCGCCAGGCGCCGGACGAATCGCTGCCGTCGGGCTGCCGCTCAGGTATCAGGCGGATCAGCGGCAGGCCGCGCAGCGAATCGGCAGGGCTGCCGAACAGCGCGCCGGCCGCCCGGTTGCAGTCTTCGATGCCGGAGGCGACGCGCAGGGCCGGCAGGTCGTCGCTGGCAATCAGGTCGTCGAACACCGGCAGGGTCGAGGTCATGGCTGCACGCTGCGGGACGCGGATGCGCACAGTGTAGGCGCGAATCGGCGCGCTGCGCAGCGGCGAAACGGCGCTGAAATCATCGAAACAAACCGGATACAAAACCGGCGTTTCCTGCCATCGATTGGGGAGGGATCGCCGGATGCGCGCTTCGAAGCGTCGCCCGGACATACAAACACGCAACAAAACGACGTCGATGCGAAATCGCTGCAATACGTGGCGCGCCGAGACTGCGTCATGTGCGATCGGCCAGTCCGGTTCGAGTCCGTACCGGGCAGGACGATCGACACGCCTCAGGGAGCAGCGACATGGACACGATCGACCAAACGATACCGAGCAGGACGCTGGCGAACGCTTTTCGCATCGCAACCCTCGGTCTGCTGGGGGCCGGGATCGCGGGCTTCGAGCCCGCCGTCGACGCCGCACTGGCCGTGAGCGCGGTGAATGCCGCGGTGTACCTGTACTGCGACCGGACGCCGGAACGGATGGCGATCCAGATCCGGCTCGTCTACCTCGTGTTGCTGGTGCTGGGCAGCGTGCCGCCGCTCGGTTTCCTGCTCGAGTTGCTGTTCGTCGGTAGTGCGACGGTGTTCATGACCGGCTACTGCCCGCTGACGCGCGTGCTGAGCCTGATGCCGTGGAACCGTCAGCTTCCGCTGAGCCGATCGCTGATCGTGGCGACCTTCGTGTCGCGGCATCCGCGTTCGTCCGTCGAAGCACGGCAAGCCTGGGCAGCGCGCCCCGGCATCGCCGGATGAATTGGCCGAACCTGCTGGAGAGCGAC
>JAAZBL010000257.1 GCA_012513825.1 Limnobacter sp. | reverse complement strand
GTGGCGTCCATCACGCGCGAGCGCACGTCGGCCGCGATCTGTTCCCAGATCCGCGGCGCCAGCAGCAGGAAGGTCGGGCCGATCTCGCGCATGTCGGCCATCTGCGTTTCCGGCTCCTCGACGAAATTGACGATGATCCGCGAGATCAGCGCCTGCGCCACGACGTAGACCTGCTCCATGATCCACGGCAGCGGCAGCAGCGACACGTAGTTGTCGGTCGGCAGCTTCGGGTCGAGCTCGAGGTAGGAGTGACAGTGCGCGAGGAACGGGCCCGACTGCAGCATCGCGAGCTTCGGACGCGACACGGTGCCCGAGGTCGTGCACAGCACCGCGACGTCTTCGCCCTTGCCCAGCGCCACCTCGCGATCGAAGCGCCCCGGATCCTCGGCCTGCAGCCGCGCCGCCGCGGCCTTCAGCTCGTCCCAGCTCACCAGCCGCGGATCCTTGTACTTGCGCATGCCGCGCGGATCGAAATAGACGATCTTCTCGATCGTGCCGGAGGTATCGGCGATCTCGAGCAGCTTGTCGACCTGCTCCTCGTCTTCGGCGAGCACCACGCGCACTTCCGCGTACTGGGCCAGGTAGGCGACCTCGTCGCCCATCGCGTCGTGGTAGATCGCCAGCGTCATGCCGCCGATCGCATGCGCGGCGACTTCGCTCCAGACCATCTCCGGGCGGTTCTTGCCGATCAGCGCCACGACCTCGCCGCGCCGCACGCCGAGGCTGCTGAGCCCGAGCGCGATCTCGCGGACCCGGGCCAGGTAGTCGGACCAGGTGAACTCGTTCCAGATCCCGAATTCCTTCTCGCGCATCGCCACTTCGTTCGGCCAGTTGGCCGCGTTGTGCACGAGCAGCTTCGGAAACGTGTCGTGACGGGCGACGTCAGCGTATTCGGGCTTCATCTCATGCCCCTTGCCGTTCGGCTTCGGCCGGCTCGTCTTCCACGCCGAGGTAGGCGCGCTTGACGTGTTCGTTGTCCATGACTTCGCGCGGCGCGCCGGAAGCGATCAGCCGCCCGAAGTCGAGGACCATCACGCGATGCGAGATGTCCATGACGACGCCCATGTCGTGCTCGATCATGACGACGGTCATGCCCCATTCCTCGTTCAGGTCGACGATGTAGCGGGCCATGTCCTCCTTTTCCTCGAGGTTCATGCCGGCCATCGGCTCGTCGAGCAGGATCAGGTCGGGATGCACGGCGACCGCGCGCGCCAGCTCGACGCGCTTGCGCAGGCCGTAGGACAAGGTGCCGGCGACCGCCTTGCGGATGTGGCTGATCTCCAGGAAGTCGATGATGTCCTCGATGTACCGCCGGTGCTCGAGCTCCTCCTTCTGCGCGCCCCCCAGCCAGTACAGCGAACCGGTGAGGAAGTTGTTCTTCATCAGGTGGTGGCGTCCGACCATGATGTTGTCGAGCACGCTCATGTGCCCGAACAGCGCGAGGTTCTGGAAGGTGCGCCCGATGCCCAGCGTGGCCCGCTCGTTCGGGCTCAGCTTCGTGACGTCGCGACCCTTGAACAGGACCTGGCCGGCGGTCGGCGAGTAGCGGCCCGAGATGCAGTTGAGCATCGAGGTCTTGCCGGCGCCGTTGGGGCCGATGATCGAGAACAGCTCGCCCTGTTCGACCTGGAACGTGACTTCCGTCAGCGCACGGACGCCGCCGAACTGAAGGGAGATGTTTCTTGCCTCCAGGATGGGCGAGGATTCTGCCTGCAATGTCTCCTCCGTCTACCGCATTCAAAGCGCCGTTGCAAAACCCGGGCTGCCTCCGGCACGCGTATCGCGACGATTTATCACATCATGGCATGGCGCCGGGACGGGAGTGTAGGGCAGCCCGGACAGTATAGTTGTCGTCGATCCGACAATCGTGGAGATTTTCCGCATTGGCTTCGCTCGACGATCTGATCCGCCTTTCGCCCTGGGCGGCCGAGCTGGAACCGGGGCTGCTCGACCGGCTGCGGCAGGAGTGCATCGAGCGCGCCTTGCCTGCCGGCGGCCAGGTCTGCTACAAGGGCGAGCCCGCCGAGCACTGGATCGGCGTCATCGACGGGCTGGTCAAGGTCGGCACCGTCTCGCTCGAAGGCAAGGCGATCACCTTCATCGGCGTGGGCGCCGGCGGCTGGTTCGGCGAGGGCTCGATGCTGAAGGACGAGCCGCGGCGCTACGAGGCCGTGGCGCTGCGCGCGAGCCGGATCGCCTACATGCCGCGCGCGACCTTCCAGTGGCTGCTCGAAACCAGCATCAGCTTCAACCGGCACCTGCTGCTGCAGCTCAACGAGCGGCTGGGCCAGCTGATCGGCACGCTCGAATCCGAGCGCCTGCTGGGGCCCGAAGGCCGGGTCGCCCGCTGCCTGTCGCAGTTGTTCAATCCGCTGCTCTATCCGCGGCAGAGCCCCCGGCTGAAGATCTCGCAGGCGGAGCTCGGGCTGCTGACCGGGCTGTCGCGGCAGCGCGTCAACCAGGCGCTGCAGGAGCTCGAGCGCTACGGCCTGCTGAAGGTCGAATACGGCGCCGTGACGATCGAGTCGCTGGACGGGCTGCGGGAATTCGAGGGTTAGCCGCCCCGGGTCTCGCGAGACGTCGGCATGACCAGCGCCTCGCCGTCGATGACGACCTTGCCGTTGACCGTACAGATCGTGGACAGCGTGACCCGCCGCTTCTCCGGAACAAGGTCCTTGACCGTGACGCTCGCGTGCACGGTGTCGCCCGGCCGGACCGGTGCCTTGAAGCGCAGCGTCTGACCCAGGTAGACGGTGCCCGGCCCCGGCAGCCGGCCGGCGATCGCCGCCGAGATCACGCTGGCCGTGAGCATCCCGTGCGCGATGCGGCCCTTGAACGGCGTGGTCTGCGCGAACTCCTCGTTGATGTGGACCGCGTTGTTGTCGCCCGAGGCGCCGGCAAAGAGCACGATGTCGGCTTCGGTGATCGTCTTCGCGAAAATCGCGGTCATCCCGGGCTGGAGATCTTCGAAGTCGTAACCGTTCAGTTCGTTCATGCGAGCCTCCTGGAGTCAGCGTGTGGCGCGATCATCGTACAGGCTCGGCCGCGGTTCGGTGCAGGACGACTCGCAACTCGCCGAACCCCGCCGGGTGCGGCTGGGCCGGGTACGGCGGCGGCGGCCACTGCCAGGGCCCCGACGGAAACAGCGCGCGAACCGCATTGATGTCGCAGTGGTACGGCGGCCCCTCGATCCGTCCTTCGCGGCGACCCTCGCGGTCGACCTGGATCGCCAGCAGGATCAGCCTGCCCCCGGGTTCGACCCAGGCAGCCAGCCGCCGCGCGTAGTCGACCCAGCGGTCTGGATGCAGCGCACAAAGGCAGGCCTGGTCCCAGACGGCATCGAAGCGCGACGGCGGCTGCCAGGCGAGCAGGTCGGCCTCGACGATCTCCGCCTGCAGGCCGGCCTGGTCGACCCGCGCCCGGGTCAAGCCGACGGCAGCCGGCGCATAGTCGACGCCGGTCACCCGGCAGCCGGCCGCCGCCAGCGCCGCGACCTCGTGCCCGGCGCCGCAGCCGGGAACCAGCACGCGGGCGCCCGGCGGCAACAGGCCGTCGGCCTGCAGCTTCGACAGCGCCGGATTGACCTCGCCGCGGTCCCACGGGGTGCGCTGCGACTCGAAGCGTTCCTGCCAGAAGGCCAGGCTCGGCCCTGCGGCGGCGGAGCCGACCGCAGGCGTCCG
Source organism: Limnobacter sp. (assembly GCA_012513825.1). Classification (GTDB taxonomy): domain Bacteria; phylum Pseudomonadota; class Gammaproteobacteria; order Burkholderiales; family Burkholderiaceae_E; genus Zeimonas. The sequence continues at coordinate 5,961 of JAAZBL010000257.1, read as the reverse complement.
GGCCGTCGGCGATGGCTTGCCGCCCGCTCGGGATTCGTTCATTCGCCGTCCATCCTCGGTTCGGACTCCGATCTCGAACTCTACCGCGCCGGACCAGCGCTACCGAGCCGGGCCGGAGCCAGCGCCAGCCGCGGCGATCGCGCTACCGCCCGCCACGCCGCAGCATGCGCGCGATCGAGCGCGACATGCCGACGAACACGACGGACCAGGCCGCCAGCGCAATCCAGAAGAAGGTGCGCGACAGCGCCGACAGGAACCCGAGTTCCATGACGCGACCGAGCTGCCAGGTGCAGGCCGAATACATGCCCAGCGGAAACACCACGCCCCAGTAGAGCGGGTCGTAACGAAACGGATAGCGCTCGAGCACGTAGCGCCAGAGTCCGAGCAGCAGCAGCATCGGGATCCACCAGGTGCCGGTGGCCCAGTAGAGGATCGTGAAGCCTTTCAGGAACGGCAGCAGCGACGTCAGGAACGGGGCGTCCGGCGCGTTCGCGATCAACAGGCAGCCCGCCAGCGTGGAGATCGCCATCGCGCCCATGTTGATCCAGTACGGCGGGGCCAGGTCGCCCGGAGACATGCGAAAGAACGCGTAGCGATAGAAGATCAGCGACATCATCCAGATGTAGAGCATGCCGCCCCACAGCCACATCGACAGCGCCAGCAGGTTCAGCTCGAGCCGGAATGGCTGGCCGATACGGGCCGCGATCAACGAACTGGAAACGGAGACCGCCTGCGTCGCGACGACCGCCAGCAGCCAGCTTCCGCTGATGCCCCGATCGAGCGCGGGCTTGTCGCGCCGTATCGTCAGCGCGGTGAAAATCGGGTAGGTCAGGCAGAGCCACAGGACGATCGTCAGCATCCAGAGCGCCGTCCCCGCAACGAGGTTCTCTCGAAGCACGAGAAACTCGCTCGCCAGGATGCCGGTGCCGGCCACCGCCGTGAAGTACCCCGGTCCGGTCAGATGCGCGACCATGTCGCCGAAGAAGCGCCGCGGATGTCGCCAGGCCCGCAGGCCGTACAGCAACCATAGCGCCGCGTACTGGACGACGTTCAGTTGGAACAGCGCAGACGCGAGGCTCCTGTGCCCCAGCATCTGTGCCGACAGCGAGACGATGCCGGTCGCCATGACCAGCCCGAAGTACGCCGGCGACAGGTCGGCGAGGCCCGCGCCGGGCGCGGCCCGAACCGGCTCGCTGTCGACCGGGGCCGCTTCCTTGACCACTCCGCGGTGTCCTCAGCTCGCCGGCTGGAACACGAGAAAGTACTGATGGGGCAGGAAGTCGTGCGACTGCACCGCCCGGAAACCTGCTGCGCGCAGTTCGTCGATCACCCGCTGCGGCTCGATCCGGGCGCTGCGGGGCGGACCGACCGGCGATTCCATCCGGAAGTCGATGATCGCGACACGGCCGCCCGGCGCGAGCGACGGTAGCAGTTTGCGGAAATAGCGTTCGCGGTCCTCGATGTGGTGGTAGGTATCCACCAACAGGATCAGGTCGACCGGGTCCGGCAGGCGCGGGTCGTCGGCACTGCCCTGGATCGCCACCAGGTTCGGAAGCTGCTCGCGCCGGGCGCGTTCCGCCAGATAGTCGACCATGTCGGGTTCGAGGTCGACGCCATAGACCCGTCCTTTCGGAACCGCGGCGGCGAGGCGAGCCGCGAAGTAGCCGGTACCGCTGCCGATGTCGGCCACGACGTCGTCGGCTTCGAGGCCGAGCGCCCCGATCACCTCGTCGGGTTTCTGCCAGGCGTCGCGCGCCGGATCGTCGAAGACGCGCGCCCAGCGCTCGGCGTCGCGGAAGCGATGCCGATGCGAGTGCAGTTGCGGCGATTGCGCACGTGCCGGGCCCGTCGGCACGACGGCGCCGCCGAGCAGCGCCAGCGCGGCGCCGAGCGCCGGCAGCAGAAGCAGCTTGCGTCGGCCGGATTCCATCGGGTGCTCAGACATCGATCGAAGCGCGAAAACCGCGCGCCGCATAGTAGGACTGCGCGCCGTTGTGATAGACGAAGACGCGGCCGTAGCGCCGGTCGCAGAACAGCGCGCCGCCGCGCGAGCGGACGTCCTCGGGCGTCTGGACCCAGCTCGAAGTCTTCGTATCGAATCCGCCGAGTTCCTGAAGCGCCCGGTACTGCGCTTCGGTCAACAGCTCGACGCCCATGTCGGCAGCCATCTCGACGGCACTGGCCTCCGGCCGGTGCTCCTTGCGCGACACCCGCGCCTCCTTGTCGTAGCAGACGCTCCGGCGGCCCGACGGGCTCTCGGCGGCGCAATCGCAGAACGTGACGCTTCCGGAGCGCTCGTTGCGTCCGATCACGTCGGGTTCGCCCCCGGTTTCCTCCATCGCGCGAAGCGATTCCAGCGCCCGCGGCCTGTCCTCAAGACGCGCCTCGACGTCGGCCCAGGCAATGCCCTCGTGGCGGCGCATGTTCCGCTCGAAACGCTGCTCTAGCGTCCGAAGCAGCTCGTCTCGTTGCTGCGCTTTCATCCCTCGCACTTTAACGCCGTTATCCTGTCGTCGCTTGCCGGTACAGGATCCGATCATGGAACAGGCCCACTGGTACTTCGACCTCGTCTCGCCCTTCTCGTACCTGCACTACCACGGACTCCAGCCCCTGCGCGAACGATTGCGGATCGAACCGGTGCCCGTGCTTTTCGCCGGCATGCTCAAGCACTGGGACACGAAGGGGCCCGCCGAAATCCTGCCGAAGCGGCTGCACACCTACCAGTATTGCGTCTGGGCCGCGAGCCGGCAGGGGCTGCCGTTCCGCATGCCGCCGCGCCATCCGTTCAATCCGCTCGCCGCGCAGCGGCTGCTGGTCGCGCTGGGCGCAAGCGACGCCGTGGTGGCCTCGGCCTTCGACTTCGTCTTCGCCGAAGGCCGCGACCCCGAGCACGAGTTCGCGGCGCTTGCCGAACGGCTCGGCGCCGCCGACGGCGCCGCAATGGCCGCTTCGCCGGAAGTCAGGCAGCGGCTCGTCGCGAACACCCAGCGCGCGATCGACCAGGGCGTGTTCGGCGTGCCCACGCTGGTCTTCCGCGAAAGAGCTTTCTGGGGCAGCGATACCGTCGACTGGGCGCTCGAATTCCTGGCGCAGCCGGACCTGTTCCAGCGGCCGGAATACGAAGCGGCGGCGAAGGTGGAGTTCGGGGTGACGCGACGATGAGGGTCCGGTAGCGGGCTCAGCGCCCGCCGCGCAGGATCATCGCGAGCTGCCGCGACTGCGCGACGAGATTGCCGGCACTGTCCCACAGCGCGCCGTCCTCGACGAGCCGCCCCTCGCTGAGGTCGAAGGTCTCGAAGCGGCCGAGGATCCAGCCCGGAACCGGCCGCCGGCGCACGTGCACGGTCAACTCGAGCGTCGGCACCCAGCCGACCATGCCGAGCAGTCCGAAAACGGCAGGAGGAAAGGCGTCGGCGAGCAGCAGGCAGGCCAGCGTATCGGGCGGGCGCCCGTCGTGGAACCGGACCCAGCCCGAGACGCGAGCCTTGCCGGCCGCGCCGGCGCGCAGCTCGTTCGGGTGCAGCCGGATGTCGATGCGATCGAGAATCGGCAGCTGCACCCCCTGCTCGTCGGCCGAACGGACCAGGCACTGCTCGGGCGCCGGCATGGCCGGCGCGGCGATCGTCAGTTCGGGCGGCGCCTCGGAGGCCAGCACACCGAATGCCGCCAGCACCTCCAGGCGCGGCGTATCCTCCTGCACCAGCGTGGCGCGCAGCGTGCTCTTCGAACGTCCGCCGTGCAGGAGCTGCACGTCGACCCGGCACGGCTTTTCGGGCAGGCCGGGACGAAGGTAGTGCACGGTCACGCTCAGCGGATCGGGATGCTGCGGCACGAGCTCTCGCATCGCCGACCCTGCGATCGCGAGCAGATAGCCGCCGTTGGGATTCGTGCCGATGTTCCAGCCGGGATGGACATGGCCAGCGAAGGACGCGGCGTCGGGGGCCAGGCGTTGCAGCCGGGTTTCGTCGTCGAATGTGCTCATCGCCCGTATTCTGCGGGCTGCGACGATCGAAGCAAATCCGGATCGACGCCGGCATGCGACCGCCCCCTCGTCCGGCCCGGGACCGCCCCCTCGTCCGCCCGGCTTACAGCGACCGCAGGTACTGCGCGAGGTCCGATCGCTGCTGCTCGGTCAGCCCGAGCGATCGCTTCGAGTCGTAGATGCGCACCACCTCGTCGAGCGTGGCCGCCGAGCCGTCGTGGAAGTACGGCGCGTGTTGCCAGACGCCCTTCAGCGGCGAGGTCCGGTACTGCCCGGTGGCCGAGCGCGACGCGTAGCTGGGCGACTCCGGTTCCGCCATCGAATCGGCCGGCGGATGCAGCTTCGCGTTGGCGTCGGTGAACAGCGCTCCGCTGTGGCAGCTCGCGCAGCCGCCCACGCCTTCGAAGACCAACTTGCCGCGCGCGGCGGCGCCCGGATCGAAACTGCCGGCGGGCGCGGCCGGTGCCGGCAGCGACAGTTGGTACGCCTGCAGCGCAGGCAGCTTGTCGGACACGAGGTCTTCCGTGCCGTTCGTGACGCTGAGGTTCAGGCGCGGGTCGGAGAACGATCCCTGCCCGCCCATCTGCACGACGGCGACGTAACGGTTCCAGTACGCGGGTTCGGTGCCGTCGCCGGTGAAGGTCACGCTGTGGATGCCTTCGAGGCCGTAGGCCGGCGGAATGACGACCGGTTTGCTGATGCCGTCGACGTTGAAGCGGGGATCGTACTTTCCCTTGCCCCACGAATCGAGAAGGGCCTTCGTCGGTGCATCGATCGCTGGCGACAGCGCGATGATCGCGCCCGGGTCCAGGTCGCGATTGGGCCAGCCGTCGAGCCGCTTGCCGATGCCCGGCGCAAACGAATCGTCGACCGTCGAATGGCACAGCGCACAGGTGATGCCGACGCTGACCAGCCGGTCCGCGCCACCGACCGTCTCGACCGTGCCCTTGAGTCCGACGACCGCATCGAGCTTGAGCAGCGCCACCGTCGTCGCGGGGCTGGTCAGATCGACGGAGCCATTCGCAATGCCGTCGATCAGCTGCTGCGGCAAGGCTTCGGCGTCGACCTTCAAGCCCACCGACAGCGCCGTCATGGGGTCTACGGCCGAAGCGATGACCTCGTGCATCCGCAGCGTATCGGTCCATCGCGCCTCGTCGCCGAAGGTGTCGAAGCGGAAGATCTGCTTGCCCTGTTCGACGAGCGCGCGCTGCTCCGCCGCCGAGTCGGCCGACGAGCCTCCGCATCCGGCGACCGCGATCATTGCGCCCGCGACCGAAGCGGCGATCTGCAACGGTCTAAGGGTCTTTTCGCACATGCGATTTCGCATCTTCGTCTCCTCGAACGAACACGTGCCTGCCGCCACCAAGGCGGCAAGTTCCGGATGGCGGCTGGCGCGGCTGGTAGCCGAAACGACGGCTAGTAGCCGAAGAAGTCTTCGCTGCGGATGTCGTCGTCGCCGACGCCTGCTTCGCCCAGCGAATCGCAGACGGACTCGACGAGGCCGGGCGGGCCGGCGACGTAGTAGACCGGACGGGGCAGGCCCGTCGCCACCTCGCTGATCAGTCCTGCGTCGATCGGGCCATTCCGGCCGTTCCAGGGGACGCGAAGACCGCCTGCCTGCGTCATCGTCGCGATCAGCCGGAACGTCTCGCTTTGCCGCTCGAGCTCGTGCAACTCGCCCAGGAAAGCGGCGTCCTCGGGGCGCCGGTTCGAGTACAACAGCAGCAACCGCCGCGGCGAACGTTCGTGCGCAGCCTGCCTCAGCATGCTGACGAACGGCGTGATCCCGATGCCACCGGCGATCAGGATCGCAGCCCGCGCCCGGTCCGCATCCAGCGTCAGCGTCCCGAAGGGCCCGTCGAGCGTCAGCGGCGAACCGACCGGCAAGGCGCCCAGCCGGCGCTTGAAGACGCTGTCGCGCATGCGCGTCGCGACGGTCAGGCCGGCCTCGAACGGCGCACTGACGATCGAGAACGTGT
>JAAZBL010000256.1 GCA_012513825.1 Limnobacter sp. | reverse complement strand
GCGTGACCGCGCCGACGTGCTTGAAGCGGACCATGCCCTGCTTGTCGACGACGAAGGTCTCGGGTGCGCCGTAGACGCCCCAGTCGATGCCGGCCTTGCCGTCGACGTCGCTGACGACGACGGCGTAGGGATTGCCGAGGCGTTCGAGCCAGGCGATCGAGGCGTCGGGGCGGTCCTTCCAGGCGAGGCCGACGATCGGCACGGTGCCCGTCTTCGCGAGCCGGTTGAACAGCGGGTGCTCGACCTGGCAGGCGGCGCACCAGGAGCCCCAGATGTTCAGCAGCCAGACCTGGCCGCGGTAGTCGGCCGGCGACCAGGTGCGTCCTTCTTCGCCGAGCACGGGCAATGTGAAGGCCGGCCCCGGTTTGTCGATCAGTGCCGACGGCAGATTGCGCGGGTCGCGATCGAGCCCCTTGAGCAGGAACAGCGCGATGATCGCGAACAGCGCGGCCGGCAGCAGGAAACGAAGCACTCTCATCGGAACGGTCCGGTCACTCTCGTCGAAGCATTGCTCGTCGCGGCCTTGCGCTCGCTTCCGCGCTCAGGCGGGCGCACGGTTGCCGACGGCCGGCCCGCCCTGGCGCACCGTGGCGTGGCGGCGGTAGCGCCGGTCGGCGATCGCGACGAAGCCGCCCAGCGCCATCATCACGCAGCCGATCCAGATCCAGTTCACGAAGGGCTTCACGTGTGCGCGCACGATCCAGGCGTCGCCACCGACGGCCTCGCCCATCGACACGTAGACGTCGCGCAGCAGGCTGCGATCGATCGCCGCTTCGGTCATCGCCTGGCCGCTGGCCCGGTAGGTGCGCTTGTCCGGCGTCAGGATCGCGATCGGCCGTTCGCTGCCGGCGCGCCGCAGCTCGAAGGTGCCGCGTACCGCGTCCCAGTTCGGGCCGCTGACGCTTGCGAGGCCGATGAAGCGTAGCGTGTAGTCGCCGAGCGTGATCGTCTGGCCCGGTTCGACGCGCTGTTCGGCGTCGATCTCGTAGCTGCCGACGAGCGTGACGCCGGCAACGAACGCGGCCACGCCGAGGTGCGCGAAATGCATGCCCCAGGCGCTCGGCGGATGCAGGCGGACGCGCCGCAGCGCGAGTCGACCATCGTGTCCGCGCAGCATGTCGAGCACGGCGACCACGACGCAGCCGGCGATCCACAGCGCGAACATCAGTCCGATGCTCGTCATCGGCCGGAAGCCGTCGATCGTCAGCGGCAGCAGAAGCGACACGATGACCGCGATCGCGAAGGCCCAGCGCAGCCGCTGGACGAGGTCGGGAACCGGCGTGGATTTCCACCGGGCCAGCGGCCCGACGCCCATCAGGAACAGCGCCGGCGCCATCAGCGGGAAGAACACCGCATTGAAGTAGGGCGGGCCGACCGAGATCTTGCCCATGTCGAGCGTGTCGAGGACCAGCGGGTACAGCGTGCCGAGCAGCACCGCCGCCATCGCGACGACCAGCACGATGTTGTTGGCCAGCAGCATCGACTCGCGCGAGACGGCACCGAACGACGGGCCGTTGCCGATCGCCGGCGCTCGCCAGGCGAACAGCGTCAGCGATCCGCCGACGACGATCGCGAGGAACGCGAGGATGAACACGCCGCGCGCCGGATCGGTGGCGAACGCGTGCACCGAGGTCAGCACGCCCGAGCGCACGAGGAAGGTGCCGAGCAGGCTCAGGCCGAAACCGACGATCGCCAGCAGCACGGTCCAGCTGCGGAACGTGCCGCGCTTTTCGGTGACCGCCAGCGAATGGATCAGCGCGGTCGCGACCAGCCACGGCATGAACGACGCGTTCTCGACCGGATCCCAGAACCACCAGCCGCCCCAGCCGAGCTCGTAGTAGGCCCAGAACGAACCGAGCGCGATGCCGAGCGTGAGGAAGCACCAGGCGACGACGGTCCAGGGCCGCGCCCAGCGCGCCCAGGCGGCGTCGAAGCGACCTCCGATCAGGCCGGCGACGGCGAACGCGAACGCAACCGACAGGCCGACGTAGCCCATGTACAGCAGCGGCGGGTGGAACACCATGCCGGGATCCTGCAGCAGCGGGTTCAGGTCGCGTCCGTCGGCCGGCGGCGGCACGAGCCGCTCGAACGGGTTCGACGTGAACAGCAGGAACAGCAGGAAGCCGATCGAGATCATTCCCATGACGGCGAGGATGCGTGCGCGCAGCGTCTCGGGCAGCGAGCGCGAGAACGTCGCGACGGCCGAGGTCCAGCCGGCGAGCATCAGCACCCACAGCAGCAGCGAGCCTTCGTGCGAACCCCAGGTAGCGGCGACGCGGTAGTGCGTCGGTAGCGACAGGTTCGAATGCGTGGCGACCAGCGACACGGTGAAGTCGTTGCTCACGAACAGCGCCATCAGGCAGCCGAAACCGAGCAGCGCCATCGCGAATTGAAGGTGCGCGGCGGGCTGCGCGATCGCCATCAGCCGCGCGCCGGCCGTGCCGCGCAGGAAGCTGCCGATCATCGGCAGCGCGCTGAGCACGAGCGATACGGCCAGCGCCAGCGCGATCGCGAAATGCCCGAGTTCGGCGGTCATGGCGTTTGGGCTCCGTTCCTCGTTGCTGCTTCGGACATCACTGCTGCTTCTGGTACTGCGGCGTCGCGCTCATCGGATGGCCGGCGCGTTCGAGCGCCTCGGCCGCTTCCGGCGGCATGTAGTTCTCGTCGTGCTTGGCCAGCACCTCGTTGGCGCGGAAGCTGCCGTCGGGCTGGATCGTGCCCTGCGCCACAACGCCCTTGCCTTCCTTGAACAGGTCGGGAAGGATGCCGGTGTACGCGACCTGGATGTCGCGGGCGCTGTCGGTGACGACGAACACGACGTCGGCGCCGTTGCCGGTGCGCTGCAGGCTGCCGGGCTGGACCAGCCCGCCGACGCGGAACGCGCGGCCGGTCGGCGCCTTGCCTTCGGCGATCTCGGTCGGCGTGTAGAAGAACACGAGGTTGCTCTGGAAGGCGTTGAGCACCAGCGCGACGGCGACGCCGATCGCTGCCAGCCCGCCGAGGACCAGTGCCAATCTCTTGTGACGCGGTTTCATTGAGTTTCCGTTCAGCCTTCGCGAGCGTGTTCGAGCTCCGCGCGGAAGTCCTCGACGTGCCGCCAGGCGGCGCGTCGACGCCGGCGCAGCGCCCACAGTTCGATCGCGATCGCCAGCGCCAGCATCCCGTAGGAGCTCCAGATGTAGAAGCCGTGGCCGCCCATGGCCAGCCATTCGCTCATCGTGCGACTCCCGACTGGATGGTCGACGCGATCCCGCGGCCGCCGGTACCGCCCCCGTCTCCGGCGCCGGCCATCAGCGCTGCGACCCAGTCGCTGTGCGCCTCGCGTTCGAGCATGATGCTGCGCACCCGGTGCAGCACCGCGGCGATCGTATAGGACCAGGCGGCGAAGGTCATCAACAGCATCGCCGTGAGCATTGTCTCGGCCATCTTCGGCGCGGCCGTCAGCGAGATCGTGGCGCCCTGGTGCAGCGTGTTCCACCACTGCACCGAAAAATAGATGATCGGCACGTTGACCGCGCCGACCAGCGCGAGCAGCGCACAGGCGCGGTCGGCGCGGCGCGGGTCGTCGATCGATGCGCGCAGCGCGATGAAGCCCAGGTAAAGGAACAGCAGGATCAGCGTCGACGTCAGCCGTGCGTCCCAGACCCAGTAGGTGCCCCAGGTCGGACGGCCCCAGAACGCGCCGGTCCACAGCGAGACGAACGCGAACATCGCGCCGGTGGGAGCGAGCGCCTGCGCCATCATCGCCGACAGCCGCGTGTTCAGCACCAGCGACAGCGCGGACCAGAACGCCATGACCAGGTAGACGAACATCGCCATCCAGGCCGCCGGCACGTGGATGAAGATGATCCGGTACGACTCGCCCTGCTGCCAGTCGGTGGGCGCGACGAAGAAGCCGATGTACAGGCCG
>JAAZBL010000255.1 GCA_012513825.1 Limnobacter sp. | reverse complement strand
CGTGGCACCGATCACGAACTGTCTTCGGTCGGGTTCACGATCGCGAACGGCGCGATCACTGCAGGCATGAAGGTCTACGCCTTCCTCACGAGTTCGGCCGTCGACCTCGTGCGCAGGCGCGCTGTCGACACCACGCAGGTCGCGCCGCTCGAGCCGCTGAAGTCGCTGGTCGAAGACTTCATCAAGCGCGGCGGCACGGTCATCGCCTGCACGCCCTGCGTGAAGGCGCGCGGCTACGAGCAGTCGGATCTGATCGACGGCGTGATCATCCAGGGCGCGAGCTCGATCCTCGAACCGCTGAAGCAGGGCGCGGCGAGCCTGTCGTTCTGATCGAGGCGTCGACGACCTCGAGCAGACCCTGCAGCGCCGGCGTCACGCGCGCCGGCGACCACAGCAGCCTCGTCACCGAGCGGATCGAGCGGTTGCGCAGCGGCAGGTAGCGTACGCCGGCCATCCCGGCGCGCGCGAGCGCCGCCGGCACCAGCGCCACGCCCATGCCGGCGGCGACCAGCGCGACGACCGTCAGCCAGTGACGGACTTCGTGTCGCTGCAGCGGCGCGAAGCCGGCGTCGACGCACAGCGCGACGATCCGCTCGTAGTAGTCCGGCGACACTTCGCGCGCGAACAGCACCAGCGGCTCGCTGGCCAGCGCAGCCAGGTCGGCCTGCCGTCGCCGCGCCTGAGGGTGGTGCTCGGGCAGGCAGCAAACGAAGGGTTCGGACAGGTACTCGATGCCTTCGAGGTCGGCGGGCACGGTCGGCGCGTGGGCGAAGCCGGCATCGAGCCGGCCGGCGCGCAGCGCCTCGACCTGCTCGGCCGAGTTCAGCTCGCGCAGGACCAGTTCGATGCCGGGATTGGCGCGCTGGAAGCGCTCCAACTGCTGCGGCAGGTCCCGGTACAGCATCGATGCGACGAAGCCCAGTTGCAGGCGACCGGTCTTGCCGGCCGCGATCCGTGCCACCAGCGTGCGCGCCTCGGCCGCCTGCGCGAGGATCTGGCGCGCCTCGACGAGGAACGCCGCTCCGGCCGCCGTCAGGCGGACCTGCTTGCTGCTGCGCTCGAACAGGCGCACGCCGAGGTCTTCTTCGAGCTGCTTGATGTTGAAGCTCAGCGGCGGTTGCGAGATCGACAGCCGCCGGGCCGCGCGGCCGAAATGCAGCTCCTCGGCCAGTGCCACGAAGTAGCGAAGATGGCGCAGTTCCACGGCTCCTCCTGCCGGGCCGATCGGGATTCCCAGCCCCGCCCGGATCGTTCGCGGCGTCGAACAACGATACAGGAATCGTATCGTTCGAGTCCAATAAACGATTGGACCTGTATCGGTGGCTGCGGAACAATTCCGGCATTCCCACCGACACCGATCGAGGCCCCGAGATGCTCGAACCCCGCCGGCTCTCCGAAGCGACGCTTGCCGCCCACGACGATGCGCACCCGATCCCCGACAACTTCGGCGCCAACCTGTTCCGCGTCGATCCGGGCTTCGATCCGCTGCTGGACCTGTACCTGCCTCGCGACCTGGCGAATCACCTGCGCCCGCACCTGGATCGGCTCGGTGCGCTGGCCGGCGGCCGTCTCGACGAGCTGGCCCGTACCGCCGACCTGAATCCGCCCGAACTGTCGGTGCGCACGCGCAGCGGCCGGGACCTGCAGCGCATCGTCAAGCACCCGGCCTACGTCGAACTCGAGCGCACCGCGTATTCCGACTACGGACTGGCCGCGCTGTCGCATCGCGGCGGCGTGCTCGGCTGGCCGGACCCGATGCCGGGCGCCGCAAAGTACGCGCTGACCTATCTGTTCGTGCAGGCCGAGTTCGGCCTGTGCTGCCCGGTCAGCATGACCGATTCGCTGACCCGGACGCTGCGCAGGTTCGGCGATCCGCAGCTGGTGTCGCGCTTCCTGCCGGCGCTGACCAGCCTCGACTTCGACCAGATGCTCCAGGGCGCGATGTTCATGACCGAACAGGGCGCCGGCTCCGACGTCGGCGCCACCGCCACGCGCGCCTGGCAGGACGAGGACGGCAACTGGCGTCTCGAAGGCGACAAGTGGTTCTGCTCGAATCCGGACGCCGGTCTCGCGATGGTGCTGGCGCGCCCCGAGGGCGCCCAGCCCGGGACCCGCGGCCTGACGCTGTTCCTGCTGCCACGCGAGCTCGACGACGGGACGCCGAACCACTTCCGGATCCTGCGCCTGAAGGACAAGCTCGGGACCCGCTCGATGGCCAGCGGCGAGATCCGGCTCGAAGGCGCGATCGCCTATCCGGTCGGCGACCTCGGTCGTGGTTTCGTGCAGATGACCGACATGATCAACAACTCGCGCCTGTCCAACGGTGTACGCGCCGCCGGCCTGATGCGCCGCGCGCTGACCGAGGCGCTGTTCGTCGCTCGCAACCGCGAAGCCTTCGGTCGCAAGCTGATCGATCTGCCGCTGATGCGGCGCCAGCTCGCGAAGATGATGGTCTGGACCGAACAGGCCCGCAGCTTCGTTTTCCAGACCGCCGAGGCGCTGCGCCGTGCAGATGCCGGCGACGAGGAAGGGCGCCGCCTTGCGCGGATCCTGACCCCGCTGGTCAAGTTCCGCGCCTGCCGCGACGCGCGCAAGGTCACCGGCGACGCGATGGAAGTCCGGGGCGGTTGCGGCTACATCGAGGAATGGGGCGACGCGCGCCTGGTCCGCGATGCGCACCTGGGCTCGATCTGGGAGGGCACCAGCAACATCGTCGCGCTCGACGTCATGCGCGCGATTCGCAAGGAAGACACGCTGAACGCGCTCGAGCGGCACGTCGAACGGCAACTGCGCGAAGCCGAGCTGCCGGCCGCGCTGCAGCAGCGCTTCGAGAGCACCTGGGCGAAAGCCCGCGAGCTCGCGACCGAGGCCGCCAAGGCCCCCGGCGAGAGCCTCGCACGCCAGGCGGCGTCCGGCCTGTACCACCTGGTCTCCGCCACGTCGATGGCCTGGGAGGCGCGTCGTGCCGACGGCGACGGGGCCGGCCGCCGGCTGCTGCTGGCCCAGCTCG
>JAAZBL010000254.1 GCA_012513825.1 Limnobacter sp. | reverse complement strand
CGTCGACCGGCTGGGCCGAGAAGTCGGTCAGCTCGTTGTTCAGCAGGAAGCCGCCCCGGGTCATGTGGAACGAGCCGAAGCCGCTCTCGATCGTCGTCGTCATCGCGACGACGTTGCCTTCCTTGTCGACGATCGACACGTGCGAAGTGCCTCGCTCGACGATCGGCTGCGCGAGGCCGAAAGGCACCGGGCCGAGATCGCCGGGCGCCGCAATGCCCATCGTCATCGTGAAGTCGATCAGGTTGGCCCGCTGGCGCAGATAGGTCTTGTCGAGCAGGCTGTTCCAGCTCCCGCCGGGCAAGGGCACGAAGTCCGTGTCGGCGATGTACTTGTTGCGATCGGCATAGGCGAGCCGCTCGGCTTCGAGGACCAGATGTACGCCGAACGGCGACGGATGCCCGCCCTCGCGGTCCACGGCGCTCGGCCCGAAGCGGCCGAGGTCGAAGTTCTCGAGCACGCCGAGGGCCGAAGCCACGGTGATCCCGCCCGACGACGGCGGCGGCATCCCGCAGATCAGGTATTGCCGATAGTGCGTGCAGACCGCCTCGCGCTTCTTGCTTTCGTACTCGGCCAGGTCTTCGAGCGTCGTCAGCCCCGGCGTGATGTCGCCGGTCGTGTCGGCGATTTCGTCGACGATGTCCTGCGCGATCTCGCCGGTGTAGAAGGCCTGGATCCCGCCGTCGGCCACCGCGCGGAAGGTCTGTGCGAGCGCCGGGCTCTTCAGCAGCGTACCGGCTGCCTTCGCGCTGCCGTCTTCGTTCAGGAAGTACTCGCGCGCCTCGGGGTCGCGCGACAGTTGCGTGCGCGATCCGTTGATCGAGGCCGACATCCGCGGGCTGATGGAGAAGCCTTCGTCGGCGATCCTGATCGCCGGCTCGAACAGTTCCTTCCAGCTCAGCCTGCCGTGGTCGCGGTGCGCGGCATCGAGCATGTGCAGCGTGCCCGGCGTGCCGATCGAGCGGCCGCTGGCGCGCGCGTTCGGCCGCGGCGTCGTCCGCTCGTCATCGCTGATCCAGCGCAGATAGTTTTCGGTGGCCGCGGCCGGCGCCGTTTCGCGGCCGTCGTAGGCGACGACCTCCTTCGTGGCTGCGTCGTAGTGCATCAGGAACGCGCCGCCGCCGATTCCGGACGACTGCGGCTCGACGAGGTTCAGCACCATCTGCGTGGCCACCGCCGCGTCGACCGCCGAACCGCCGCGCGCGAGCACGTCGCAGGCGACCTTCGTCGCGATCGGGTTCGCGGCGATCGCCATGTAGGTCCGCGCGTAGACGACGCCCTTGCTCGCGTACCCGCTGCCGACCTCCGGCGCGCCTTCGGCCGGAGGCGCCAGCGGGTCGATCAGCTCGCCGGTGTCGGAGAGCTGCAGGCAGGTCTTCGGCTCCTCGGGCTCCGGTGCGGGCGGTTCGGGTTGCGGCGCCTCGGCGACCGGCGGCAGCTCGTCGTCATCGTCGTCGCTGCTGCAGCCGGCCATCATCGTCATGGCCAGCGCCGCGGCCGCGCACGGCAGCACCCAGGCGGCCCGCGGGCCGCGTCGTCCAAGCGGGTTCATAATTCGTGCTCCTCCCTGTCTGTTGTGTCGTGACCCGACGCAAGGTCGCGCCTGCGGCGACTCCGCCGGTGCGCGTTGCTTCGAGCACGACGAGTGTAACGAAAGGTTTCGCGAGTCGGGTGCTCGCCCCTGGGCTTGCGACTTGCGTTACCGTTGGGCCCCGTGGGCACGAACGGAGAGCGGTGAGATGAACGAGCTGGCAGCGTTGATCGATCGGCACCATGCCGAGTTCACGGCGTGGCGCCGCGACATCCACGCGCACCCCGAGCTCGGTTTCGCCGAATCGCGTACCGCCGCACTGGTCGCCGACCGGCTCGAGGCCTTCGGCGTCGACGTGCATCGCGGCGTGGGCCGCACCGGCGTGGTCGGCGTGCTGCGCGCCGGCGATTCGCCGCGCACGATCGGACTGCGCGCCGACATGGACGCGCTGCCGATCCACGAAGCGAACGACTTCGAGCACCGTTCGCGCCACGACGGCGTCATGCATGCCTGCGGCCACGACGGCCATACGGCGATGCTGCTCGGTGCGGCCAAGGTGCTGGCCGCCACGCGCCGCTTCGACGGGACCGTGCATTTCATCTTCCAGCCCGCCGAGGAAGGACTGGGCGGCGCAAAGGCGATGCTCGACGACGGCCTGTTCGAACGCTTTCCGTGCGACACGATCTTCGGCATGCACAACCGCCCGAAGCTGGCGGTCGGCCGCTTCGCCGTACGCGCCGGCCCGATGATGGCCGGCGGCGCCTTCTTCGACATCGACGTGACCGGCGTCGGCGCTCACGGCGCCAGGCCCGAGGCCGGCATCGACCCGATCATCGTGGCCGTGCAGATCGCGTCGACGCTGCAGACGATCGTCTCGCGCAACGTCCGACCGGTCGACACCGCGGTGCTGTCGATCACGCAGTTCCACGCCGGCGACGCCTACAACGTGATTCCGCAGACCGCCCGGCTGTCGGGCACCGTGCGCGCCTTCTCGAACGAGACGATGGCGCTGATCGGCGAGAACATGGAACGCACGGCCGAGAACGTCGCGCGCGCAATGGGCGCGCAGGCGAAGGTCGACTTCCGCGTCAACTTCCAGCCGACGATCAACGATGCCGAACAGGCCGAATTCGCTGCGTCGGTCTGCGCCGAACTGGTCGGAGCCGACAATGTCGAGCGCAACCCGCCTCCGAACATGGCCAGCGAGGATTTCTCGTTCATGCTCGCCCGCGTTCCCGGCTGCTTCGTGAACATCGGCAACGGCGACGTCGAAGGTTCGTGCGAGGTCCACAATCCGGCCTACGACTTCAACGACGCGGCGCTGCCGTGGGGCGTCGCCTTCTTCGTTCGCATGGTGGAACGCAAGCTGGCGCGCGCCGGATGAGCAGCGCCGAAGCACACCACCCCCTACGACCCATCCCGACAAGGAAGAACAGACGATGACGACAGAGGCGACGACGCCCGGCAATCCCCTGGCCCTCCGGACGGACATGCGCCGCCGCTTCCTCGCCGGCACCGGTTCGTCGCTGCTGCTCGGCATGCTGGCGAATTCGCCGGCCGCATTCGCCGGCGAGCTGCTCGCGCAGGCGCAGGCGCCGGCGGCCGCCGACAACGGCAAGCCCGTCTACGAACCGCGGCGCGGCCAGTCCGGCAAGGATGTGATCTGGATTCCGACGCCCGACCGGCTGGTCGCCCGGATGCTGCAGCTCGCCGGCCTTACGCGCGACGACTACCTGATCGACCTCGGCTCGGGCGACGGCAAGATCGTCATCGCCGCGGCCCGCGACTTCGGCGTCAGCGGCCTGGGCATCGAATACAACCCCGACATGGTCGAACTGTCGAAGCGCAATGCGCAGGCGGCCGGCGTCGGCGAGCTGGCGCGCTTCGAGAAGGCCGACATCTTCGAGTCGGATTTCTCGCGCGCCACCGTCATCACGATGTACCTGCTGCCGCACCTGAACATGAAGCTGCGGCACCGGCTGCTCGCGCTGAAGCCCGGCACGCGGATCGTTTCGCACGAATTCCGGATGGGAAGCTGGGTGCCCGACGAGACCTCCCGCGTCGGCGGCGCCTCGGCGCACCTGTGGCTGGTCCCGGCCAACGTCGGCGGCGACTGGCAGATCCACTTCCCGCAGCGCAGCGGCCCGGTTTCGCTCGCGATGAGCGTCGAGCAGACGTTCCAGAACTTCCGCGGGCGTGTCGTCTTCGAACACTTCGAGACCGGTTTTCGCGACCACAAGGTGCACGGCGAGCGGGTCCGTTTCGCGTTCACCGACAGCGACGGCCGGCTGCGCCGCTTCGACGGCCTCGTCGACGGCGACCGGATCGAAGGCGACGTCTTCGACGGAAGCGAGCGCGCCCGCTTCAGCGCCGAGCGCAAGGGTCCGGCGCCGGCGATCGGCGGCTCTTCGCCGGCCCAGGAATCCGAGATGTACGAGCAGAGCTGATGAAGACCGCCGATGGCAGCCCCCGTCCGATGATCTCGCTGCGCGAGGCGATCGCGATCATCGTCGGCATCGTGATCGGTGCCGGCATCTTCAAGGCGCCTTCGCTGGTCGCGCAGTTCACCGGCTCCGGCGGCTGGATGCTCGCGGCCTGGGCGATCGGCGGGCTCGTGTCGCTGGTCGGCGCGCTATGCTATGCGGAACTGGCGGCCGCCTGGCCGCACGCCGGCGGCGACTATCACTTCCTGCTGCGCGCCTACGGCCGCCGGGTCGCGTTCCTGTTCGCCTGGGCGCGCTTCTCGGTGATCACGACCGGGTCGATCGCGCTGCTCGCCTTCGTCTTCGGCGACTACATGAGCGAGATCGTGCCGCTCGGGACCTACAGCCCGGCGGTCTGGGCCGCGCTGTCGGTGTTCGCGCTCACCTGGATCAA
The DNA here is from genome assembly GCA_012513825.1 of Limnobacter sp. GTDB lineage: Bacteria > Pseudomonadota > Gammaproteobacteria > Burkholderiales > Burkholderiaceae_E > Zeimonas. Next base: position 30,565 of record JAAZBL010000254.1, on the reverse strand, counting down.
CGCACGCGGGATCCACGCCAGCGCAACGACGCAAAGCTGGCTCACGCTGGCCGAAGTGCTCGGCCTGGTGCTGGTCGTCGTCGCCGGCCTGTGGCTGTGGGTCTCGGGTCCGGACGCCGCCGCGCTGGCCGGCCAGGCCGGGGGCGCGGCGCAGGCGAACGCGGCCGTCGGCGCCGACGACGGCTCGGCCGGCAATCCCGGCTGGTCGATGTTCGGCCTGGCGATGGTCTTCGTGCTGCTGACCTACGGCGGCTGGAACGAGGCGGCCTACCTGAGTGCCGAACTCAAGGACTCGCGGCGCAACATGCTGCGGGCGCTGATCGTCAGCATCGCGATCATCACGACGCTGTACCTGCTGGTGAACCTCGCCTATCTGTACGGGCTCGGTGTCGCGGGCATGGCAGGCAGCCAGGCGGTCGCGGCCGACCTGCTCGGCGTGGCCTTCGGGCGCACCGGCGAAACGATGATCTCGGTCATGGTCGCGGTCGCGGCGCTGACGTCGATCAACGCGACGATGATCGTCGGCGCGCGCACGAACTATGCGGTCGGCCGGGACTGGCACGCGCTGTCGGCGCTCGGCCGCTGGAATCCCGACAGCGGCGTGCCGATGAACGCGCTGCTCGCGCAGTCGGCCTTCGCGCTCGCGCTGATCGCGCTCGGCGCGAGCCTGCGCAGCGGCTTCCAGACGATGGTCGACTACACGGCGCCGGTCTTCTGGACCTTCTTCCTGCTGTCGACGGTGGCCCTGATCGTGCTGCGCGTGCGCGAACCGGATACCGAACGCCCGTTCCGGGTGCCGTTGTACCCGGTGCTGCCGCTGGCGTTCGCTGCCGTCTGCCTGTACATGCTGTGGTCTTCGCTGGTCTACGTTCGCATCGGCGCGCTGGCCGGCGTCGGTGTGCTGGTGATCGGGGGGATGCTGCTGTGGCTGCTCGACGCCGCGCATCGGCGCGGCGGCCGCGCCGAGATCCCGGCCGCGGCGGTCACCCCCGAGTCGCCGGTTCGCGGGTCGCGCGCATCGCGCTGACGCGACGGCTCCAGCGACCGGCAGTCGGTGACGGCGCGCCGACAGCGGCGCGCCGTCTTTCGTCCATCGCGAGCGCAAGCCCGACCCGAGCGAACCCTGGATGACACCGGCGTTCTACGGCTGGAGGATCGTGGGCGCCTGCATGCTGTTCGCGACCGTCAGCTGGTCGCTCGGCATCTTCGGCATGGGCGTCTACATCCACGCGCTGACCGCCACGCAGGGCTTCTCGATCAGCACGGTCTCCGCCGCGGTGACCACGGCCTATGTCGTCAGCGCATTGCTGATGGTCGGCGTCGGGCGTTCGATTGCGCGCTGGGGGCCGCGATCCGTGGTCGCCGCCGGGGTGCTCGCGATGGCAGCCGCGGTGGCGCTGATGCCCTGGTGCCGGCAAGTCTGGCAGGTCCACGCGGTCTTCGTCGCGCTCGGCCTGGGGATTGCCTGCCTGTCGACCAATACGGTCGGAAGCACGCTGGCGCCGTGGTTCGATCGGCTCCAGGGCCGCGCGATGTCGACGGCGATGCTCGGAGCCAGCATCGGCGGGATGCTCGGCACGCCGCTGCTGATGGGCGGGATCCGGCTGTGGGGCTTTGCTGCGACGGCACTGCTCGCGGCCGCCGTTGCGATCGCGATCGTGCTGCCGCTGGCCGCCTTCGTGCTGAAGGCCCGGCCGCAGGACGTCGGCCAATTGCCCGACGGCATGGCCGGCGACTTGCGCGGGGAGCCGCCGGCCCGCGCCGTCCACTGGAGCCTCGGCGAAGCGCTCGCGACGCGCCAGTTGCGCAGCCATGTCGTCGCCTTCGGCATCGGACTGATGGTCCAGGTGGGCTTCCTCAGCCATCACGTCCCGCTCGCGATTCCGGTGCTGGGCGAGCAGGGCGCGGCGACGGCCGTCTTCCTGGCCGCGCTGGCCGCGTTCGTCGGCCGCCTGCTGTTGGCCCGCTACGCCGACCAGGTCGACGTACGCAAGCTCGGCGCCGGCGTGCTGCTGTTCGCCGCGGCTTCGCTGGTCGGCATGGCGCTCGTCCCCGGCCCGTGGGCGCTGATGGCGCTCAGCGTCAGCTATGGCCTGACCGTCGGCAACGTGACCACGCTGGCCCCGATGATCGTTCGTCGCGAGTTCGGCCCGGTTTCGTTCGGCGTCGTTTTCGGTTTCGCCGCGACGGTGACCCAGCTCGCGATGTCGGTCGGACCGACGCTGTACGGCGTCATGCGCGACGCCTTCGGCAGTTACGGTCCGGCGCTGCTGCTGTGCGGGGCGCTGAATGTCGGAGCCGCGGGCGTGGTCTTCTGGGGCGGCCGGCAGGCGCTGGCTGCGCCGCGCGCGATCCCGTAGGCCATGCGCGCACGATTGCGCGAGCGGCCTCGGCGGTGCCCGTAGAATCGGCGGCATGAGCGGGACCCCACCGAACGAAGCGCCACGTCGCCGACCGGCCTGGCGCCGCCCGGCCTTCTGGCTGGTCCTGCTGCTCGTTCTCGCCGTCGGCGCCTGGTGGTTCGTCGGGCGCGAGGCCCTCACGCCGGACGCCGGTTCGCCGGCCGCCGGTGCGCCGGCCGGCTGGCGCGGCGCCGGCGACGGCGACGCCCGTCCCCTGCCGGTGACCGTGGCGATCGCCGAACGCCGCGACGTGCCGCTCGTCCTCGACGCGCTGGGCACCGTGACCTCGCTGAACACGGTGACCGTCCGCTCGCGCGTCGACGGACAACTGCTGCGCGTGCATTTCCGCGAAGGCCAGCCGGTGCGCGCCGGCGACCTGCTGGCCGAGATCGACCCGCGCCCGTTCGAAGTCGCGCTGGCGCAGGCCGAGGGGCAGATGGCGCGCGACCGGGCGCTGCTCGAGAACGCCCGCGTCGACCTCGAACGCTACCGCACGCTGGTCAGGCAGGATGCCGCCAGCACGCAGCAGCTCGACACGCAGAAGGCACTGGTGCGCCAGTACGAAGGGATCGTCCAGGCCGACATGGGGCTCGTCGAGAGCGCACGGCTGCAACTGAGCTGGACGCGGATCACCGCGCCGCTGTCCGGGCGGCTCGGGATGCGGCTCGTCGACCCCGGCAACCTGGTGCGCGCCAACGACGCGACCGGACTGGTCACGATCACGCAGATCCGTCCGATCGGCGTGAGCTTCGCGCTGCCCGAGCGCGACCTGCCCGCGGTGCTGAAGCGCCAGCGGGCCGGCGAGCGGATGACCGTGCAGGCGCTCGATCGCGACCGGCGTCGGGTACTGGCCAGCGGAGTGCTGACCACGATCGACAACCAGATCGACACGGCGACCGGCACGCTGCGGATGAAAGCCGAATTCGCGAACGAAGACGCGGCCTTGTTCCCGAACCAGTTCGTCAACGTCAGGTTGTCGGTCGACACGCTGCCGGGCGCGATCGTCGTGCCGTCGGCGGCGATCCAGCGCGGATCGCGCGGAACCTTCGTCTACGTCGTCGGCGACGGCGAGCGCGCCGTGCTGCGTCCGGTCTCGACCGGCCCGGAGCACCGCGAATCGACGGTCATCGAAGCCGGCGTGGAGGCCGGCGAGCGCGTCGTCGTCGACGGCGTCGACAACCTGCGCGAAGGCACGCGGGTCGAGGCGATCGTCAAGGGCGAGGCCGAACGCGCGGCGGCAGAAGCGGCGCAGCCGGGACCCCGCGCACCGGACGGATCGCGCTGAGGATGCCCGCCCACGGGAACGCGATGGATCGGTCCCGCGCCGGATGAATCGGAGCTGCGCGCGATGAATCCGTCCCGCCCGTTCATCCTGCGGCCCGTCGCGACCTCGCTGCTGATGGTCGCGATCCTGCTCGCCGGCCTCGTCGGCTACCGGCTGCTGCCGCTGTCGGCGCTGCCGCAGGTCGACTACCCGACGATCCGGGTCACGACGCAGTATCCGGGGGCCAGCCCCGACGTGATGACCTCGTCGGTGACCGCGCCGCTCGAACGCCAGTTCGGCCAGATGCCGGGACTGCTCCAGATGTCGTCGACCAGTTCGGCCGGCGCTTCGGTCATCACGCTGCAGTTCGAGCTGTCGCTGCCGCTCGAGGTGGCCGAGCAGCAGGTCCAGGCAGCGATCAACGCGGCCGGCACGGCGCTGCCGAACGAGCTGCCGGTACCGCCGGTCTACAGCAAGGTCAATCCGGCCGACGCGCCGGTGCTCGCGCTCGCCGTGACCAGCGAGACGATCCCGTTGCCGCGGCTGCGCGACCTCGTCGAGACGCGCGTCGCGCAGAAGATCGCGCAGTCGCCCGGGGTCGGCCTGGTGACGATCACCGGCGGGCAGCGGCCGGCCGTGCGCGTGCAGGTCGATCCGAACGCGCTGGCCGCAGCCGGCCTCGGCATCGAGGACGTGCGCACGGCGATCTCGAACGCCAATGCGAACCAGGCCAAAGGCAGCTTCGACGGACCGGCGCGCGCCGCGACGATCGACGCCAACGACCAGATCCGCGCTGCCGACGGTTATCGCGAACTGATCCTCGCCTGGCGCGACGGCGCGCCGCTGCGGCTGGGCGAGGTCGCCCGCGTCTCGGAGGGCGCCGAGGACGAGCGGCTGGCGGCCTGGGCCAACGACGCCCCGGCGATCGTGCTCAACGTGCAGCGCCAGCCCGGCTCGAACGTCATCGACGTCGTCGACCGGATCAAGGGGCTGTTGCCTGCGCTGAGTGCCGCGCTCCCGGCGGCCGCGCAGATCTCCGTGCTGACCGACCGCACGACGACCGTGCGCGCGGCCGTGCGCGACGTGCAGACCGAACTCGCGTTCGCGATCGCGCTGGTCGTCATGGTCATCTTCCTGTTCCTGCGCAACGTGCCGGCCACGGTGATCCCGGCCGTCGCGGTGCCGCTGTCGCTGGTCGGGACCTTCGGCTTCATGTACCTGGCCGGGTTCTCGCTGAACAACCTGACGCTGATGGCGCTGACGATCGCCACCGGTTTCGTCGTCGACGACGCGATCGTCATGATCGAGAACATCGCGCGCTACCTCGAACGAGGCGATCCGCCGCTCGAGGCCGCGTTGAAGGGGTCGCGCCAGATCGCCTTCACGATCGTCTCGCTGACGCTATCGCTGGTCGCCGTGCTGATTCCGCTGCTGTTCATGGGCGACGTCGTCGGCCGGCTGTTCCGCGAGTTCGCCGTCACGCTGGCCGTCGCGATCCTGATCTCGGGCGTCGTCTCGCTGACGCTGACGCCGATGATGTGCTCGCGGCTGCTGCGCCACGTGCATCCGGAGCAGCAGGGCCGCCTCTACCGCGCCACCGGCGATGCCTTCGACCGGCTGATCGCCGGCTATGGCCGCGTGCTCGAACGCGTGCTCGAGCACCAGGGCGCGACGCTGCTCGTCGCCGTCGGCACGCTGGTGCTGACCGTGCTGCTCTACATCGCCGTTCCGAAGGGATTCTTTCCGGTCCAGGACACCGGCCTGATCCAGGGGGTGTCCGAAGCCGGGCAGTCGATCTCGTTCGCGGCGATGGCCGATCGCCAGCAGGCGCTGGCGCGCGAGGTCGCGAAGGATCCGGCGGTCGAGAGCCTGAGCGCATTCATCGGGATCGACGGCGACAACACGGCACTGAACACCGGTCGGATGCTGATCAACCTGAAGCCGCTCGCGCAGCGCGACGCGAGCGCCAGCGAGGTGATCCGGCGGCTCGAAGCGCGGCTCGCCGCGCTGCCCGGCATCCGGCTCTACATGCAGCCGGTGCAGGACCTGACGATCGAGGACCGGATCAGCCGCACGCAGTACCAGTTCTCGGTCGAGGAGACCGACGCCGACCGGCTGGCGCTGTGGGTGCCGCGCCTCGTCGAGCGACTGCGCGCGCTGCCCGAGCTCGTCGATGTGGCCAGCGACCTGCAGGATCGCGGCCTGCAGGCCTGGCTCGACATCGACCGCGACGCGGCCTCGCGGCTCGGCGTGTCGATGAGCGCGATCGACAACGCGCTGTACAGCGCGTTCGGCCAGCGGCAGGTCTCGACGATCTTCACGCAGGCCAGCCAGTACCGCGTCGTGCTCGAGGTCGCACCGCAGTTCCAGTCGGGCCCCGAGGCGATCGACACGATCCGGGTCGCCGGCCGCGACGGGCAGCTCGTGCCGCTGTCGAGCATCGTGCGCGTCGTCGAGCGTCCGACCGAGCTCGTCGTCAACCGGATCGCGCAGTTTCCGGCCGCGACGATCTCGTTCAACCTGGCGCCGGGCGTCGCGCTCGGCGACGCGGTCGCGGCGGTGCGCGCAGCCGAGGCCGAGCTCGGGTTGCCCGCGAGCATGCAGACGCGCTTCCAGGGCGCCGCGCTCGCGTTCCAGGCCTCGCTCGACAGCACGGTGCTGCTGATCCTGGCCGCGCTGGTCACGATGTACATCGTGCTCGGCGTGCTCTACGAGAGCTACATCCACCCGATCACGATCCTGTCGACGCTGCCGTCGGCCGGCATCGGCGCACTGCTTGCGCTGATGCTGGCCGACCGCGAGCTCGGGATCGTCGCCGTGATCGGGATCGTGCTGCTGATCGGCATCGTCAAGAAGAACGCGATCATGATGATCGACTTCGCACTCGACGCCGAACGCCAGCAGGGCAAGTCGCCGCGCGAAGCGATCTTCCAGGCCTGCCTGCTGCGCTTCCGTCCGATCCTGATGACGACGATGGCGGCGCTGCTGTCGGCGCTGCCGCTGATGCTCGGCACCGGCGTCGGTTCCGAGCTTCGCCAGCCGCTGGGCATCACGATGGTCGGCGGGCTGCTCGTCAGCCAGTTGCTGACGCTGTTCACGACGCCGGTCGTCTACCTGGCCTTCGACCGCGCGGCGCGCAGGATGGCGGCACGGCGATGAACTTCTTCGAGACCTTCGTGCGCCGCCCGGTCGCGACGACGCTGCTGACGCTGGCGATCGTGCTGGCCGGGCTGGCCGCACTGCGGATGCTGCCGGTCGCGCCGCTGCCGCAGGTCGACTATCCGACGATCTCGGTCTCGGCCTCTCTTCCCGGCGCCAGCCCCGAGACGATGGCGGCCACCGTGGCCACGCCGCTCGAGCGAGCGCTCGGAAGGATCGCCGGCGTCAACGAGATGACCTCGAGCAGCTCGCTCGGCAGCACCTACATCGTGCTGCAGTTCGACCTCGGGCGCAGCATCGACAGCGCCGCCAACGAGGTGCAGGCGGCGATCAACGCGGCGCGCAGCACGCTGCCGAGCAGCCTCGTGCGCAACCCGACCTACCGCAAGGTGAACCCGGCCGACGCGCCGATCGTGATCCTCGCGCTGACCTCGGACACGATGACGCGCGGCCAGCTCTACGACGTCGCATCGACGGTGCTGGCGCAGAAGCTGTCGCAACTGGCCGGCGTCGGGCAGGTGACGGTCGGCGGCAGCTCGCTGCCGGCCGTGCGCGTGCAGGCCAATCCGCTGCAGCTCGACCACCATGGCTTGAGCCTCGAATCGGTCCGCACGGCGATCGCCGCGGCCAACTCGAACCGGCCCAGGGGCGCGGTGGCCGACGAGCGCCGCCACTGGCAGATCGGCGCCAACGGCCAGTTGCGCAGCGCGGCCGAGTACATGCCGCTGATCGTCAGCTATCGCGAAGGCGCGGCGGTGCGGCTGTCCGACGTCGCCACCGTCGTCGATTCGGTCGAGGACGAGCGCCATGCCGGCTCGGCCAACGGCAAGCCGTCGGTGCTGCTGATCGTGCGGCGCGAGCCGGCCGCGAACATCATCGAGACCGTCGACCGGATCCACGCGCTGATGCCGCAGCTTCGCGCGTCAATCCCGGCGGCGGTCGACCTCGACCTCGTGATGGACCGCACGACGACGATCCGCGCTTCGCTGCACGAAATGCAGCAGACGCTGATGCTGTCGATCGCGCTGGTCGTCATGGTCGTGTTCCTGTTCCTGCGCAGCGCGACCGCCACGCTGATCCCGGCCGTCGTCGTGCCGACCGCGCTGGTCGGCACCTTCGGCGTCATGTACCTGGCCGGCTACAGCCTCGACAACCTGTCTCTGATGGCGCTGACGATCGCCACCGGTTTCGTCGTCGACGACGCGATCGTCGTCGTCGAGAACATCGCACGGCGCATCGAGGCCGGAGAACCGCCGATGATCGCGTCGATTCGCGGCGCGCGCGAAGTCGGCTTCACCGTCGTCGCGATCAGCCTGTCGCTGATCGCCGTGTTCATCCCGATCCTGGCGATGGGCGGCATCGTCGGGCGGCTGTTCCGCGAGTTCGCCGTCGTGCTCTCGGTCGCGATCCTGATCTCGCTGCTGGTGTCGCTGACGACGACGCCGATGATGTGCGCGCGGCTGCTGCGGACGCGCTCGGCACGGCCCGAGGCGCCCGCCGGGGACACCGGATCGCCGGTGCGACGGCGCTTTTCCCCGCTGGGCCGCCAGCTCGCCGAGTCGGGCCGGCGCGCGATCGACGCCGCCGCCGCTCGCTACTCGCGCAGCATCGGCTGGGCGCTCGATCACGGCCTGCTGATGCTCGCACTGCTGCTCGCGACGATCTCGCTGAACGTCTGGCTCTACACGGTCGTGCCTAAAGGCTTCTTCCCGCAGCAGGACACCGGACGGATCTTCGCGTCGATCCGCGGCGACCAGAGCATCTCGTTTCGCGCGATGCGCGAAAAGCTCGATGCCTTCGTCGACATCGTGCGGCAGGACCCGGCGGTCGAGAACGTGACCGCCTACATCGGCGGCTCGCGGACCAATCGCGGGACGATGTTCATCTCGCTTAAGCCGCTGGCGCAGCGCAGCGACAGCGCCGAGGCCGTGATCGAGCGCCTGCGCCAGGCCAGCGCCGGCGTGCCGGGCGCCTCGCTGTACATGGCGCCGTCGCAGGAGGTGCGGATCGGCGGGCGGTCGAGCGGCCCGCAGTACCAGTACACGCTGCTGTCCGACGACCTCGACGAGCTGCGGCAGTGGGAGCCGCGCGTGCGGCTCGCGATGAGTCGCCTGCCGCAGCTGCGCGACATCGACACCGACCGCGACGACGGCGGCCGCCAGATCGACCTCGCGATCGACCGCGACGCGGCGGCGCAGTTCGGCATCGATTCCCGGCAGCTCGGCAACCTGCTGAACAACGCCTTCGGCCAGCGCCAGGTCTCGACGATCTACGAGCCGCTGAACCAGTACCGCGTGGTGCTCGAGGTGGCGCCGCAGTTCCGCGACGGCCCGTCGGACCTCGAACTGGTCCGCCTCGTATCGCCCGACGGCGGGCTCGTGCCGCTGTCGGCCGTCGCCGGCTGGACGCCGGGCACGACGCGGCTGGGCGTCTATCACCAGAGCCAGTTCGCCGCGAGCACGATCTCGTTCAATCTTGCCGAGGGCGTCTCGCTGTCCGAGGCGACCGACGAGATCCGAGACGCGATCGCGCGCCTGGGCCCGCCGGCGTCGCTGACCGGCAGCTTCGAAGGCACGGCCGGCGCGTTCCAGCGCTCGCTCGAAAGCCAGCCGCTGCTGATCCTGTCGGCGCTGATCGCCGTCTACCTGGTGCTCGGCATCCTCTACGAGAGCCTCGTTCATCCGCTCACGATCCTGTCGACGCTGCCGTCGGCCGGCGTCGGCGCGCTGCTCGCCCTGATGGCGACCGGCACCGAGTTCAGCGTGATCGCGCTGATCGGCGTGCTGCTGCTGATCGGCATCGTGAAGAAGAACGCGATCATCATGATCGACTTCGCGCTGGCCGCCGAACGCGAGCAGGGGCTGTCGCCGCGCGAGGCGATCCATCGCGCATGCCGGCTGCGTTTTCGCCCGATCCTGATGACGACGATGGCCGCGATGCTGGGCGCGGTGCCGCTGGCGCTCGGGGCCGGCGACGGCGCCGAGCTGCGCCGTCCGCTCGGCATCGCGATCGTCGGCGGCCTGGCGCTCAGCCAGCTGCTGACGCTGTACACGACGCCGGTCGTCTATCTTTACCTCGACCGGCTGCGCTGGCGCGTGATCGGCCGTCGGGCCGGCCCTCGAGACGCAGCGACGCACGGCACGCCGCGAACGAGCGCGCCGGCAGCGGGCCGCGGGTGAACGGAACGTCGACTTCGACCAATGATCGGAACGAGAACGCGCAAGCAAGGCAGCAAGGGCACGGCGCCCGGCATCGGGGGGACGCGAGGCATCGGGGCGCGAGGCATCGGGGAGGCGCAAGGCACCGAAGACACGCGAGGCATCGGAAAGGCGCGCGCCAAAGCGGTGCCGCGCCATGCCACCGGCCGCCTTCGAGCCGTAACGGCGCTGCTCGCGTGCGTGCTCTCGGCCTGCAGCACCGCGCCGGAATACCTGCCGCCTTCGGTCGAACTGCCGGCCGCCTTCAGGCACGCGACGGCCGAAGACGGCTGGCAGCCGGCACGTCCGGCGCAGGCGGGTACCGAAGCCTGGTGGACGGTCTTCGACGATCGCCGGCTCGACCTGCTGATGGCGGCCCTCGACGACGGCAACCAGGATCTGCGCGTGGCCGAGGCGAATTACCGGCAAGCGCTCGCCGCCGTCGACGGCGCACGCGCCGGCCTGTACCCGCAAGTGTCGGCCGGCGCGGCCGCGTCGCGCAGCCGCGTCGCGAGCCGGTCGACCGGCCTCGCCGAGCGGACCGGTTCCGCCGGCACGCGCAACGACTACATCGTCGACCTGCAGGCGAGCTGGGAACTGGATCTGTGGGGGCGCGTGCGCGCGGGCTCGGCTGTCGCCGAAGCGAGCGCCGCCGCCAGCGCGGCCGACCTGGCAGCGATTCGCCTGTCGCTGCAGGCGCAGCTCGCACAGAGCTATTTCGAGCTGCGCGTGGCCGACGCCCAGCGACGTGTGCTCGCCGACACGGTTCTCTCCTACCGCCGCTCGCTGAAGCTGACGCGCGACCGGCTCGCCGTCGGCGTGGCCGCGCGCGGCGACGTCGCGCAGGCCGAAGCGCAGCTGAAGAATGCCGAAGCCCAGGCGCTCGAGCTCGAGCTCGCGCGCGCGCAGCTCGAGCATGCGATCGCCGTGCTGACCGGCCATGCGCCGGCGAAGCTCGCGGTGCCGCAGGCCGACCTCGACCAGCTCGTGCCGACGATCCCGGCCGGGTTGCCGTCGGCGCTGCTCGAACGGCGCCCCGACGTCGCCGCGGCCGAACGCCGCGTCGCCGCGGCCAACGCCCAGATCGGCGTGGCGCGCGCCGCGTATTTTCCATCGCTGGTCCTGTCGGCCGACGGCGGACTGCGCGCCGACCGCCTCGGCGACCTGCTGTCGCTGCCGAACCGCTTCTGGTCGCTCGGGCCCGCGCTCGCGATGGCGCTGTTCGACGGCGGCGCGCGGCTGGCGGCCAGCGAACAGGCGCTGGCCGCCTACGACGCGACAGTCGCCGCGTATCGCCGGACCGTGCTGTCGGCGCTGCTCGAAGTCGAGGACAGCCTCGTCGCGCACGCGCTGCTGGCCGAGCAGGAACGGGTGCAGCGCGAAGCGCTCGCCGCCGCGCGCACCTCGCTCGAGATCGTCACGAACCAGTACAAGGCCGGCACCGTGTCGTTCCTCAACGTGATCCAGGTGCAGACGACGGCGCTGCAGGCCGAGCGCGCGGTGCTCGAGTTGCGCGGACGCCGGCTCGCGGCCGCGATCGCGCTGATCAGGGCGATCGGCGGCGGCTGGCAGGCGCCGCTCAGGGAGTCCCGGTGAGGCGCCCGCGCCGGCTCATTCGATGCTGATCTTGGCCGAGACGATCAGCGACGCGTACATCTCGCTGTCTGCGGCCACCGTTTTCGCGAACGTGGCCGGATCCTCGTAGTCCGGGTACTGGCTGAAGCTTTCGAGCTGCTGCTTCGCCGCGGGATCGGCCAGGATCTTCTTCACTTCGCCGGAAACGCGCGCCACGATCTGCTCCGGCGTGCCGCGCGGCGCGAACAGGCCGAACCAGCTGCTCGTGCCGAGCGGGTAACCGAGCTCCTCGGCCGTCGGTACATCCGGCAGTTCCGGATGCCGGTACTTGCCGGTGGCAGCCAGCGCCTTCACCTGCCCGCTCTTGATCGCCGGCAGCGCGATCGAGTCGTAGATCAGGTCGATCTGTCCGCCGATCAGGTCGGTCAGCGCCGGCGCCGAGCCCCGGTACGGCACGTGCAGCGTCCGGATCCCGGCGCGCAGGTTGACGATCTCGCCGGTCAGGTGCGTGATCGTCGCCGTGCCGGCCGATCCGAAGGTCAGCTTGCCCGGCGATTCCTTCGCCAGCGCGATCAGCTCGCGCAGGTCGTTGGCGGGCAGGTCCTTGCGCGCGACCGCGAGCCCGTAGCTTCCCGATACCTTCGCGACCGGAGCCAGGTCTTCGGGCGCGTACGGCACCTTGCGCAGATGCGGCGTGATCGCGAGCACCGCGGTCGGCGCGAGCAGAAAGGTGTAGCCGTCGGGCGCGGCGCTGGCGGCCGCCTGCGCACCGATCGTCGCGCCGGCGCCACCGCGGTTCTCGACCACGACCGGCTGGCCCAGCGCCGCGCCGAGACGCTCGCCGATGAAGCGGCCGATGTGGTCCGAGTTGCCCCCGGCCGGATACGGAACGATCAGCTTGATCGGGCGCTCGGGCCAGTTCTGCGCCTGGGTCGGCAAGGCGGTGGCGAACAGGCCGGCAGCGACACCGGCGAGCACGAAATTGCGTCGTTTCATAGGGTTCCTCCTCGTCTGGAAAGTCGAGCCGCTCCGCTCAACGCCCCGTGTAGCGCGGCGCCCGCTTCTCGCGAAAAGCCGCGACGCCTTCTGCGAAGTCGGCGCTCTCGCGATGCCGGCTCAGGATCTGCTGCGCGCGGCCCATCTGCTCCGACGGGCCCTGCACGAGCACCGTCTCGGTGACCAGGCGCTTGATCGTCTGCAGCACCAGCGGCGCCATCCCGGCCAGCTCGCGCGCCATCGCGAGCGCGGCCTCGACCTGCTGCCCCGTCGGCACGACCTCGTTGACGAGGCCGATCGCACGGGCACGCTCGGCGTCGACCGGACGGCCGAGCAGCATGATCTCCATCGCGACCTTGTGCGGGATGCGACCGGCGAGGCCGGCGATCATCCCGCCGGTGAAGCCGAGCCTGGCTTCCGGATACGAGAACTTCGCGTTCTCGGCCGCAACGGCCAGGTCGCACATCATCGCGATGACCAGCGCCCCGCCGACGCACCAGCCGCCGACCGCGGCGATGATCGGCTTGTCGGTTACGATGCCGACCGTCGGCACGCAGCGCCACAGCTCCGGCAGGTTCTTGACGTCGGCGCCGCCCGAGAAGGCCTCGTCGCCGGTGCCGGTCAGCACGGCCACGCGCCGGGTGTCGCTGCGATCGAAGGCAGCGAAGGCTTGCTGGAGTTCGATCGCGGTCTGCGCGCAGATCGCGTTGCGCCGCTCGGGCCGGTTGATCGCGATCAGCGTGACGCCGTCGTCGAAGTCGGTGACGGTGATTTTTTCCATCGTGGATCTCGTTCGTTGTCGGAATGTCGAGGGGGTCGGGAATTTCGGCGCCAGCGCTCAGTGCCCGGCCGGCTCCGAGACTTCGCCGGCGTCGCCGACGCGCAGCCGGGCGTCGACCGCGACGCAGCGCGTCTCGTCGACGATCAGCGGATTCAGGTCGAGTTCGAAATCGCCGTCGCCGAGATCCTGCGCGAGCCAGCTCGCGCGCACGATCGCGTCGACGACGGCGTCGACCGCCAGCGGCCGCCCGCGATAACCGGACAGCACCGGCCAGACCGACAGCGACTCGAGCAGCCGGCGCGCGTCGTCGTGCGCGATCGGCGCACGGGCAATCGCACGATCGGACAGCAGCTCGACGAGCACGCCGCCGGCGCCGACGACGACGATCGGGCCGAACTGCGCATCGCGCCGCGCACCGACGATCAGCTCGAGCTTGCCGCTGGCCATCGTCTGCACGGAAACGCCGTCGATGCGCGCGCCGGGCACCGCGGCCTTCGCGGCCGCGAGGACGCGGTCGAAGGTCGCCGCCGCGTCGGCATCGTCGGCCACGCCGACGGCAACGCCGCCGACGTCGGACTTGTGCACAATGTCGGCCGAGACGATCTTCATGACGACCGGGTAGCCGAGCTCGCGCGCAGCGGCGACCGCTTCGTCGGCGCTGCCTGCGATCCGCGACTCGTTGACCGGTACGCCGTAGCCGGCGAGTACCGCCTTCGATGCCGCCTCGTCGTACTGGCCCGCGGCGGGGACCGCCGGTCCGCAGGCCGTCGGCCGGGCGGCCTCGCTGCGCGCCACGAAGCGGCTGCGCGCCTGCCAGGCGACCAGCGCATCGATCGCCTCGCCGGTGTGGTTCGTGAACGCGATGCCGCGTTCGCGCAGCGCCTGGCGGGCACCGTCGGCGGCGCGGCCCGGCTGCATGACCCAGAGCGCGGGCTTGCGCAGCCGCCCTTGCTCGTCGAGCATGCCGGCGGCCAGCTCCTCGGCCAGCTTCACCATCATCGGCGCGGTCGTGATCGAGTAGAGCAAGGCGTCGGTATTCGGATCGGCAGCGACGATCTCGGCCGTCGCCTTCGAGACGTCGGCCGCATCGTCGAACCGGCGGCCGCCGAAATCGACCGGGTTCTGCCCCTGGCCGGGCGAGTAGTACCGGTCGATCGCCTGCTGCGTGGCCGGCGCGAAGCGCGCCATCTCGAGGCCGCGACTGGTCAGCGCGTCGGCAGCGAGCGCGCCGCCGCCGCCCGAAGTGGTCAGCACGGCCACGCGTTCGACCCGGGCCGCCGGATGCCGGGCGATCGCCGCGGCGAGCGTGATCATCGTGCCTGTGTCGTCGAGCAGCGTGACGTTCTCGTCGCGGCAGACGGCCGCCAGCACCGCATGGGTGCCGGCAATGCTCGCCGTGTGCGAGAACGCGGCGCGGCTGCCGGCCTCGGTGCGCCCGGCCTTGACCGCCAGCCACGGCTTGCCGGCCTCGCGCGCGCGCCGCGCCAGCGCGACGAAACGCTGCGGATCCTTGATCCCCTCGATGTAGGTGCAGATGACCTGCGTGCGCGGATCCTCGATCAGGTACTCGACGAAGTCGCACAGTTCGAGGTCGGCCTGGTTGCCGACCGACACGCAGTGCGAGAAACCGACGCCCATGTCGAGCGCGCGATCGAAGATCGTCGCCATCAGCGCGCCGCTCTGGCTGACGAAGCCCAACGGGCCGACCGGCAGCGAATCGACCTCCAGCGCCGGCGACGAGCACAGCACGACACGGTTCGCCGGGCTGATCACGCCCAGGCAGTTCGGCCCGATCAGGCGCATCCCGTGAGCCCGCGCGATCCCGACGATCTCGGCCTCGAGCGCGGCCCCTTCGGGCCCGGCATCGGAGAACTTCGCCGTGATGATGATGCCGCAGCGCGCGCCGCGCTTGGCCGCGGCTTCGATCTCGCCCTTGACCTTGTCGCGCGGCAGCGCCATCACGACCATGTCGGGCGCCTCCGGCGTGGCCGACACCGACGGGAAGGTGTCGATGCCGAACAGGCTCTTTCGGCCCGGATTGATCGGATAGATCGCGCCCTGGTAGCCGTGCTTGATCAGCATCCGGTACAGACGGCCGCCGAATTTGGTCTGGTCTTCCGAGGCGCCGATGACCGCGACCGAGCGCGGTGCGAGCAATTGCGAGACCGGTGCCGGGGTGCGGTTCGCAGGCACGTCAATCGTGTTCAAGATCGGTTCTCCATGGCATTTCGGTCGTAGGGAGCGGCCTCGTCGCGATGCGAAGCCGCGTATTCCGGATGTCAGCCTCCGCCGCGCGCCTCGAGCTGTGCGGCCCGGTAGGCGGCGATGCGTGCCTTGAGCCCCGGGCGCGCGGCCGAGCGCACGAGCGCAGCGAGATCCCGGTCGGCGGCGTGGTCGCGCATCGCGCCGCGCAGGGCCGACATCGTCCCGCGATCCACGCCGATCCGCGGCAGGCGTGCGGCCAGCGCGGCCGGCTGCTCGCCCGGGGCGCCGGCCAGCGATCCGGGGGCGAGGACCTCGTCGGCCAGGCCGGCCGCGACGGCCTCCTCGGCGTCGAGCACCGTCGCTTCGGAGACCCAGCGCAGCGCGCGGGCCTGTCCGACGCGCGCGGCGAGCCGGCGCGTGCCGAGCACGAGCCCGAAGCCGGCGCCGGGGAAGCGCAGGCTCGCGCCGGACGCCAGCCAGCGAAAGTCGCAGGCGGCGAACAGGTCGGCGCCGGCGCCGATGATGCGCCCTTGGGCGATCGCGACCGTGCGCACCGGAGCGCGCCAGATCGCGTCGAGCAGTGTCTCGATTCGCACGAAGCGCGCGAGCAGGCTCGCATCGGTCTCGGCGTCGAGCCCGGACAGGTCGAAACCGGTGCAGAAGTGCCGGCCGCTGGCACAGAACGCCAGCGTGTCGACGCCCGGATCGGACAACACGTTCTCGAGCCCGGCGAGCAACGCTTCCACCAACTCGGCCGACAAGGCATTGCCGCGCTCGGGACAGTCGAGCACCAAGGCCGCCACCGAATCCGAGACGCGCTCGACGCGCGCGGGGCTCGTCGCCGCGCCGCAGGCCATCGTCGCCGAACCGCTCATCGCCCGGTCCCGCCGGCGTTCGCAGTCGACGAGCGGATCGAGGCGGACCGGTCCCAGAGGTTCGGAACCGTCGCCGACGAATAGCCGGAGACGAACTCCTTCGCCTGGCCCGTCTGCGGATCGTACGAATGCCGGCGCACCGCGCCGATGTTCGCGCCGTAGACGTGGATGCTGATCGACGGGCGATCGGGCAGCGCGTTCGAAACGACGTGGATGTCGCCCAGGCTCGGCGACACCGCGTCGACCTGGCCCGGTTGCAGCAGCGACTCCTCGCCATCGGGCACGAGGCGGCCGTCGGGCTCGCGCCGCCAGCGCTGCGCCATTTCGGCGCCACGCAGCATGCCGACCAGCCCCCAGACCGTGTGGTCGTGGACCGGCGTCTTCTGGCCTGGCCCCCAGACGAAACTGACGACCGAGAAGCGCTCGAGCGGATCCGCGTGAAGCAGGTACTGCCGGTAGTGCCGCGGATCGGGCTGGGCGAAGGCCGCCGGCAACCAGTCGTCGCGCGCGACCAGCCTCGCCAGCAGTTCGCGCCCTTCGGCAATCAGCGTCGGTTCGTCGTCGCTGCGCTCGACCAGTTTCGTCATCGCGACGACGAACTCGCGCAGCGGGGCGATCGGGTCGTCCGACGCCGGGGCGCTGCGTACGCGTGCGCGCAGCTCCGACTCGTGCTCGCCGAGCGCCGGCGAGCGCGTGTCGACCGGCAGCGGCTGCCCGTCGAGCCGTACCGGGCAGACCACGGTCAGCGAGTCGGTCCCCCCGGGCATCGTCATCGGACGCACCAGTTGCAGATGTTCGGTCTGCGGATCGGCCAGCGCCTCGGCATAGCCGTTGATCGGAGCGCAAGGCACACCGGCACGCGCGAAGTCGGCCAGCCAGTCGGCTGCGTCGCGCTGCGCGAACAGCGGATCGAGCAGGTCCTTCAGTGCGAGCTGGTTGGCCGCTCGCAAGCTCGGGTTCGCGAAGCGCTCGTCGCGCAGCAGCGCCGGCGTGCCGACGACGTCGCAGACCGCTTGCCACAAGCGGTTGTTGCCGGCGGCGATCGCGAACCATCGGTCGCGGGCGCGATAGGCCTGGTACGGCGCATTGCGCGGGTGCGCGGAGCCGAGCTTGCGGGGATTGTCGCCGGTCCCGAAGTATTCGCTGGTCTGCAGCGCGGCGATCGCCAGCGTCGTCGCGAACATCGGTACGTCGATCTGACCACCCAGGCCGCCGGCGCGCACCCGCGCGACGAGCGAGGCGATCGAGAACGCGCCGTAGAGGCCGGCCGTGAAATCCGAGACCGGAACGCCGCACTTGACCGGAGGACCGTCGGCCTCGCCGGTCACGCTCATCACGCCGGCGGCCGCCTGCATCGTCAGGTCGAAGCCGCCTTCGCTTGCACGCGGCCCGGTCTGTCCGTAGGCGGAGATCGAGCAATAGACGAGCGAAGGCTTGCGGGCGCCGAACCAGTCCCAACCGAGGCCCAGCCGCTGCATGACGCCGGGGCGGTTGTTCTCGACCAGCACGTCGGCCTCGAGCACCAGCGATCGCGCGAGCTCGAGCGCGTCGGGGTTCTTCAGGTCGAGCGCGATCGAGCGCTTGCCGCGATTCAGCGACGCGAAGTTCTCCGAGAAGCCGGACCGGATCGGCGGCCACTGCCGCAGGCTGTCGCCCTCGCGCGGTTCGACCTTGACGACCTCGGCGCCGAAGTCGGCAAGCAGCATCCCGCAGAACGGCCCCGCGGCGACCTGGCAGAACTCGACGACGCGGACCCCGGCCAGCGGCAGCGTGCCGGCTTCGAGCGGCAGGACGGGTGCTTGGTTTCGTGTCATTCCGACCTCGTCAGTCCGATCGACGGCAGGAACTCGGCGTAGAAGACCCTGGCCTCGTCGAGTCGCTTCCGGTAGACGTCCGGTGCGATCCAGCGCGCGACGATGCCGGCGCGCAGCAGCTCCTCGGCGGTTCCGGGATCGGTGACGACCTTCTCGGTCGCTTCGCTCAGGCGAGCGACGATCTCCGGCGGCGTGCCGCGTGGAACCATGATCCCCCAACCGCCGGTCGGCAGTTCGGTCTCGACGCCCGCCTCGGCCAGCGACGGCAGCTCGGGCAAGGCCGGGTGCCTGAACTCCGAGAACGCGGCCAGCGGAACCGCCCGGCCCGACGTCGCGGCGCCGAGCCCGACGCCGTCGATGAACAGGTCGATCTGCCCGCCGATCAGCGCGGGAACCAGCTCGCCGGAGCCGCGGAACGGCACGTGCAGCATGTCGATCCCGGCTTCGCGCTTCAGGATCTCGCCGGACAGGTGGCCGACCGATGCGAGGCCGGCGGACCCGAAGGCCAGCTTGCCGGGCTCGCGACGGGCCAGCTCGATCAGCTCGGCAAGCGTCTTGACGCCGAGTTCCTTGCGCACGGTGACGATCGCGACGTACTCGGCGATTCCGCCGACGACCTCGAAGCCGTTCGCGGGGTCGTAGGGCACCTTGCGCAGGTTCGGCAGGACGGCGAACGCGGTCGCCGAGCCCTGCAACAGCGTGTAGCCGTCGGGTTCCGCGCGCGAGACGATTTCGGTGCCGACCTGCGTCGTGCCGCCGGGCCGGTTCTCGACGACGACGGTGGCTTCGAGCACGGCGCGCAGCCGCTCGGCGTAGACGCGCCCGAGCATGTCGCTGCTGCCACCGGGCGGGAACGGCACGACGAGCCGGATCGGGCGCCGCGGCCATTCGGATTGCGCCCGGGCCGACGCGGGCAGCAGCGCAGCGGCAACGAGCGCCGCGTCGGCTGCGAGCCAGCGGCGCCGCATCGGGCGGCTTCCGGCTTCCGGCTTGCCGGAACCGGTTCTGGTGAAGGTCTTGGTCATCGGATGCTCCGGGTCGAGGCCCTGTTCTCGGATGCTTGGGGCGAAGCGCCCGCCAGCGCCTCGCCGATGGCGTGCGCCGCTTCGACGAGTTGCTCGGCGAACGGCCGAAACGTCGACGGACGCAGCCGGTCCGCCGGACCGGACAGCCCGATCGCGGCAATCACACGGCCCCCCGGTTCGCGAACCGGCGCCGCCACGCCGCAAACGCTCTCGCGCCACTCGCCGCGATTGACTGCGAATCCGTTGCGACGCACGCGCTCCATCTCGCGCAGGAAGGCCTGCGGCTCGACGATCGTGTTCGGCGAGTGGTTGCGCAGCCGGCCGGCGAGCGACTCCAGGAAGGCGTCGCCCTGCCAGGCGAGCATCGCCTTGCCGGTCGCCACGCAGTACGCCGGCGCACGGCCGCCGATCTGGCTGTAGGCACGCACCGGCTCGGGGCTGTCGAGCTTGTGCACGTAGACGACCTCGTCGCCATCGAGAATCGACAGGTGCACGGTTTCGCGGCTGCGCTCGCGCAGCGTTTCCATGTACGGGGCCGCCGCATCGCGCAGGTCGAGATTTCCGAGCACCGCGCTGCCGAGCTCCCAGAGCCGGATCGTTGCCCGATACGCCGACGTGGCTTCGTCGCGCTGCGCGTAGCCCAGTTCGGTCAGCGCCTGCAGCAGCCGATGCACGTTGCTCTTGCCGAGCTCGAGCCGCGTGGCGAGCTCGGTCACGCCGAGCGGGCGATCGGAGCGTGCGAGCGCTTCGAGCACTGCCAGACCTTTGACGAGCGTGTTGTTCACTGGCCGATCGGAGGAAGGGGCGCGATGCACACCCGGCGGAGCGGGTGCGTCGTGTTCTGTTTTGCGGAACATCTGTACTGCAAACTGGAATTAGACTACACGCAGCGAAACCTGGCGGTCAAGCGCGCCGCCCCGCCCCGGCAGCCCATGCCGCCCCAGGCGGTCCGGTTCCGGCGCGAGCGGTCCGGGTTATTCGTTTGGCGTATATACAATTTCGCTTCATTCATTAAGACTCCGGAATCGATACCGACGATGCCGCCCGACGAGCCCAGGGCGCCTGTGCTCCCGATCACCCTGCCGAAGCCTGCCTGGCTCCCCGGTACGCTGACTGCGATCACGATCGCACTGGCGGCCAGCTATCTGGCCGAACGTCACAACGGACCGCAGCTGCTGTTCGCATTGCTGCTGGGCATGGCGTTCAACTTCGCCGCCGACGGGCCGCGCGTGAAGGCCGGCATCGATTTCGCGTCGAAGAAGATCCTGCGCTTCGGCGTTGCGCTGCTCGGAGCGCGGATCGGACTCGACCAGGTCGCCGCGCTCGGGGCCTGGCCGGTCGCGATCATCGTGCTGGCCGTGTCGGGCACGATCGCCTGCGGCTGGCTGTTGTCGCGACTGCTGCGGCGCCCGGCCGCGCAGGGCTTGCTGACCGGAGGCGCCGTCGCGATCTGCGGCGCGTCGGCGGCGCTCGCGCTGTCGGCGGTGATACCGCGCAGCCAGGACCAGCAACGCTTCACGCTGCTGACCGTGGTCGGCGTGACGACGCTGTCGACGGTAGCGATGGTCGTCTACCCGTTGCTCGCCGACTGGATCGGCCTGGACGCGCGCAGCGCGTCGATCTTCCTCGGCGGAACGATCCACGACGTGGCGCAGGTCGCCGGCGCCGGCTTCACGATGTCGCCGGAGATCGGCGAAGGCGCGATCCTGGTCAAGCTGATGCGCGTCGCACTGCTCGTGCCGGCGGTCCTGCTGTACGCACAGATCTTCCGGTCGGAACATTCGGCCGCCGCGGACGAAACCGGGCGTGCCGGGCGGCCCCCGCTGCTGCCCGGCTTCCTCGTCGGCTTCATGGCGCTGGTGGCGGCGAACAGTTTCGGCATCGTCCCGCCCGGACTCGCAGAAGCCCTGTCCGACGCGTCGCGCTGGTGCCTGGTCGTGGCCATCGCCGCGCTCGGCGTGAAGACCTCGCTCGGCCAGCTGCTGACGCTCGGCTGGGCGCCGATCACGATGATGGTCGCCGAGACGGTGTTCATCGCACTGGTCGTGCTGGGCGGGGTGATGTTGCTCGGATAGTTCCGCGCGGCGCGCCGGCTCTGCCGGTCACCTCGGCAATGGCGGCGACCGGCCGACTGCAAACCCGCGAGTCGAAAAGCGCGACGGCAACGTTGCGATCCCGGCAGGCCCGGCGCCTATCGGCAACAATCCGGCAATGCTGCAGGAAAAGGACGTCATGCGCGCCAAGCTCGAAAACCGCCGTCTGGTCTCCGCCCACTGGGGCGTCTACGAAGCGATTGCCGACACGCCGCAGGCCGACGCGCACACGCTGCGCGGCCTGCCCGACGACCCCGATCCGTCGCCGATCGGACTGAAGATGCTCGATGCGCTGCGCTCGTCGCCGGCTCGCGTGAAGCGTCCCGCCGTGCGCGCCGGCTGGCTGCAAGCGCATCGGCGCGGCGAACTGGCCGGGCGCGGCGCCGGACGCGGACGCGAACCCTTCGTCGAGGTCTCCTGGGACACGGCTTTCGAACTGGTCGCTGCAGAACTCGAACGCGTGCGCACGCAGCACGGCAACGCATCGATCTTCGGCGGCTCCTACGGCTGGTCGAGCTCCGGGCGCTTCCATCACGCGCAGAGCCAGGTCCACCGCTTCCTCAACGCGATCGGCGGCTACGTGCGCCACGCCGACAGCTACAGCCTCGGTGCCGCGCGTGTGCTGATGCCGCACATCGTGGCCTCGATGGACGAGCTGATGGCCAGCCACCACAGCTGGGACGTTCTCGCAGAACACACGAAGCTATTCGTCTCCTTCGGCGGCGTGCCGGCCAAGAACGCGCAGATCTCGGCCGGCGGCACGGCCCGGCATCGCGCCCGCGAAGGGCTCGCGAAGATGGCCGCCAACGGCTGCCGCTTCGTCAATTTCAGCCCGGTGGCGGCCGATCTCGAGATCCCGGGCGACGCCGACCGGCGCGCGCTCGAATGGGTCCCGATCCGGCCGAACACCGACACCGCGGTGATGCTGGCCCTGGCCTGCGAGACGATCCGCGCCAATCGACACGACGAAGCCTTCCTGTATCGCTACTGCACCGGATTCGAGCGCTGGCGCGACTACCTGCTGGGCCGCGCCGACGGCATCGTCAAGGACGCCGACTGGGCCGCGCCGATCTGCGGCGTGCCTGCCGGGCGGATCCGCGCGCTCGCAGCCGAAATGGCCGGTACGCGATCGCTGGTCAACGTGGCGTGGTCGGTGCAACGCGCCGATCACGGCGAGCAGCCGTACTGGGCGGCGGTCGGCCTGGCCGCGGTGCTCGGCCAGATCGGGCTGCCCGGTGGCGGCTTCGGCGTCGCCTACGGCCCGGTCAACCTGGTCGGCAGCCCCGAACGCCGGATCGCCGGCCCGGTGCTGCCGCAGGGGCGCAATACCGTCGACGCGTTCATCCCGGTCGCGCGGATCACCGACATGCTCGAATCGCCGGGTGCGCCGTTCGCCTACAACGGCAGCACTCACCGCTATCCCGACATCCGGCTCGTCTACTGGGCCGGCGGCAACCCGTTCCACCACCACCAGGACCTGAACCGGCTGGCGCGCGCCTGGCAGCAGCCCGAGACGATCGTGACCAACGAGCAGGCCTGGACGGCCACGGCGAAGATGGCCGACATCGTGCTGCCGGCCACGACCGCCTACGAACGCGAGGACATCGGGTATTCGACGCGCGAAGCCCTGATCGTCGCGATGAAGCCGGTTGCGACGCCGCCGCCCGAGGCGCGCGACGACTACACGATCTTTCGCGAACTGGCCCGCCGCCTCGGCGCCGAGCCGGTCTTCACCGAAGGCCTCGATGCCCGAGGGTGGCTGCGTCGGATGTACGAGGAGGCGATCCCGCGCGTTGCGTCGGCCGGCATCGAGCTGCCCGCCTTCGACGCGTTCTGGGAAGCCGGCGCGCTGCGCCTGCCTGCCCCCGCCGAGCCGGTCGTGATGCTCGGCGCGTTCCGCGAGGACCCGGAGGCGGCGCCGCTGAAAACGCCGAGCGGGCGGGTCGAGCTGTTCTCCGAGCGCATCGCCGGTTTCGGGCTGGCCGATTGTCCCGGATATCCGGCCTGGCTGGAGCCCGGCGAGTGGCTCGGCGCCGAAGAGGCCGCGCGGCACCCGCTGCACCTGATCTCCGACCAGCCGTACACGAAGCTGCACAGCCAGCTCGACTTCGCGCCGTACAGCCTCGAATCGAAGATCGCCGGACGCGAACCGGTCTGGATCCATCCGCAGGACGCCGCCGAGCGCGGCATCGCCGACGGCGACGTCGTGCGCCTGTTCAACGCACGCGGCGCCTGCCTGGCCGGCGCGGTCGTCACCGATCGCGTCGCGCGCAGCGTCGTCAAGCTGTCGACCGGCGCCTGGTGGGACCCGCTCGACGCCGGGGTGCCCGGCAGCCTCGACAAGCACGGCAATCCGAACGTGCTGACTCGCGACGTCGGCGCCTCGACCCTGTCGCAGGGCTGCGCCGCGCAGAGCTGCCTGGTGCAGCTCGAACGCTTCGAAGGCGAGCTGCCGCCGATCACCGCCTTCGATCCACCGCGCTTCGTCGCGCGCTGATCACTCCGCAGCCGGCACGCCGCGCCCTGCCAGGTTCGCGTCGGCGCGCGGGTGCCAGGGAATCGTCACGCCGGCGCGCGCGGTTCGCACCGCGATCCTCGAGACCGCCGCGGTCGTCGCGCCGCCGCGCTGGTCGAACAGCAGGCCGAGCATCTCGTCGACATGCGCATCGCTGACGTCGTCGCGCGTGACCATCAGTGCCGTTGCGGCCAGCGTCGGCACCGGCGTCGACTGGCCGGCGTAGCTGCGGGCCGGCAGCGTCAACGGCACCAGTCCGGTCTCGACCAGTCCGGGGCTCGGCCCGATCGGGACCAGCTCGACCCGCGTGGAGGCCGCCAGGCGCTGCAGCATCGAAGCGGGCGGGTGGATCGTCGCGAACAGCGCATCGATCTCGCCGGCGGCCAGCGCCGCGGCGGCGTCGGGCACCTGGCGGGCGCCGGCCTCGGTCAGCGCAGCGACCTCGATCCTGTGCGCTTCTAGGATCGCCGTCGCGTTCGCGCGCGTACCGGAGCCCTCGGGGCCGAGGTTCACGCGCTTGCCCCGCAGGTCCGCCACCGAAGCGATGCCCGATTGCGGTCGGGCGATCAGGTGGACGGCTTCCGGGAACAGGCTGGCGACCGCACGCAGGCCGGTCTGCGGCGCACCGGCGAAGCGGCCATGGCCGGCGACGGCGCTTCTCGCCAGGTCGTTCTGCACCAGAGCGAACTGGACGCCGCGGTCGCGCAGCAGCCGCACATTGCCGAGACTGCCCTCGCTCGACAGGACCCGAAACGCGAGATTGGCCGCACCGGCCCGCGCGGCCAGCGCCCCCGCCGTTTCCTCGTACGCGCCGCCGGCCGGACCGGCAGCCAGCGTCAGGCCGGTCGCCGCCCGGCTCATGCGCTGGCGCACCGCCTGCAAGGCCCGATCGGCTTCCTCGAGGACGATCTCGTCGCGCCGGGCGGCACTCAGGCTCGGCCCCGGCGGCTGCCGCAGCACCTCGGCAAGCTGGGCAAGCGTGACCTCGACGGGCGACGGCGGCAGCACCTCCTTCGGGCGCGGCTGCACGGCGGCGACGGTCGCAGCCGGTTCGGTCCGCGGCGGCGACGCGGCCTCGGTCGGCACCCGGGCGACCAGCTGCCAGTCGGAACCGTCGCGGACGAAAGCGGCACTGCCGTAGACGCCGAGTCGGTCGCCCGCCTGGTTGCCGTCGACCTTCAGGCCGAAGATTCCCTTCGGACCGGCGCCGAGCAAGGCCGCGAGCGACGCGACGCTGTGCGAATCCCACTCGGTGAAATCGTAGTCGCGTTCGAGTTCGAGTTCGGCATTGAAATAGAGCAGCCGCCCGTCGGCGTCCTTCAGCGGCAGCCCGCCGGCCGGCACGAAGCTGCGGAACTCGAGAACGCGCCCGCCGAGCGCCGAATCGAGCAGTCCCTGGATCTCGGTGCGCGCTTCGTCGGGATCCGGTCCGCTTCCGCAAGCCGACACCAAGGCCGCGAGCGTCAGCGCGGCCACGAAGCGGAAGACGCGTGCCACCGCAGAGACCCGTGCCGTCGGACAGACGCGTGCCATCGCGATCACCAGGTGAAACCGGGAAGGAACAGGAAGCCCTGGATGATCAGCGCGTTCGCCAGGTCGACGAGGAAGGCGCCCATGACCGGAATCAGCAGGAAGGCGAGGTGCGAATGGCCGTGTCGGTCGGTGATCGTCTGCACGTTGACCATCGCCGTGGCCGTCGAGCCGAGGCCGAAACCCAGGTGTCCGGTAGCCAGCAGCACCGCGTCGTAGTTGCGGCCCATCAGGCGATAGGTGATCAGCGCGCAGTAGGCGAGCATCGCGATCGTCTGCGCGACCAGGATGACGACGATCGGCCCGGCGAGATCGACCAGTTCCCAGAGCCGGAGCGTCATGATGATCATCGCCAGGAACAGCGACAGCGACAGCGTTCCGAGCAGCTCGACGGCCCGGTCGTCGACCTCGTAGAGACCAGTCAGCGACAGCAGGTTGCGCAGCGCGGCCCCGACGACCAGCGCCCAGATGAACGTCGGCAACGTGAACGCGCCGCGACCGAACCAGTCGTACAGCAGGAAGCCGATCGCCATCGACACGAAAATCAGCAACAGCGTCTCGACGAGCGTCGCTACGGTGACCGCCTCGGTCTCCGAGGCCAGTGCGCGCGGCGTCGTTGCGCCGGGCCCCTCGGCATCGGGCAGACGCACGCCCGACGTCTCTCCGTGCGAGGCACCGGCGCCCGGCGCAGCGGCGCCCGGCGTGGTGCCATGGGAGCGGGCGGCGCCGCTCGCGTGCGCAGCCGCTGCGCCGGGACTCTTGATCCCGTGGCGGCGCAGCAGCCAGCTGGCGAACGGCCCGCCGAACAGGCCGCCGAAGACCAGGCCGTAGGTCGCCGCCGCGATGCCGAGCTCGATCGCCCCCTGCAGGTTGCGCTCCTCGACGAACTTGCTGCCCCAGGCTGCCGCCGTGCCATGCCCGCCGGTCAGCGTGATCGAGCCGGCGAGCATGCCATTGGCAGGGTGGATGTCGAACAGCCGGGCCAGCCCGACGCCGATCGCGTTCTGCATGATCAGCGAACCGACGACGGCGGCCAGGAACACGATCAGCAGCTTGCCGCCCTTGGCCAGCGAGCGCGCGTCGGCCGACAGGCCGACCGTGGTGAAGAACATCACGTTCAGCGGCGTGAGCAGCGCCGAATCGAAGCTGACCTGGACGTTTCCGCCGCCCCGAAGCAGCAGGATGATCGCCGAGAACAGCAGGCCGCCGACGACCGCGTCGGGGATGCTGTAGTGCGAGAGGAAGTGGACCCGATCGACGATCGCGCGACCGAGCACGAGCGCGGTCGCGGCCAGTGCCAGCGTGAACCAGATGTCGACGCCGATCTGCATCGTTTCCCCTTCTGTGTGTTCTTGCGGGGAGCCGGCGTTCGTCGCGCCGGGCGTTCAGGCCATGATAGGTCGATTCGCCCGGCAGTGCACGGGTCGCGTCGACGACCCGTCCGTTGCTTCAGCGGAAGGACACCGACACGCTCGGGTTCCCGGGCAGGCCCTCGTAGACGACTTTCGCTCCGGTTCCGGGCTTCGGCGGCAGCAGCCGCGAGAACGAGCCCAGCGAAAGGAGGTCGCCCGGCTTGAGCGTGATGCCCGAACGCTTCAGGTCGGCGGCGAGCCAGACCGCGGCGTTCAGCGGATGGTCGAGCACGGCCGAGCCCCGGGCGGAATCGAGCTCCCTGCCCTGCGCGTCGAGCAAGCGGACGGTCATCGTCTTAAGCGCCTCGGCCAGCGCGGGGTCGGCGCCGCGCACCGGGATCGGCGCGCCGAGCACGCCCAGCCGCGCCCCGACGTTGACGAAGGTCAGCGCCGGCCCGTTGATCTTCGACGGATCCTCGAGCACGAGATCGGGCAGTTCGATGAACGGATGGATCGCCGTGAGCTGCTGCAGCACTTCGAGCGGCGTGCGGGCATTGTGGATCTCGCTGCTGCGCACGACCACGACCAGGTCGGCCTCGTACAGCGGACGCGCACCGAACTTCGCAGGCACGACCGCGCCGTCCTCCAGGATCATCTTTTCGAACAGCGTGCCGCGCACCGGCGCGAAATAGTCGAATCGCTTCTGCACCGCGGTGTTCGTCAGGCCCGCCTTGTAGCCGACGACCTGCCCGAAATGCTGGCCGAGCCGCAGCGTGAACTTGTCGCGTCCGCAGGCCGCACCCTCGGCCGTCATCGACGCCGGCGGGTTCGGCGCCGGCTGCAAGGCCACGAACTTCGCGACCAGCTCGTCGACGGCGGCGTTGCTCGGGCAGGTCGCCTCGTCGAGCGACACGGTGGCGCAGGCAGTCGCCAGCATCAGGATCGATACCGCCGCCGGCAGGCGCAGGGCTTGCTTCATGATTGCTCCGTCTCGTGAATACTCGTTGGATTTGTTCTGCTTCGATACTCACGCGGCAGTCTACTGGGCTGCAGCGCGCGTAGGTAGTGCGCACGCGCGGTTCGCAGGCACGGCGCTTGCCGGCCTTCGGGACGGCTGCCCGGGCCGACTGCCGAGCCTGCCGCAGCGTTTCGGACACTTCCCCAGGATCGACCAGATGACTTTTCGAGCCGCCGCTCCCGAACCCGTCCCCAGGCTGCGAATCGGACGAGGCCTCGCGCCGCGCTCGCTCGCAGGCGCGCTGGCCCTGGCCGGCCTGATGCTCGCCCCCGGCGTGCTTCACGCAGCGGCCGGCACGGCGCAGCAACGCTACGAAGCGGAGCGGGCGCTGTGCCTGAGCGGATTGAGCCACCAGGAGCGCGAAACCTGCCTGCGCGAAGCGGCCGCGGCACGCGCCGAGGCCGAGCGCGCTGCGATGGCGCAACCGTCGCCGGATTACCTGCGAAACGCGCTGCGCCGCTGCGAAAGATTGCCGGCGGCCGACCGTCCGGCCTGCGAGGCCAGGGTTCGCGGCGAAGGGACGGTGCGCGGCAGCGTCGAGGAAGGCGGAATCTACCGTGAGCGCCGCGAACTGGTGCCGGCGCCGGTCGAACCGCCGCCGGCCCCGGCGCCCGGCGTGCCGGCGCCGCCACCGGTCCAGTCGCCCGTGCCCGCGCCACCGCCAATCCAGGCGCCCGGCGTGCCGGTGTCCCCACCTGCCTTGCCGCCCGCAGGTGCGCCGCCGTCGACGACGCTGCCGCCCGGCACGCCGCCCGGAGCGCAGCCGCCGGCACGCGTGGCGCCGATCCCGCCGTCTCCGGCGACACCGGTCGTCCCGCCGCCGACCCATGCACCGGGCAGCCCGGCGCCGGCGGTCACGCCCGGCGTTGCGCCTCCGGCCAGCGCGCCCGGGATGCCGCCGCCGGCGGGCAGCCCCGGGATGCCGTCAGCGCCCGGTACACAGTAAACGCCCGAATCGCCGGGACGGCGCGTCGCAAGGCCTCAGGCGCCCGCGCGGAGCGGCGGCCGCGCCGTGCATTCGTTCGCCAGCTGCTTGCCGTGCCGCATGTCGAGCAGCATCGACTTGCCGGCGATCACGATCCAGACCAGACCGGACGACTCGTCTTCGTAGCGCAGTGCACCCGTACGCGCCTTGACGGCACGCAGCGTGTAGTCCTTCCTGGCCCACCGCAGCACCGCCGAGCGCATGTCCGGCGACACTTCGCGGACGTCGACCTTGCGATTCAGTTCGCAGTCGTAGAGACCTGCGGGAAACGGAAACTTGTGCGGATTGAAGTCGTCGGCATCGGAAGCCAGCGACGGCAGTTGCACGGCCAGCAGGCCGGCACCGACAACGAGGGACGAAAACGTGACAGCGCGCATGCGTGGGCTCCTGGGGCTTCGCGGCAGCGCGATTCTATGCCCGGCGGCGCAATGCGGCCGCCCTGTGCCGTCGGACGGCAGCCACGCGCCTGCGCCCGGTGATTCATTTCGTCGTCGACGACGGCGACGCCCCCGCGTGCGGCCCCGACGCCGCCAGGCCGGCGCCGCGCGCGGCCGCGAAATCCGCCGGTTCGAGCCACCAGGAAATCGCGAAGCCGGCGACCAGGCCCCAGAAGGCCGCCCCGATGTTGAGCACCGTGATGTCGGCGACCGTCACGATGAAGGTGATCATCGCACCGAGGGTGAATCGCCCGCCGAAGGCCGTCGTGAACGAGGCCTGCAGCACCCGCAGCATCGCGAGTCCGGCCAGCGTTGCGACGAAGGCCGGCGGTGCGGCCAGCATCAGCCGCGTGAACAGCGGCGCGCACAGGCCGAAAAGGATCGCCAGCAGCGCGACGACGATGCCCGCCGTGTAGTGTCGCTCGCGCTCGCCCGACGAGGCGAGGATCGCGTTCGTCGGGCCGGTCAGGCAGGTGGAGACGGTCCCGACGAAGGCCGTCGCGATCGACCAGGCGCCGCAGGCGGCGGTGACCGCGTTGACCGGCGCATCGTGGCCGGCGGCCTTCAGCACGGCGACGCCCTGCCCGTTCTGCACGACCAGCACCGTGATCGCCAGCGGCACGACCAGCTCGACCATCGCCTGCCACGACCATTGCGGCACCTGGAACACCGGTGCGGCGAACCACTGGGCGCCGACGGCGCCCGGATCGAAGCGGCCCGACAGCGCGACCGCGACCACGCCGACCAGCAGTGCGCCGATCATCGGCGGCATCCGGCGCCCGAGCGCCGCGCGCGCGTTCAGCAGCACGAACACCGCCGCCATCGGCACCGCGATCGCGGCGTCCTCGCGCAGTGCGTGCACGAGATCGACGCCGAATCGCAGGAACACGCCGGCCACCATGCCCATGACGATCGGCATCGGCACCAGCGCCATCGCGCGGCGCACCCAGCCGCTCAGCCCGAGCACCAGCATCAGCACGCCGGTGGCGACGAAGGCGCCGATCACCTGCGGCCAGCTCAGGTGTTGCAGCGCAGGTCCGACCAGCACGGTGCCCGGGATCGTCCAGAAGAAGGCCAGCGGCTGGCGATAGAGCCAGCACGCCAGCAGCGTCAGCAGCCCGTTGACGAAGAACGCGCCGAACACCCAGGAGGCCAGTTCGGCCTGGCTCAGCCCGCCGCGCGTGCCGACCGACAGGATCACGGCGACCGGACCGGTGGCCGCGAAGACGAAGCCGATCAGGCCGTTGGCCGCGTAGACGGCACCGAGGTCGCGCCACAGCCGCTGCAGACTGGTTCGCGGCGCGACCGGCCGTTCGAGCAGGGATTCGCTCATCGGGTCGCG
>JAAZBL010000253.1 GCA_012513825.1 Limnobacter sp. | reverse complement strand
CTTCGGCATCGCCGACGCCTTCTTCGCGCCCGTCGTCATGCGCTTTCGCACCTACGGCGTGCCGCTGGATGCGGTCAGCGCCGATTACGCCGCGCGCATCGTGCAGGCGCAGGGGATCGCCGAGTGGATCGAGGGCGCGCTGGCCGAAAAGGATTTCAGGGCTTTCGAGGAGCCTTACCGGAGCGCGCCGGACTGGCCTGCGACCGGCGCGCCACCGAAGCGGTAGATTTCCCGGGGAGCGGGGAACCGCGAGCCGTCAGACCGCGAGTTGTTGGGCGATTCGCGCTTCGAGTTCGCGCGTCTGCATGCCGGTCAGGTCGATCGGCGCGCTGTGCTGGACCGCCCGGCTCGTGCGGGTGTCGAGCAACTCCCGGATGGCACCGAGCATCCGGTGCGAGGCGAACAGCATCAGCCCGCTGCAGCGATCGGCGTGCACGCCCTGTCCGAGATACTCGGCGATCTGACGGGCGAACAGATCCTTTTCCTTGTCCTTCGGTTCGGTCGGCGGCTGGTAGGAGGTCTGGCCGCCGCGATCGGCGGCCTGGGCACGGCCTGGCTGATGCGCGCCGAGATCTCCCGCCTTCAGGCGGCTTTCCGGATGCACGAAGGAGACCAGCGGCTCGAGCGGGCCGCGCGGCTTCGCACGTTCGAACAACTGCGCCTGGTAGGCATTGGCGACGACGATCCAGACTGGCTTCATCTTCGAGTCTCCTGCGACGAGGGGTCGGTGGGAACCTCGGCCACGATAGGCCGGTGCAGCCGATCGATCAATCTGCACTGCGGCGTGTCGATACCGGGGAAGGCAGCCGCCTGTCGCGCGGGCGAGCGGGCGCCCGGCCGTCTGGCCGTCGGCGGAACTCGCGATCGACTGCGTTCGAGCGTTCGGCGTCGGCCGAGGGAGTGTCAAGCGTCGATTGAAGGAACGCTCAGCGCCGGCTGAGGATCAGCGCGATCAGCGCGCCGATGCCGGCTGCCACGCCGACGACGGCCCACGGATGTTCGTGCACGTAGTCGTCGGTGTAACGCGCCGCCTCGCGGGCTCGTTCGGACGTGGCCCGGGCCGCCTCGCGGGCCCGGTCGGAAGTCATTCGCGCGGCTTCGCGCGCGCGCTCGCCGACATCGCTCTCGAGTTCGGCCAGGCTGGCGCGCGCCGCATGCAGCCCGTCTCGCAGGCGCCCTTTCAAGCCACCGACTTCGGCGCCGGTTTCCGAGACCGCCTCGCGAAGCACGGCATCGAGATCGGCCACGACCTGGCGGATGTCCGCAACGAGCCGATCCTTGTTCTGGGTCCCGAATTGCATCGTGTTGTGCTCCTGTGTCGAGAAAGCGAGAGGAAAGCGCAAGAACGATCGGGCCACCGTGGCATCCATGGCGGCCGGATCGATCGGACGCGGGGAACGCAGCAATCGGCGTGCCAGTCGGCCTCAGGCCAGGCCCTCGGCCTTCAATGCCTCCTGTACCGCCGGGCGCTTCGCGACGCGTGCGCGGTGCGCGCCGAGATTCCCGAACGCCGAGATGTCGAGCTTGGTCGGCACCGTCCAGTTCGTGACGACGAACAGGTAGGCGTCGGCGACCGTGAAGTCGTCGCCCATCAGGTACTGCCGGCCGCTCAACTGGCCGTCGACCCACTCGAAGCGCTCGACGAGCTTTGCGCGGTTGATCGCCTTGCCCTCTTCGGGATAGGCCGGGTTGAACAGCGGGCTGAACTGCTTGTGCAGCTCGGTCGTGATGAAGTTCAGCCACTCCATCAGCCGGTAGCGTTCCATCGTGCCGGCCGGCGGCGCGAGCCTGCGCTCGGGCACCTGGTCGGCGATCCACTGCACGATCGCCGGCCCTTCGGTCAGCCGCTCCCCGTTGTCGAATTCGAGCAGCGGCACGTAGCCTTTCGGATTGATCGTGTAGTAGTCAGTCCCGTCGGCCAGCTTGTGCGTCTTGGTGCTGGCAAGCACCGCTTCGAACGGCAGGCCGGCTTCGCGCAGCGCGATGTGCGGCGACAGCGAACAGGCACCGGGCGAATAGTAGAGCTTCATCGGCATCGTCTCCTTCGTCGGAAAGCGATCATGTTAATCGACGCGAGCGGCCCGTTCGCGCATCCGGGCCCGGCGGGCGCGACGGCTCGGCCTGCGCCGGATCGCGAACGCGAACCGCAGCTTCAGCGCTCGGTGCCGCCGCCCGAACGCAGCCCGTCGACGACGCTCGACAGCGTGCGCCCGAGATCGGTCGGAAACGGGAAGACGATCGTCGAATTGTTCTGCGTTCCGATCACCGACAGCGTCGCCAGGTAGCGCAGCTGCATCGCCTCGGGCACCCGCGACAGGACCTCGGCCGCTTCGAGCAGCTTCTGCGCGGCCTGCTGCTCGCCTTCGGCGTTGATGACCTTCGCGCGCCGCTCGCGCT
>JAAZBL010000026.1 GCA_012513825.1 Limnobacter sp. | reverse complement strand
TGCGCGGCGGCGCTGGCCGTGCAGCAGGTGATCCGTCGCGACCGGCTGCTCGAGCGCGTGCGCGAACAGGGGCAACTGCTGAACCAGCTTCTGCACGCGCATTTCGGCGACCATCCGCAGGTCGGCGACATCCGTGGGCGCGGCCTGTTCCAGGCGATCGAGCTGGTCGCCGACCGGGCCTCGAAGCAGGTCTTCGATCCGGCGCTGCGCCTGCACGCGCGGATCAAGCAGGCGGCGATGGATCGCGGGCTGATGGTCTACCCGATGGGCGGAACCGTCGACGGCCGGCTCGGCGACCACGTGCTGATCGCGCCGCCGTTCGTGATCGGCGACGAGGAGCTCGATGCCGTCGTCGAGCGGCTCGGCGCGGCGGTCGACGCTGCGATCGAACAGGCCTAGGAGGCTGACGGCCGGCTCGCCGTGCGGCTTCCGCAGCCGGATCGCCGATGCGATCGCGGCGTGCCTTTCCAACTT
Source organism: Limnobacter sp. (assembly GCA_012513825.1). Lineage (GTDB taxonomy): Bacteria > Pseudomonadota > Gammaproteobacteria > Burkholderiales > Burkholderiaceae_E > Zeimonas. Next base: position 2,786 of record JAAZBL010000026.1, on the reverse strand, counting down.
GCCTGATCGCCGGAATCCGGTTACATGTTGCGGACAATCACTTAAACGATTCTTCGGAGCACAGAGCCCATGTTCAGATTTCGAGCGTCCGCCAAACTCGCCGCGGTGGTCGGCGCCGCATTGTCGGCAGCCGCCTTCAGTGCGCCGGTCGCTGCGCAGCAGAAGTTCATCACGATCGGCACCGGCGGCGTCACTGGCGTCTACTACGCAGCGGGCGGCGCGATCTGCCGTCTCGTGAACAAGGACCGCGCGCAACACGGCATTCGGTGCTCGGTCGAGTCGACCGGCGGCTCCGTGTTCAACGTCAACACGATCAAGGCCGGCGAGCTCGACCTCGGCTTCGTGCAGTCCGACGTCCAGTACAACGGCCTCAAGGGTGTCGGCCAGTTCAAGGATGCCGGTCCCTACGAGCCGCTGCGCGCGGTCTTCTCCGTGCATCCCGAGCCGTTCACCGTGCTGGCCCGCAAGGAAGCGAACGTCAAGACCTTCGAGGACTTCAAGGGCAAGCGCTTCAACGTCGGCAACCCCGGTTCGGGAACGCGCGCGTCGATGGAAGAGCTCGTCGATGCCCTCGGCTGGAAGATGAGCGACTTCGGCCTGGCTTCCGAGTTGAAGGCCGACGAGCATGGTCCGGCGCTGTGCGACGGCAAGATCGACGGCTTCTTCTACGCGGTCGGCCACCCGTCGGCGAACATCCAGGATCCGACGACCTCGTGCGGCGCGAAGCTGGTGCCGCTGACGGGTCCGGCGATCGACAAGCTGCTCGAAGGCAAGCCCTACTACGCGAAGGCCACGATCCCGGGCGGCATGTATCCGGGCAACCCGGATCCGGTCGAGACCTATGGCGTGCTGGCCACCGTCGTCGCGTCGACGAACACGCCGGCCGACACCGTCTACGCGGTCGTCAAGGCCGTGTTCGACAACTTCGACGACTTCAAGAAGCTGCATCCGGCACTGGCCAACCTGAAACCCGAGGAGATGATCAAGAACGGCCTGTCGGCGCCGCTGCACGAAGGTGCACTGCGCTACTACAAGGAAAAGGGCTGGGTGAACTGATCCGGCCTCCGACAGGCGGCCGATCGCCCGAGCGACGACAGGACTGAAAGAGCGGGCCCGGCGCCCGCTCTTTCTCATCCGGGCAGCGACAGGAGATTCAGTGAGCGACCTCGACAAGGCATCCCCCGACCTGCAGCAGCTCGTGGCCGAAGCCGACACCGGCGCACGCGCAGCCGGCGGGCTGGCCGGCGCAACGATCTTCCTGGTCGCCATCGGCTGGGCACTGTTCCAGCTCTGGTATGCCTCGCCCCTGCCGTTCACGTTCGGGATCGGGCTGCTCAACGACACCGAAGCGCGCGCGCTGCACCTGGCGCTCGCGCTGTTCCTGGCCTACCTGGCGTTTCCGGCGAGCCGCCGCGCGGCGCGCGACCGCGTGCCGCTCTACGACTGGGTGCTGGCCTTCGTCGCCGCCTTCTGCGGCGCGTACCTGCTGCTCTTCTACGCCGAACTCGCCACGCGCCCCGGCCAGCCGACGCTGCGCGACATCGTCGTGGCCACCGTCGGCATGGTCTTGTTGCTCGAAGGCACGCGACGCGCAGTCGGCCTGCCGATGACGATCCTCGCGCTGTTCTTTCTCGGCTACATCTTCCTCGGCCCGTACCTCCCCGACGTCGTCTCGCACAAGGGGGCCTCGCTCGAGCGGATGATCTCGCACATGTGGCTGACGACCGAGGGCGTCTACGGCGTCGCGCTCGGCGTGTCGGTCGGTTTCATCTTCATCTACGTGCTGTTCGGCTCGCTGCTCGACCGCGCCGGCGCCGGCAACTACATGATGCAGGTCTCGTTCGCCGCGCTCGGCCACATGCGCGGCGGACCGGCCAAGGTCGCCGTCGTTTCGTCGGGGCTCAACGGCCTGATCTCGGGTTCGTCGGTCTCGAACGTGGTCTCGGGCGGCATCTTCACGATTCCGCTGATGAAGAAAGCCGGCTATGGCGGCATCAAGGCCGGTGCGATCGAGACTTCGTCGTCGGTCAACGGGCAGATCATGCCGCCGGTGATGGGCGCGGCGGCCTTCCTGATGGTCGAGTACGTCGGCATCCCCTACGTCGAGGTCATCAAGCATGCATTCCTGCCGGCGGCGATCTCGTACATCGCGCTGTTCTACATCGTTCATCTCGAGGCGCTGAAGCTCGGCATGGAGCCGCTGGCCGCACGCCGCCAGCGCAGCCCGAAGGAGCGCGCGATCGCATGGGGGCTCGGCCTGAGCGGCACGATCGTCGTCTGCGCGCTGATCTACTGGATCGCCGTCGGCGCGCAGGCGCTGTTCGGCAGCGCGGCACCGTGGATCGTGGCCGCGCTGCTATTGCTGCTGCACGTCATGCTGCTGCGGCGTGCGGCGCAGTACCCGGACCTGCCCGAGGAGATCGACATCGAGAACCCGGTGCTGCCCGATACCTGGCCTACGGTGCGCGCCGGCCTGCATTTCCTGATCCCGATCGGCGTGCTGATCTGGTGCCTGATGATCGAGCAGATGTCGCCGGCGCTGTCGGCGTTCTGGGCCTGCACGACGCTGATCGCGCTGATGCTCACGCAGCGTCCGCTGATCGCGCTGTTCCGCGGCCACGGCGGCTATGCCGAGGCCTTCCTGCGCGGCTGGCGCGACGTCTACGGCGGCCTGAACGACGGTGCGCGAAACATGATCGGCATCGGCGTGGCGACCGCAACGGCCGGCATCATCGTCGGCGGCATCACGCTGACCGGTCTCGGGTTCCGGATGACCGACTTCGTCG
>JAAZBL010000252.1 GCA_012513825.1 Limnobacter sp. | reverse complement strand
TTCAGCTTCTACCTCGATCCTGCCCCCGAGGGCGAGGAACCGCTCGTGCGGATCGTGCCGCGCCGGCGCGATTCGGTGCTCGACCGGATCGTGGCCGAAATGGCGATCCTGGCCAACAGCGAATGGGGGCGCCTGCTCGGCGATCACGAGACGCCCGGCATCTATCGCTCCCAGCAGAACGGGCGCGTGCGCGTGACCAGCCAGCCGCTGCCGCACATGGGGCTGGGGGTCGCGCAGTACATGTGGGCGACGTCGCCGCTGCGCCGCTACGTCGACCTCGTCAACCAGCGCCAGGTGCTGGCCGTGCTGGCCGGCGAGCGGCCGCCGTACGCGCACAACGATGCCGAGCTTTTCTCGCTGATGTCGGCCTTCGACGCGAAATACGCGGCCTATGGCGACTTCCAGCAACGGATGGAGCGCTACTGGTGCCTGCGCTGGGTCGCGCAACAGAAGCTGCGGCGCGCCGAGGCCGTCGTCGTTCGCGAGGACCTGGTCAGGCTCGTCGATGCACCGCTGTACTTCCGGCTTGCCGGCCTGCCGCTGTTCGCCCCCGGTCGTCGCATCGTGGTGGACATCCTGGGTACCGATGAGCTGGACTTGTCGGTCGAGGCGCGCTTCGTCGAGGTCGCGGCCGCCGGCCTGCTCGAGGTCGACGAACAGGAAGCCGAAGGCCCGGGCCAGTGACGGTCCCGCGTCGTTGAACGGAAGTACATGATGAAACGGGAAGGGATGTCGGTCGTGCAGGCGCTGCAGCACCGGCTGGCCACGCCGCGCGACCGGCTGATGTTCGCGATTTCGGTGTCGGTGCTGCTGCACCTGCTGGTGCTGATGCTGCGCTTCGTGCCGCCCGCGCCGATCGTGTTCAAGCCCGACGACCCACAGCTCGAGGTGATCCTGCTCAACGCGCGCACCGAGTTGCGACCGGCGACGCCCGAGGTGCTGGCGCAGGTCGACATGGTCGGCGGCGGCGACCGCGACGCCGGCAGGGCACGCAGCCCGCTGCCGGCCGAGACGCAGGTCGAGGACGGCGATGCGCTCACCCGGCAGCGCCAGCGCATGGAGCAGCTCGAGGCGCAGCAGCGCGAACTGCTGGCGATGGCTCGAGGCGAGCCACGGCCCGTCGAATCCGACCGCCCGGCCAGCGAGGCTGTGCCGCAGCAGCCGGGCGCCGACGACCAGGACGCCGACGCCGTCATCGCGCGCCTGCAGGCACAGATCGACCGGCAGATCTCCGACTACCAGAAGCGCCCGAAACGGCTGACCTACGGCGTCAACGCGGTCGGTGTCAGCTACGCGCGCTACGTCGAGGAATGGGCCGAGCGCATCGAGAAGATCGGCACCGAGCGCTATCCGACCGAGGCGCGCGGCAAGCTCTACGGTGCGCTGATCATTACCGTGGAGCTCGACAGGCACGGCAACGTCGTCGACGTGCTGATCGAACGGCCGTCGCGGCACGAGGCGCTGAACCGCTCGGTTCGGCAGATCGTGCTGGCCGGCGCGCCGTACGCGCCGTTCACCGAGCAGATGGCCCGCGAAGGCGACATCCTGCAGATCGTGCGTACCTGGACCTTCACCAACGGTGCGCTGGCCACCACGACGGTCGACAGCGACAACCCCGAGGACGCGCTGTACGGCGACGACGCGAACGCGCGCGGCAAGGCCTCGCCCGGCGACACGCGCGCGGCGAGGGGGCGCCGGTCGTGAGCGATCGCTACGCGGTCGTCGGCAACCCGGTCGCGCACAGTCGCTCGCCGCAGATCCACGCGCTGTTCGCGCGCGCAACCGGCCAGGACATCGAGTACGGCCGGCTGCTCGCGCCGCTCGACGGCTTCGCGGCTGCCGTCGCGAACTTCGCCGCCGAAGGCGGCCGCGGCCTGAACGTCACGCTGCCGTTCAAGGGACAGGCCTTCGAGCTGTCGACGCGGCGCACGCCGCGCGCCGAGGCGGCCGGGGCCGTCAACACGCTGAGCTTCGAGGGCGGGCAGGTACTGGGCGACAACACCGACGGCATCGGTCTCGTCCGCGACATCGAGAACCGCGTCGGCCTGTCGCTGTCAGGCCGCTCGCTGCTGCTGATCGGCGCCGGCGGTGCCGCCGGCGGTGTCGTGAGGCCGCTGCTCGACGCCGGCCTGGCGCGGCTCGCGATCGCCAATCGCAGTCCGGAACGCGCGCTCGAACTCGCGCGGCGGAGCAAGGACGCGCGGGTGCAGGGCGGCGGATTCGAACTCGTCGTCGATGCGCTCGCCGACGGGCAGCGCTTCGACGCGATCGTGAACGCCACCGCGAGCGGGCTGGCCGGCGAGCGGCTGCCGCTGCCCGACGCGGTGTTCGCCGGCGCCGGCCTGGCGCTCGACATGTTCTATGCGCCGCGGGCCACGCCGTTCATGGCGCAGGCCGGGGCGGCCGGCTGCCCGCGCTGCTGCGACGGCCTCGGCATGCTGGTCGAGCAGGCCGCCGAATCCTTCTTCGTCTGGCGGGGGCTGCGGCCCGATACCGCGCCGGTCTACGCGGCCCTTCGCGCCGAACTGGCGGCGTCGGCCTGCTGAGGGCGGGTCGGGCGGCGAGGCAGCCGGCATGGCGGGCAAGGCGTACAGCCGCAATGCGGCCTCTTCCGGCCGTCGCCGCGGCGTGACCGGCGGCGCGCGGCGCGGTCGGTCAGGCTCGCCGCGGGGGCCGCTGCGCCGGCTCGGCGCGGCGGTCGGCTGGCTGCTCGTGCTGGCCGTGACCGCGGTGCTGGCCCTGCAGGCCTGGTACTTCGGCCACGTGCTGTGGTGGTCGCAGGTGGATCCCGGTTCGACCGCCTTCATGCGCGCCGAACACGCGCGGCTGCGCGCCGAGGACCCGAAGGTCGAGTTGCGCTTCGAATGGGTTCCCTACGAGCGGATCTCGGCGCACCTGAAACGCGCGGTGATCGCCGCCGAGGACGCCCGCTTCACCGATCACGTCGGCGTCGACTGGGAAGCGATCGAACGTGCCTGGGACCGGAATCGCCGGCGCGGCGAAGTCGTGCAGGGCGGATCGACGATCACGATGCAACTGGCGAAGAACCTGTTCCTGTCCGGCCAGCGCAGCTACCTGCGCAAGGCGCAGGAACTGGTCATCACCTACATGATCGAGTTCGTGATGAGCAAGCGCCGGATCCTCGAGATCTATCTGAACGTCGCCGAATGGGGCGAAGGCGTCTTCGGCGCCGAGGCGGCCGCGCGCCATCACTTCGGAGTTTCGGCGGCCGGGCTCGACGCACGCCAGTCGGCGCGGCTCGCCGCGATGCTGCCGCGGCCGCGCTACTACGACGCGAATCCCGGTTCCGCGGCGCTGGCGCGACGCGCCGCGTCGATCGGCCGCTGGATGGGCTCGGTCGCGCCGCCCTGAACGAAGCGGCCCGGTGCGCGCGAAACGGTTCGGCGTGTCGCCCGGATAGAATCGCCGTTCCATGGCCGACGAAGACGTCACGAACGCTGCGGAGGCCGACGCCGAGCGCGCGCCGCTTCCCGTAGACGAATCCGATGCGCCGCTGCAGCGCGATCCGGAGGCGGC
>JAAZBL010000251.1 GCA_012513825.1 Limnobacter sp. | reverse complement strand
CGCGAAGCCCGCCCGGGCGCCGACTACGCGCATTCGCTGAAGCTGCTGCAGGAGTTCGGGCGCCGCGTGCCCGGCGTGCCGACGAAGTCGGGCCTGATGGTCGGCCTCGGCGAAACCGACGACGAGATCCTCGAGGTCATGCGCGACATGCGCGAGCACGGCATCGACATGCTGACGATCGGCCAGTACCTGGCGCCGTCGAACGCGCACCTGCCGGTACGCCGCTACGTGCACCCCGACGTGTTCCGGATGTTCGAGGACAAGGCGCGCGAGATGGGCTTCACGCACGCCGCCGTCGGCGCGATGGTCCGGTCCTCGTACCACGCCGACCAGCAGGCGCACGCCGCCGGCGTGGCCTGATCGAGGCGGCACCGCCGACGCGCCGCGCCGCTTCCGTCGCGAGGCCGATGAGCCCGTTCGCCGCACTGCAGACGCACCCGTGGGCCTTCCCGGCGCTCGAGGCGGTCCACATTGCCGGCATCGCGGTGCTGCTCGGCAACCTCGTGCTGTTCGAGGTCCGCTTCCTCGGGCTCGGCTCGGCGATCGCGCTGCGCCCGCTGGCACGGCTCGCGCTGCCGCTGGCCGTCGCGGGCTTCGTGCTGGCCGCGGCCAGCGGACTGCTGATGTTCGCGTCGCAAGCCGGCGACTTGCTGACGAATCCGGCGTTCCGGCTCAAGATGCTGCTGTTGTTCGTTGCCGGCGCCAACGCGGTATGGTTTCACGCGCGCGGTTCGCTCGAGCGGGGAGACCTGCCTGGTCGCGTGCTGGGCACGAGCTCGCTGCTGCTCTGGCTCGCGGTGCTGGCCTGCGGCCGCGCCATCGCCTACGTCTGAAGTCGAGGGAGAACGGCATGCATCGACGCACGATCCTGCGCCTGAGCGCGGCAGCGCTCGCGACCGGCGCGATCGCCAGCGCCCGCGCGCATCACGGCTGGTCCAGCTTCGATCCGGAGCGGCCGCTCTACCTGAAGGGCCGCGTGAAGGCCGCGCACTGGCGCAACCCCCATGTCGAACTCGAGCTCGAGATCGAACCCGGCCTGGCCCTGCCGTCCGACCTGGCGGCGCGCGCGCTGCCGGCGCAGAGCTCGCAGTTCGACGGCAAGGCCATCCTCGAAAAGACGAGCCTGCCCGAGCGCAAGGACGGCGTCTGGGAGATCGAGCTGGCGCCGCTGACCCGGATGCGCGCCTGGGGCGTCGAGCCGATCGGGGAAGGCGAGACGATCGAACTGGTCGGCTACACGCTGGCCGACGGCAGCGAGCCGGTGCTGCGCGCCGAGTGGCTGTTCCGCGACGGCAAGGTCTACGGGATGCGCTCGTCGCCGGCCTGAGCGGCGACGAGCGCGCTTCGAAGCCGCTCAGGCCACGCCGAGGTACGCCTGCCTGACGTAGTCGTCCTTCGACATCTCGGCACTCGTGCCTTCGCGGCCGACGTGGCCGTGTTCGAGCACGTAGACGCGATCGGCGATCCGCATCGCCGACTGCGCGTCCTGCTCGGCCATCAGGATCGCCGTGCCGGTGTCGCGGATCTTGCTGATCGCCTCGAAGATCTCGAGCTTGAGCCGATGCGCGATGCCGACCGACGGCTCGTCGAGCAGCAGCAGCGACGGCCCGCCCATCAGCGCCCGGCCGATGGCGACCATCTGCTGCTGGCCGCCCGACAGCGTGCTGACGATCTGGGCTGCGCGCTCGCGCAGGATCGGGAACAACGAGTAGACGAAATCGAGGTCGCGTTCGACGGCCGCGCGGTCGCGCCGCAGGTAGGCGCCGAGCATCAGGTTCTTCAGCACGCTGAGTTCGGTGAACAGGCGCCTGCCTTCCGGACAGTGGCAGATGCCCTGCCCGACCACCTGGTGCGCGGCCAGCGGCTGGATCGACTCGCCGCGCAGGTTCAGCGTGCCCTGCGAGGGTTGCATCCGCGAGATCGCCTTAAGCAGCGTCGACTTGCCGGCGCCGTTGGGACCGAGCACGGCGACGATCTCGCCTGCGCCGATCGTCATCGACACGTTCTCGAGCGCGAGCGCCTTGCCGTAGCGCACCGTGAGGCCGCCGATCTCGAGCAGCGGCGCGCTGGCCTGGGCCTGGCGGGGCAACGCGGACATCAGGCCGCCTCCGTCTCGGGCACGTTGCCGCCGATGTAGGCCTCGACGACACGCGGATGCGTGACGATCCGTTCGGGCACGTCGTCGGCGATCAGCTCGCCGAAGTCGAGCGCGATGACGCGATTCACCAGTTTCATGAATTCGTGCAGCTTGTGTTCGATCAGCAGGACCGTGAGCCCGGTATCGGCATGGATCTGCCTGATGAGCGCCGAGAGCTCGGCGATCTCGCTCGAGCCGAGGCCGGCGAAGGGTTCGTCGAGCAGCAGCAGCTTCGGCGAGGCGGCCAGCGCCCGGGCGATCTCGAGCCGCCGCTGGTCGCCGTAGGCCATCAGCTCGGCCGGCATGTCTTCCTTGCCGGACAGCCCGACCTGCGCGATCAGCCGGTGTGCGTGCGCATCGCGCCCCTCTGGCGGTGCCGGCTGCGCGAGCCCGCCGACCTTGACGTTCTCGAGGACGCTCATGCCGACGAAGGGCCGGCAAAGCTGGAAGGTGCGCGAGATCCCCATGCGCACGATCCGGTGCGGCGAAACGCCGCGAAGCTGCCGGCCCTGGAAGACGATGCTGCCCTCGTCGGCCGGGATGAAGCCGGTCAGCAGGTTGTACAGCGTGGTCTTGCCGGCGCCGTTGGGCCCGAGGATGCCGGCGATCTCGCCTGCCGCCAGCGAGAAGCTGACGTCGTTGACCGCGACCAGGCCGCCGAAGCGCTTGGTCACGCCGCTGACTTCGAGGATCGCGCTCATCGGTTCGCCCCCAGCCGCGCCTTGAATCGGTGCCACAGCGGCGCGATGAAGCCCTCGGGCAGGAAGAACAGGATCAGGATCAGCGTGAGGCTGTAGATCATCAGCCGCCACTCGCCGAAGTCGCGCAGCAGCTCGGTCATCATCACCAGCAGGATCGCGCCGCCGATCGGGCCCCAGACCGAGCCCATGCCGCCGACGTAGACCATCGTGATCACGGTGATCGTCAGCACGACCGTGAAGACCTGCGGGCTCACCTGCATCTGGTAGTGCGCGTACATCGCGCCCCCGGCGCCGGCGATCGCGCCGCTGATCAGCAGCGACGCGATCTTGTACCAGGTGACGTTGAGCCCGGCCGCCTGGCAGGTGGCCTCGTCGCCGCGAATCGCCCGCAGCACCAGCCCCCAGTTCGAGCGCGCCAGCATCACCAGTGCGACGGTGACGACGAGCAGCACGGCGAGCGCGAAGTAGTAGAACGCCAGCGGCGAGTCGAACAGCGGCTCGACGCCGTTGATGCCTTCCTCGCCGCCGGTGTACTCCCAGAAGATCAGCATCAGCCGTTCCATGATCACCGAGGCCGACAGCATCGCCAGTGCGAAGTACGGACCCTTCAGCCGCAGCGTCGGCAGCCCGACCACGATGGCGAACACGGCGGCCACGACCATGCCGGCCGGGATGCTCCACCAGCCGTCGATGAACCAGACCGTGTTCATGAAGCCGGCCGTGTAGCCGCCGGCGCCGATGAACAGCGCATGGCCGAAGTTCTCGCGGCCGGTGAGCCCGGACATGAAATCCCAGCTGACCGCCCACAGCGCGTAGATCAGCGCGACCGAAAGCACGCCGAGCAGGTAGCTGTTGTCGATCACCAGCGGCAGCACGACCATGATCGCGACGAAGACGCCCGCGCCGGCCAGGTCGAGCCTGTCTCCGAGCAGGTTCGCCGGCGGAGTGCGGGCGAGCAGCGCCGGCTTCGGATCGGCCATCCGGCCGGGCGCGCCGGCCAGCGTGTCGAGTGCACGTCGATTCATTGCACTCTCCTCAAAACGCCGCGCGCTTGCCGAACATGCCGGCAGGGCGGAAGATCAGCATCAGCAAGGTGGCGAGCACTCCAATGATTTCGGTCCAGCTCGTCGAGGCCAGGTAGGCGACGATCGTCTCGGCATAGCCGAGCATCAGCGCGGCCAGGATGCTGCCCGGGATCGACCCGAGCCCCCCCACGACGACGATCGCGAAGGCCTTGACGACCGGCAGCAGCCACATCGTCGGCTGGACGGTCAGGAACGGCCCGGCGAGGATTCCCGCTGCGGCGGCCAGCGCCGCCGACAGCGCCATCACGATCGAGAAGATCCGGTCCGACGGGATGCCCATGTACTGCGCGGCCTCGGGATCCTGCGAGATCGCCAGGATCGCCGAGCCCAGGCGGGTGCGCTGGATGAACAGCCACAGCAGGCCGATCAGCACGACCGCGGCGACCACGGTGAGCAGGCGCTGGCCGGCTATGTCGACGCCGAACAGCGTGTACTTCGCCGAAACCAGCGCCGGCACGTTGCGGTACTCGGAGCCGAAGCTCAGGAACAGCAGTTGCTCGACCGCGAGCGCCGTGGCCAGCGTGATCATCAGCACCGCCAGCAGCGAGCGCCGGCGCATCGGCCGCACCAGCACCCGCTCCATGACGACCCCGAACCCGGCCACGAAGGCGATCGCGACGAGTGCCGCCGGCACCAGCGGCCAGTCGTAGGTCGTCAGCAGGTAGGTCGCGTAGGCACCGAGCGCATAGAACGACCCGTGCGCGAGGTTCAGGATACGCGCGACGCCGAAGATCAGCGTGAAGCCGACCGCGAGCAGCGCGTAGATGGCGCTCGATACCGCGCCCTGGATCAGGATCTCGACCAAGGATGACTCCGCCTTACTTCTTCAGCCAGGCCGGCAGGATCGGATCGGCCGTCTTGAGCTGCGGCGGGAACACGACCTCGCGCTCGCAGTTGTCGCGCCATTGCGCGAACAGCAGGTTCGGGTTCTTGCCGCCGGCCTTGACGTCGTGCATCTCGTCGAACTCGATCTGGCCGGCGATGCCTTCGAAGCTGGTCTTCTCGAGCTCGGGAATCACCTTGTCCGGATCGGTGCTGCCGGCACGTGCGACCGCCTCGGCGTAGACGTGCACGGCATCGTGCGCGAAGTAGGCGGTGTAGACCGGCTGGCGCTGCGTGCGCTTCGTGAACGCGTCGAAGAACCCGACCGTCTTCGTCGTGATCGGTGCGCTGACTGCGAAGTTGCCCGAAATCTGCGAGATCGACTTGCCGTCGATCCGCGAGCAGAAGTCGCCGTCCATGCTCTTGACGTCGATGCCGCCGTAGGGCATCGGGAAGCGCGCGTCGTGCCATTGCTTGGCGAAGACGTCGCTCGACGCGTGCGACAGGATCACGGTCAGGAACTGCGCGCCCGAATCGCGGACCTTCGAGAACAGCGGCGAGAAGTCCGACGTCTTCGTGTCGAACAGCTCGGTGAAGGTCACTTCGACGCCGGCCGCACTCGCACCCTTCTTCAGGATCGGCACCAGGTCCTGGACCCACTTCGCGTTCTCGCCGACGATCGCGACCTTCTTGTAGCCGAGTTCGCCGCCGACGAAATCGGACAGGAAGCTCGTGAGCTGGCGCGCCTGGTGGCCGGCATGGATCGGACCGACGCGGAAGATGTACTTGTAGTCGTCGTAGTCCTTCTTCACGCGCTGCGTGATCGCCGGCGAGGCCGCGCCGACGCCGAGGTAGATCGTCTTCGCGCGCGAGATGTGCGGCAGCTGCGCGAGCGTGACGCCGCTGGTGTAGCCGCCGATCAGCACGTCGACCTTGTCTTCGGCGGTCAGTTTCTTGACCGCGTTGATGCCGGTCTCGGGAAGCTCGGTCTCGTCGGCGACGACCATCTGCAGCTTGCGCCCGAGGACGCCGCCCTTTGCGTTGATGTCCTCGATCGCCATCTCGACGGCGGCCTGCGTATCCCGGCCGACCTGGAGCTGGACGGCGGTCGGCACGCCGATCCGGATCGGGGCGTCCTGTGCGAATGCGGGGAGATGGAATGCTGCTGCGGACAGAGCGGCACCTGCCGCGGCCGCGACGAGCGTACGGCGCTTCATCGATTGCCTCCTGGATTTCGGGTTCGCCGAGCGGCGCCCGTGTCTGGAATACCCAACTTAACCCGAGGAGCCTAGCGTCGGGGCTGCGGCGGCGTCAAGGCACAGCCTGCGTACCCTTGGTGCAGGTGCATGCAATCGGAACGCTCGCCTCGTCGCGTTCGAAATTGTCGAACGTCCGACAATACCGGCTGGCAGCAGTCGCGTGCCGGCGCCCGCGCAAGGCGCGACCGGCGGCTGGCATCGGACTGTGGCGGCGCACGGCTACCACTGCGCTCGCGGCAGCGGACAGTCGATCGCCGCGGCGACCGCCCGGACGAATGCGTCGAAATCGGGGTGCCCCGGCGTCCGGGCCATTCGCAGCAGCATCCGCAGCAGCACCGGCTTGTCGGCCGCCGGAAGCGATACCAGCAGGTCGAGCGCTCGGGCCAGCTCGGCCGTATCGAGCTCGTCGGGCGTCGCGGCCGGGGGCGGCACGTCGAGCAGGGCCGCGGTTTCGGCCAGCGTGTCGCGCGTCGTGCGCAGCGACGCCTCGCCGATGGCCGCGGCCATCGCGAACAGCGCGCCCAGCGCCCGTCCGTGCGCCATTCGCCCTGCCGGGGCGGCCCGGGCGCGCGCGCTTCCGGCCGCCGCTCCGAGGCGATGGCGGGCCAGCGTGTACAGCACCCAGTCGGCCGAGTCGGCGCGCCGGTCCCGTTCGAGCGCGCGGCGACAACGCTCGAGCATCTCGCGCCGGTGCGCGCTGCTCCAACGGCGCAGCCGCGCGAGCATCAGTTCGAGCACCGGGACGCGCAGCGCGGCTCCTTCGGCGGTCAGCAACCAGCGCAGCGCGGCGGCGACGCGTGGATCGGGTTCGTCGCGAAGGCCGTCCGGCGCGACACCGACGACCAGCGCGCAGAGCCAGCGACCGGCCTCGTCGCGGCTGACGGCGGCCGTGCGCAGGCGCGAGATCAATGCGATGGCCGGCGTCGCCGACAGCGGCAGCGCTGCCGGCCGGTCCTCGAGCGCGATCGTCATCGTCTCGACCCAGCCCGGCGCTTCCGCCGATTGCCAGGCCGGAGTTTCGGCAGGCGTCGCACCGGCGGGTGCTCTTCGGTTGCCGGCCCGCGGAGCCAGGCGCCGGGCCGGCACGCGGCAGCGTGCGAGCAGGCTCGACGGGCCGTGCAGCCAGCCGGCCCCCCGACGCCCCGCGCTGCCCTGCGATCGACGACCGCGCATCCTGTCGATCCGCTCGCCGATCGACGGATGCGCGACGAAGCGCCCGGCAGCGCCGGTCGGGTCGACGAGGAGCAAGGGCCCGATCAGTTCGAGATATCCGGCGTCCGGCGCGCTGCGCGAGGCGGCGCGCGATGCCGACTGCCGGGCCTGTTCGGTGGTCACGCGACGCAGGGCACTGGCCAGCGAGTCCCGGTCGCCGGTCAGCAGCAACGCCATCGCATCGGCACGGAACACGCGTTCGCGGCCGATGCCGGCGCGCAGCAGTCGCGCCGCCGCGGCACCGAGCGCACCGGCCACGGCCATCAGCGCCGCGAGCGGCCGGGCGGCCAGCGCGGGCAGCGCGGGCAGCGGCCGGCGCTCGGTATCGTCGTCGGTTTCCGACGCGAGCCGGGCCAGTCGCCGCCCGTTCAGCCTCAGCCAGGACAGCCCGTACAGCGCGGCCGCGATCCGGAGGTTCAGCGCCGCGCTGCCGTCGACGATCTGAGCGATCCGGGTCGCCACGACGCCCTGCAACTGCGCACGATCGAGTCGCTCGAGCGCACCGCGCGTGACGATCACGGCGGCGATGGCCGGCCGGTCGCCGGCGGCCACCGCGTTGATCGACGCATCGTCGAGCGTATAGAGGTTCGGCACTGCGATTCCGGCCGCAACCGCGACCTCTTCGGCGACGTCGCGCAGGCGCCGGTGCAGCGCATCGGTGTCGTCGAGCGTGCGTGCCCCGAGCCGCGCCGCGAGTCCGGCGCCGCCGGTGCCGAGACGGCGCAGTTCGGCCAGCGTGCGCCAGAATACGACGAGCACGATCAGCACGGCTCCGAATGCGAACACGGCCGGCGGCCACGGCATCTCGGGACCGAGCCGTTGCCACAAGGCCCAGACCGCCAGGCTGGCAGAGATGCCGAGCGCGAGGACCGCCGCGCCGAACAACAGCAGCAGGCGAGTCGCCACGCCGCGCGCGCGGTCCGAAGGAAAGAGGGAAGACATCGTGCGGCATTGTCCGATGCCGCTTCGGGTGGCGAAGCGCCACTCGTCGGGGCTTGCGCGGCATCCGTCCGGAGCCCGCATCGGGGCGCCGACCAGCGCCGCCGAACGCCCGAATGTCGCCCCGAGAGCGCCCGAAAGGCGCCCGGGCGAGTTCCGTTATTGCTGCTGCGCGGCCTTCGTCGAGGCTCTCGCCTCTTCCTCCGAGATCAGCTCGAAGACGGTGACGACCCGCTGCACGCCGGAGACGCGGCTCGCGACCTGCGCGGCACGGGCGGCCTCGCGTTCCGAGACCAGCCCCATCAGGTAGACCGTGCCCGACTCGGTGACGACCTTGATCGTGTTCGCGTGCAGGTCCGGCGCTTCGATCAGCGCGGTCTTGACGCGAGCCGTGATCGAGGTATCGGCGGCCGTCGTCGTGAACGAAGGCCGGCCGAGCACCTGCAGCTCGTTGTGCACGCTGCGCACGTTCGGTAGCGCCGCGACGATCTGCTCGGCGCGCGCCTTGTCCTGCGTCGACGCCACCTGTCCGGACAGCAGCACCTTGCGGTTGTAGCTGGTGACCGAGATGCCGCTCGACTGCTCGATCGCCTGGCTCAGTTGACCGCGCGCACGCAACTCGATCTCCTGGTCCTCGGTCTGGGCACCGATCGTGCGACGATCCATCGCTGCCAGCGTTCCGACGGCCACACCGGTCGCGGCCAGCGGGAAGCAGCCCGACAAGGCCAGCGTGGAGACGATGAGAGCGCCGGCCACGGCGAAGCGCACACTTCCGTTCATTCAGGACTCCTGGGGAAAGAGACGAGCGATCACTCGTCGCCCATCAGCGAAGCATCGATACCGTCGCACAGGCAATGGAGGATCAGCAGGTGGACTTCCTGGATCCGTGCGGTGCGGTCGTGAGGCACGCACAGGTGCACGTCGCCATCGCCGATCATCTCGGCCAGCCGTCCGCCGCCGCGGCCGGTCATCGCGACCAGCGACAGGCCGCGTTCGCGCGCCGCCTGCGCGGCAGCAACGACGTTCGGCGAATTCCCGCTGGTGCTGATCGCGACGAGCACGTCGCCGTCGCGACCGAGCCCGCGAACCTGCCGGGCGAACACCTGATCGAACGCGTAGTCGTTGCCGACCGCGGTGAGGATCGAGGTGTCGGTCGTCAGCGCGATCGCCGCGAGCTCCGGGCGCTCGCGCTCGAAGCGGCCGATCAGCTCGGCCGCCAGGTGCTGGGCGTCGGCGGCCGATCCGCCGTTTCCGCACACGAGCAGCTTGTGGTCGGAAGCGAACGCCGTGGTGATCAGCTCGACCGCACGCGCGATCGGCTCCGCGAGCAGATCCGCAGCCTCGCGCTTCAGGCGAGCACTGTCTTCGAAGTGATCGCGAATGCGTTGAATCGGATCCATTGCAGCGGATTATACCGGCGCGAGACTTCAGAACGCGCCGCGGATCCAGTCGATCTCGCGACCCTGCAGCGCACAGACGTCGAAACGGCAGGCCGGCCAGCGGTCGCCGTAGCGGCCCGTCAGCCAACGCTGCGCGGCCCGGCGCAGGCGCAGTTGCTTGACCGGCCCGACCGAGGCGGCGGCACCGCCGAAATCGCTGCGCGAACGGGCACGCACCTCGACGAAGACGAGCTCGTCGCCGTCGCGCATGATCAGGTCGATCTCGCCGACCTTCGACGCGACGTTGCGTGCGACCGGCTGCAGCCCTCGTGCGAGCAGGTAATCGAACGCGATCGATTCGGCCGCATCGCCGGTGCGCTGCGTCGGCGAGCGCCGCGGGTTCACCGGCCCGGCCCGCCGTAGGGATCGATCGCGACGAGCACGCCGTCGCGGTATTCGGCGAGCAGCGGCAGGCGCTCGACGCGAGGGTCGTGGGTGAGGTCGAGCCGCAGCAGTCCGGTCACGCCGTCGACTTCGAGGCGTGCCTGGCCCGAAAGCAGTTGAACGCCGAGCCGGTACGCGTCGATGCCCAGCGCATAGAGCTTCTGCAGTTCGACGCCCATCGCCGCCGGCCGCGGATAGGCGAGCACCGCCGGATGGTCGCGTTGCACCTGCCAGGGCATCGCGATGATGCGGATCCCCTCGAGTTCGGGTGAACGCAGCGTCTCGGCGCCGTCGCCGCTGCCGCCCATCGCGCCCGAGTTCAGCAGCGAGGTCCCGTAGATCCGCGCGCGATCGGCGACCGCCTCGCGCAGCGCCGCCGCCGTGTCGAGCGGCGACGAGACGAAATAGACGTCGGCCTCGACCTGGCGCAGCAGCGCGCGCATCGGCGCGATCGATCCGCTCGACGTCTGGATCGGCTCGTAGAACTCGCCGCCGTGCAGGTGCCAGGCGTCGATGAAAGCGCCGACGCTGCGCTGCGAGGCCGGCGAACCATCGTGGACGATCGCTGCGCGCGGCCGCCGGCCGACCGCGCGCGACGACGCGTCGGCGAACGCGTAGGCCGCGACCTGCGCCGCTTCGCTCTCGATCGACAGGCCGAAGGTGATGATGTTGCCCGGCAGCGCGATGTTGTCGGCCTGGTTCAACGCGAGAACCGGCAAGGCCGGCGGACCGCCGGTGGCCAGGCCGGTCACCGCGTTGCGCGTGAGCGGGCCGATCGCGAGCGCGAAGCCGCGCTCGCGCAGAGTCGCGCAGAGCTGGTGCAGCTCGAACCCGGATTCCCCGACCTCGATGACCTCGACGGCGGTGACGTCGTCGCGGGCCTGTGCCGCACGCATCCCCTCGATCAGCGCTTCGCCGGCGCGCTGGTAGACGCCGTTCGACGGCGGCACCAGCAGCGCGATCTGCGCCAGCCCGGTGCCGATCCGTTGTGCGGTGCTGGCGGGCGTGCCGAAGCCGGACGGGCTTGCCGTGCCCTGCGCGAGCGCGGAGAATGCCGAGCCGCCCGACAGCGCGGCGAGCGACTGCGCGATCAGGCGCAGGCTGCGGCGGCGCGCTGGCGACTGGCTAGCCATGACGGACAGGAAATGAACGAGGACATCGAGGGCCAGGATCTCCGCGCGGCTGGGTCGGGGACATTATATGTAGTGGCCACGCCGATCGGTAATCTGTCCGACCTGTCCGAACGGTCGAGCCGGGTGCTGCGCGACGTTCACTGGGTCGCCGCCGAAGACACGCGCAACACGCGCGTGCTGCTCGACCGCGTCGGTTCGCCCGCGCGATCGATTGCCGCGCACCGGCACAACGAGCGCGAATCGGCTGCCGGCATCGTCGCACTGCTGCACAAGGGCCAGGACGTCGCGCTGGTCAGCGACGCGGGCACGCCGGCGGTCAGCGACCCGGGCACGAGGATCGTGTCGGCGGCACTGGCCGCCGGCATCCGCGTCGTGCCGATCCCCGGGCCGTCGGCCGCGATCGCGATGGTCTCGGCAAGCGGCTTGTGCGAAGGCCCGTTTCACTTCGAAGGCTTCCTGCCGTCGCGGCCGCGCGCGCGCGACGACCGGCTCGCGACACTGGCGCGAATGCCGCATCCGTTTGTGCTGTTCGAGGCACCGCACCGGATCGAAGCGACGCTGCGCGCCATCGCCGAACGATGCGGCGCCGAACGCTGGATCGCGATCGGTCGCGAACTGACGAAGAAGTTCGAGGAAGTGCATCGCTGCCGGGCCGGCGAGGCGCTGGACTGGCTCGCCGCCGACGCGAACCGGCGGCGCGGCGAGTATGTGCTGGTCGTCGCGCAGCACGGCGCCCGTCCCGACGGAACCGAGGCGGAACGTGCAGCCGAAGCCGGCACCGGATCTCGAACCGGGGCGGCCGACGAAGCGAAGGCCCGACACGAAGCCCCGGCCGAGGGACACGACGCGGCGAGCGCCGACCCGCGCCGCTTGATCGCGGCCCTGCTCGAGGAATTGCCGCCGAGTCGCGCCGCCCGGGTCGCCAGCCATGCGACCGGGCTGCCGCGCCAGGCGCTCTACCGGCTGGCGCTCGAGCTCTCGGGCGAGGAGCGGCCGGAGCCCGATTGAGCAGTGTTCAGCGCTGGATCGGGAACGCGTCGACGCCCGCCTGCTCGCGGACCCGGTCGGCGGCCGCACGCGCGGCCTCGCGCGTGGGCCAGGGTCCGGCCTGCAGCTTGAACAGGCCGCCCTCGGTCACGACGTCGAGCGGCGCACCGAGCCGGGTCAGCTCGCCGGACAGGCGTTCGCGCGCCGCGTCGGCGTTGTCGGCCGAGCCGAAGGCGCCCAGTTGCAGCCAGTGACCCCGTTCGAGCAAGGGGATCGGCGTCGCGCCGGAGGCAGCCGGAGCCGTCGTCGCTGCCGCGACTGCCGGGACATCCGCGACTGCCTGGGCGTCCGGGAGCGGCGGGGACGGCGGAGACTTCGCGAACGCCGGGGGTGCGGGAGAGGCCGGGGATGTCGAGCCTGCGGCACGGGTGGCGGGCGCCGACGTCGAAACCGGGTGCAGGCCGGCGATGCCCCGGGTCGCGCCCCCTGGCTCGGTCCCCGCGCTCGTGTCGAGCGCCGTCGCAGCCCCCTGCGGACCGCGGAACTCGGTCGACACCTGCAAGCGCTCGGCGCCGAACTCCGGCTCGGCCGCCTGAGCCATCCGGAGCGCAGCGCCGCTGTCGACGGCAGGCTCTTCGGTCATCGTCAGGCGTTCCGGCTCCGCGGAAGGCATCGCCCCGGTCGACGAGCCCTCGGCCAGCGGCGTCGCCGGCGGTTCTCCGAATTCGGTGATCAGCTCGACCTCGACGCGGGCGCTGCCCTTGTCGACATAGCCGAGTTTCGCGGCCGCCGTGTACGACAGGTCGATCAGGCGATCGCGCAGGAAGGGGCCGCGATCGTTGACGCGCACGACGACGCTGCGCTGGTTCTCCAGGTTCGTGACCCGCACATAGCTCGGAATCGGCAGCGTCGGGTGGGCGGCGGTCATCGCGTACATGTCGTAGCGCTCGCCGCTGGACGTCGCGTTGCCGTGGTAGCGGCGGCCGTACCAGGTCGCGACGCCGCGCTCGCGATACGGCTCGAGGCGTGCCATCGGCCGGTAGTGCCGGCCGAAGACCGTGTACGGGCGGCTGTTGCGCTCGCGCAGCGGCTCGGCACGCGGCACCGCGTCGGGAATCGCGTCGAGGTCGGGCGGCGGCGCATCGCCGGGGCCGTCGTCGAGGTAATATCCGCCGCCGCGCGCAGGAGCGCGCGCCACCGCTCCCGTCCCGGCGCCTGCATCGGGGCTCGCACCGGCGCCGGCGCGCTTGCCCGAAGACCCGCCGGTGCCCGCGCAGGCGGCCAGCAGCCCTGCCAGAGCGAACACTGCGACGAGGCGCGCGGCCATGCTGCTGCCCGCGTTCGTTCCGACGCTCGCCGTCCGCGCGTTCGTGCTAGTCCCGCCGCTCATCCGCCTGCCCTCTTCGTTGGCGCTGCGTCGCCGGTGCCGCCACCGGCCAGCAGCGCATCGATACGGTCCCGGAATTCGAGCAGGTAGCGCAAGCCGGCGATCGCGCGACTGCCGTACCAGGAGGTCATTTCGCCGTCGATGGTCAGGCAGGCCGGGGCCGGGCGGCTGCCGTCGGCCGACAACTGCCTGGCCAGATCGGCCGCGTGGCGGTCGCGAAACCGGTACGGTTCCGACGACAACAGGATCGCGCGCGCGCCGCTGTCGCGCATCCAGTCGATCTCGATCGCCGGATAACGCGCGCCGCGGGGCGCGACGACCTGCATCCCGGCCTCGGCCAGCATTCGCGCGATGAAGGTGTTCGCCGACACGGTCATCCACGGGTCCTTCCAGATCAGGTAGACGACCGGCAGCGGTGCGAAGCGGCGCGCGCGCAGCGCCGCCAGCGCCGCGTCGAACCGCTCGACCAGTTGCGCGGCCGCCTGCTCGCAGTCGAACAGCCGGCCGAAGCGCTCGATCAACGCGCGGTTGTCGTCGACGGCGATCGGATGCGTGACGACGACCTCGGGCACGAACTCAGCCAGCGCGTCGACCGTCGGTTTCTCGTTCTCGTCGACGTTGACGACCAGGTGCGTGGGCGCCAGTTCGCGCACGCGCTCGATCGAGACGTCTTTCGTGCCGCCGACCTTCGGCACCGTGCGCAGCGACTCGCGCGGGTGGATGCAGAAGCCGGTACGGCCGACCAGCGAATCGCGCAGGCCGAGCTCGCAGAGCAGCTCGGTCAGGCTGGGCACCAGCGAAACGATGCGCGGACGGCTGCCGGCGTTCATCGCTCGCTCTCCGTGCGCACGCCCTCGAGCCTCGCCTTGCGCGGCGCCTTCGCGAACAATCGGTCGAAGACCGGATTCGGCAACGCGCCGACCAGCGCGGCCACGATCCGCATCTGCCACGGGATCACGGCGAAGCTGCGGCGTGCCGCGATCGCGTCGACGGCACGGCGCGCGAACACGTCGGCATCGACCAGGAAGGGCATCGGATAGCGATTGCGCGCGGTCATCGGCGTGCGAACGAAGCCCGGCGCGATCGTCACGACCGAAACGCCGCTGCCGCGCAGTTCGAGCCGCAGGCTCTCGAGGTAGGCGATCGCCGCGGCCTTCGATGCGCTGTACGCGCCGGCACCGGGCATTCCGCGCACGCCCGCGACGCTGGCGATGCCCACCAGCGTGCCGCTGCCGCGCTCGCGCATCGCCGCAAGGAAAGGTGCGAAGGTCTCCGGCATCGCGATCAGGTTGGTCTCGACGATCCGGCGAAACACCGGCGCATCGCGCGCCTCGCCGGTGAGCGTGCCGGCGCTGATGCCGGCATTGGCCACGACCACGTCGGGCGGGCCGGCGTGCCGGACGAAGTGGCGGGCGGCGGCGGCGAGCGCGTCGGGATCGGTGACGTCGGCGGCATAGCGCAGCGTCGCGACCGGCGCCAGCGTCTGCGCAACGGCTTCGAGCAACGCCTCGCGGCGGGCGAGCAGGCCGATCGTGGCCCGCGGGTGACGCTGCGCGTACTCGGCAGCCAACGCCGCCCCGATGCCGCTCGAGGCCCCGGTGATGAAGATCCGCGGCGCGCGAGCGGTGTTCATCGACCTACTTCTTCGCGGCCTTGCGCTCGATTTCGATCAGCTGGTCCATCACCTGCAGCGCGCCGCCGTTCGAACCGACCATGCTCGGCGCCGTGTAGTACTTGCCGGCGACGGCCATCGCCGGCACGCCTTCGACGCCGTAGGCATCGACGACCTGTGCGGCGCGGCGCATCTTGGTGCGCACCGCGAACGAGTCGAAGGTGTCGCGGAACTGCTTCTCGTCGACACCGTGTTTGGAAAGCATCGCGACCATCCGGTCGACGGTGTCGAGCCGGTCGCGATCGACGTGGATCGCATGGAAGACGGCCTTGTGCAGCTCCTCGTCCTTGCCCATCGACTCGAGCGTGTAGAACAGCTGCTGGTGGCGCCGCTCGCCGAAGGGCACGTGGATCCGGCGGAACACGACGTCGTCGGGCAGCTTCTTGACCCACTGCTCGAGCGCCGGCTCCAGCGAGTTGCAGTGCGGGCAGCCGTACCAGAAGAACTCGATCGCCTCGATCTTGCCGGCCGGCACCTCGGTCGGCTGCGCCGGCCGCACCACCCGGTAATCCCGGCCTTCGCGCAGGACCTGCGCGCCGGCGGGCATCGGCAGCCCGGTGGTGCCTGCCGCGACCAGCACCGCGCCGGTTGCGAGCATCATCGAGCGTCGGGTATCACTGATCATCTGGGAATTCCTTGGTTGTTCGATCGGGTCAACGCTGGCGGATCACCGAGGATTCGATCCCACCGTCGGTCAACCGTCCGCGGGCGCGGTTCGCATCGTCCTGTTGCGCGAACGGGCCGATCCTGACACGGTACATCGTCTGGCCGTTGACCTCGGCCGGCTGTACCCGCGCTTCGTAGCCGAGCAACGCGAGCCTTGCCTTCATGCCTTCGGCATCGTCGGACGAGCGGAAGGCGCCGGCCTGCAGGATGTAGCCGCCCTGCTGACGCGCATCGGGCGGCGCGCTGTCGGCGACGGACGGCGACTGCGGTGCGATCGCGGCGGTCGGCGGCAGCGTCGCGGCCGGCGCAGCGGCCGTCGGCGAAGCCGGCTCGCCCGGTGCGGGCGTGCTGCCGCGCGAACTCAGCGGCCCGTTCGGGTCGGGCAGCAGCGGACCTTCGCGACTCAGCGACGGTTCGGGGGCCCGATTGCCCTTGTTCACGAAGGGCACCGGCGCACGGGTGACGAACAGCGCCACGACGACCGCGATCCCGAGACCGACGATCAATCCGGCAAGGAAGCCGACCAGCGTGCCGCCGCGCTCGCGCGCCGGGACTCCGGCTGCGCGCAGCCTGAGCGTGCGGCGCACGGCCGCGCCAGTGTTCGCCCCGGGTCGTCGGGTCATCGCAATTACATCCTTTCCGGCGCCGAAACGCCGATCAGCGCAAGCCCGTTGCGCAGCACCTGGCGCGCCGCCAGCAACAGGGCGAGACGCGCGCGCTTGGTCGCCTCGTCGTCGACGAGGAACCGCTCGGCATTATAGTAAGAGTGAACTTCGGCCGCTAAATCCTTGAGATAGAAGGCGACTGCGTGTGGCGCCAGGTCGTCGACCGCGGCAGCCAGCAGCTCAGGGTACTCGGCGATCTTCGCGATCAGCGCGAACTCGCGCGGCAGCGCGAGCGGCGTCAGGTCGAGCTGCCCGTCGGCGGCCAGCGCAGCCAGCGCGTCGACATCGCCCCCCCACTGCGCGAGCACCGAGCACAGCCGCGCGTGCGCGTACTGCACGTAGTAGACCGGGTTTTCGTCGGTGCGCGCGAGCGCGAGGTCGACGTCGAAGACGAACTCGGTGTCGGCCTTGCGCGAGATCAGGAAGAAGCGCACGGCGTCGCGGCCGCGCTGCTCGTCGCTGCCGATCGCGTGGCCGCTGTCGTCGCGCTGCTCGCCGCTCCAGGTGATCAGGTCGCGCAGCGTCACGTAGGACCCGGCGCGCTTGGAGATCTTGACCTCCTCGCCGCCGCGCATCACGGTGACCATCTTGTGCAGCACGTAGTCGGGATAACCCTGCGGAATCCCGATGCCCAGCGCCTGCAGGCCGGCGCGCACGCGCGCGATCGTCCCGTGGTGGTCGGAGCCCTGCACGTTGATCGCACGCTCGAAGCCGCGTTCCCACTTCGTGACGTGGTAGGCCACGTCGGGGACGAAGTAGGTGTTGCTGCCGTCGGACTTGCGCATCACGCGGTCCTTGTCGTCGCCGTAGTCGGTCGTGCGCAGCCACAACGCCCCGCCTTCCTCGAAGGTCTTGCCGGCGGCGACCAGCGCATCGACGGTGCGCTGAACGCGGCCGTCGGCGTACAGCGAGGACTCGAGGTAATAGGTATCGAAGCGCACGCCGAAGGCGCGCAGGTCGAGGTCCTGCTCGCGGCGCAGATAGGCGACCGCGAAGCGCCGGATCGCGTCGAGGTCGCCGGGGTCGCGGGCAGCCGTGACGGCCGGCACGCGCTCCGACGCCACCGTCGCGCCGGCCAGGTAGTCGGCAGCGATGTCGGCGATGTAGTCGCCGCGATAGCCGTCGGCGGGAAAGGACGGGTCGCCGGGCTCGATGCCGCGGGCGCGCGCCTGCACCGACAGCGCGAGGTTGTCGATCTGGGCGCCGGCATCGTTGTAGTAGAACTCGCGGCTGACCTGCCAGCCGTCGGCCTCGAGCAACGCGGCCAGCGCATCGCCGAGCGCGCCCTGCCGTCCATGGCCGACGTGCAGCGGGCCGGTCGGGTTGGCCGACACGAATTCGACGACGACCTTGCGGCCACCACCGCGTGTGTCGCGCCCGAAGGCCGGGCCGTCGGCCAGCACGCGCGCGACGGCCGCACGCTTGGCTTCGTCACGCAGGCGGATGTTGATGAAGCCGGGACCGGCGATCTCGAGCGCTTCGATCAACGGCGATCCGGTCGCCGCATCGAGCGCACGGACCCGCTCGACGAGCTGCTCTGCGATCTGCCGCGGCGCGGCCTTCAGCGGCCGCGCGAGCTGCATCGCGAGGTTGCAGGCGAGGTCGCCGAGCGAGGCCTGGCGCGGCCGCTCGAGCACGACCTCGGCAGCGGGCAGTTCGGTGCCGGCGCGCGCGGCCAACTCTGCGGCGGCCTGGGCGAACAGCGCAGCCAGACCCGATTTCTGTTCCTTCAGCATGGGCGCGAATTGTACTAGTGCGCTCGACCGTCGCCCGCCGACGGGCCACGCGGCACCCTCGCGCGCCCGCGGGCCGAAGACGCGCGCCGCCGGCCGGTGCGCGGCGCCCGACGTCCCGGTCGGCCAGCCGCGGCTTCGCCGCCTCCGTTCAGGTGCCGATCGCGCCCGCCGACCCCAGTTGCGCGCGCAGCGCGTGCTTCTGGATCTTTCCGGTCGAGGTCTTCGGCACTTCGGCGAAGCGGATCTCGCGCGGGCACTTGTAGCGTGCGAGGTGCGCGCGGCAGTGCTCGATCAGTTCGTCGGCCAGCGCCTTGGTCTCCTCGGGCGTCGAAGGCTTGCGGTCGGCCTTCACTTCGACGAAGGCCAGCGGCGTCTCGCCCCACCTCTCGTCGGGCCGCGCGACGACCGCGCAGGCGAGCACGGCCGGGTGCTTGTACAGCGCGTCTTCGACCTCGATCGAGCTGATGTTCTCGCCGCCCGAAATGATGATGTCCTTCGCGCGGTCCTTCAGCTTGACGTAGCCATCCGGGTAGACGACGCCGAGGTCGCCGGTGTGGAACCAACCGCCGCGGAAGGCCTCCTCGGTGGCCTTCGGGTTCTTCAGGTAGCCCTTCATCACGATGTTGCCGCGGAATACGACTTCGCCCATCGTCTCGCCGTCGTGCGGCACCTCCTGCATCGTCTCCGGGTCGACGACGGTCAGCCCGTGCTGCACCTGGTAGCGCACGCCCTGGCGGCCGTTCTTGTCGACGCGCCCCGGCAGGTCGAGCTCGTCCCAGGCCTCCTGCTTGACGCAGACCGAGGCCGGGCCGTAGACCTCGGTGAGCCCGTAGACGTGGGTGACCTCCCAGCCCATCCGCTCCATGCCCTCGATCATCGACGCAGGCGGCGCGGCGCCGGCCACCATCGCCTTGACCTGCCAGTCGATGCCGTCCTTCAGTTGCTGCGGCGCGTTGATCAGCATGCTGTGCACGATCGGTGCGCCGCAGTAGTGCGTGACGCGATGCTCGCGGATCAGCGGCAGGATCAGCTCCGGGTCGACGCGACGCAGGCAGACGTTGGTTCCCGCCACGGCCGGCAGCGTCCACGGGAAGCACCAGCCGTTGCAGTGGAACATCGGCAAGGTCCACAGGTAGACCGGATGACGCGGCAGCGACCAGGACAGCACGTTGCCCATCGCGTTCAGGTAGGCGCCGCGGTGATGGACGACCACGCCCTTCGGGTCGCCGGTGGTGCCCGACGTGTAGTTCAGCGCGATCGCGTCCCACTCGTCTTCGGGCAGCCGCGGCTCGAAGCCGGGGTCGGCGGCAGCCAGCCAGTCTTCGTAGCCGACCGAACCGATCGCATCGCCCGGCCCCTGGTATTCGGGATCGTCGACGTCGACGACGAACGGCGCCGGGTGGCCCGCCTGCGCGTTGATTTCGAGCGCCTGCCGCGCGACCGCCGAAAACTCGCGGTCGACGACCAGGACCTTCGACTGCGAGTGCACGAGGATGAACGCCACCGTCGCCGGGTCGAGGCGCGTGTTGATCGTGTTCAGCACCGCCCGCGTCATCGGCACGCCGTAGTGGGCTTCGATCATCGGCGGCGTGTTCGGCAGCAGCACGGCGACCGTGTCGCCTTCGCCGATGTCGCGCGCGGCCAGTGCGCCGGCGAGCCGGCGCGCGCGGTCGCGCGTCTGCGCCCAGGTCTGGCGCAGCGCGCCGTGCACGATCGCCACGCGCTCGGGATAGACGTCGGCTGCCCACTGCAGGAAAACGACCGGCGAGAGCGCCACGTGGTTGGCCGGATTCCTGTCGAGATCCTGGCGATAGGGATTCGGGACGGTGGGCATCGGAGCCTCCTGCGAGCGGTAGTCGGACCACCCCCATTCTAGGAGGCTGCCGGATTATGGGAAGGGGCGGAAGGGGCCGTGCGGCGTGCGGCAGGAATGCAGAGCAAAGCCCCGCAATGCGCGGCCGGCGTGCGCCTGCCGACCGCCCCGGCCCCGGAACCGACGTGCGGCGGTGGCATCCGGATGTGCGGGACCGTCGATTGCTGCACTGCAACATCGATCCCGTATACTGCTTCGCGACGGGTCGAGAACCGCTTCGCCCCACGAGGGCCTTCGGGAGACAGAACCCAGGAGGGCGCCATGAACGTCATCTACCCGCTCGCGGCACAGGACCGCGGCGAGATCCTCGAACACCTGCTGAGCCTGTCCGCCGACGATCGGCGGCTGCGCTTCGGCACCCCGGCCTCCGACAGCGAGGTCGCGCACTACGTGGAAGGGATCGCCTTCGGCCGCGACGCCGTGTTCGGTGTGCGCGACGAAGCGAACGCGCTCGTCGGCATGACGCACGTCGCCCAGGCTGGCGAGCTCGCCGAACTGGGCCTGTCGGTGGCCGAGGGGCAGCGCGGCCGCGGGCTGGCCCGGGCGATGTTCCGGCGCGCCGCCCTGCACGCGCGCAATCGCGGCATCCGCGAGCTCCATGTGCACTGCCTTGCCGAGAATGGCGCGATCCTGCACCTGGCACGCGAGGCGGGCCTGCGGATCGTCGTCGACGGCCGGGAACGCGAGGCCTGGCTGGCACTGGCGAGCGCAATGCCGCCGTCGATCGGCGGGCAACTCCGGGCGAAGCCGCTGGCGCTGGTCGACGCCGCGCTGCGAACCGCGACGCACGATACCCGCGCACGCTCGAATGCAGCGGACCGGGCCCTCGAATACGACCCGGCCTGACACGCGAACGCCGGCGGGCAGCGCCGCCGGCGCCATGAAGGACGCCGGACCGGCAGTCGAACCGCCGGCCCGGCGCGACGGCGGCGTCGATCGCCGCCGTGCTGCTGCTTCGGAGCTCGTCTAGCGCGGCTTTGCGACGCTCAGCATGAACATGCCCTG
>JAAZBL010000250.1 GCA_012513825.1 Limnobacter sp. | reverse complement strand
TCGAAGATCGGCATGTACTGGTTCGCGTTGCCGTAATGCTCCTTGGCGATCTTCGACAGCGTGTCGCCCTTGACGACCGTGTAGTACCGGGCTTCTTCCTCGCCGCTGGCGGCCACCGTCATCTGGTCTTCGACGCGATCGACACCGGCGACGTTGCCGCAGCACAACACGATCTTCTCGCGCGTCGACTGGTCGGGCGCTTCGCCCGAGACCGTGGCGGTGCCCGAGGCGCCGTCGAAGCTGACGTTCAGGTCCTTGGCACTGAGGTTCATCGCCGCGATGTAGTCGGTGATCGCCTTGGCCGCCACCGCGTTCGGATCTTCGGTCGGGCTGGCTGCCTGGGCAGCACCTGAACCGAACAGCTTTTCGCCTGCTTCACGAATGAACGAGATCAATCCCATTTCTGCTTCTCCTGTCGAAGTTCACGAAACATCGGCGTCGGCCCGAGGTCGGCGGCGGCAGGCTGCCGGCGGTACGCGCCCGGCTTGGCTGCCGACGTCGTTTCAAGCTTACAGCAGTGCCGGCCTGCGTCGGCGGGGCTTGAACACAGGCGAAGCGGCCCGATATGCGCATTTCGTGCAGCCGCGAGCCAGGTTTCCCGCCGCGCCTGCCAGGATTTTCGGAATTTCGAGAGGATGGGCATGATCGACGAGCAAGGCTCAGGCGCGGGCGCAAACCCGCGGAACACGCAGGAGGACGCCGCGGCAGTCGCCGCGAGCGGCCAGTCCCGGCAGTCCTGGACGGCACAGACGCCGTCGCAATCCGGTTCCGGGCAGGCCGCGGGCGCTCGGGACGGAGCCGCGCAGGGAACGGCTGCGCAAGACACCGCCGCACCGGATGCGGCCGGCCGAAGCCCCGCTGCGCAGGGCGCTGCCGGGCAGGCCGCGCGCGACACCGGCGCGGGTTCGTCGTCGTCCGCGAGCGACGGCGGCGCGGCAGCGAACCGGATCGCCGAACTCGAAGCCCGCTGCGCTGAGTTGAACGACCTGTACCTGAGGGCGGTCGCCGAAACCGAGAACGTCCGCCGCCGCGGCCAGGAAGAGGTGGCCAAGGCGAACAAGTACGGCATCGAGTCCTTTGCCGAGTCGCTGCTGCCGGTGCGCGACAGTCTCGAGCTGGCGCTGTCGAGCGACGCGCCCTCGGTCGAGAACATCCGCGAGGGCGTCGAGACGACGCTGCGCCTGCTGGCCACCGTGTTCGAGCGCAACAAGCTGGTCGAGATCGATCCGGCCGGACAGAAGTTCGATCCGAACCTGCACCAGGCGATCTCCACGGTGCCCGGCGAGACGGCCGACCCGCCGGTGGCGCCGAACCACGTCGTCACCGTGCTGCAGAAGGGCTACCTGATCAACGATCGCGTGCTGCGGCCGGCACTGGTCATCGTCGCGCAGGGATGAGCGGCGTCTTGAAATCGGCGGCCTTACACGCATCTTCGACCTGAACAGCCAAATTCCCGCGCATCGAAAGAAAAGGACAGAAATCATGGGCAAGATCATCGGAATCGACCTCGGCACGACGAACTCGTGCGTTGCGATCATGGAAGGCAACACGCCGCGCGTGATCGAGAACTCCGAAGGCGCGCGCACGACGCCTTCGATCGTCGCGTACATGGAAGACGGCGAGGTGCTCGTCGGCGCGCCTGCCAAGCGGCAGGCGGTCACGAACCCGCGCAACACGCTGTACGCGGTCAAGCGCCTGATCGGCCGCAAGTTCGACGAGAAGGAAGTGCAGAAGGACATCGGCCTGATGCCTTACGAGATCGTCAAGGCCGACAACGGCGACGCCTGGGTCAAGGTGCGCGACAAGAAGCTGGCCCCGCCGCAGGTCTCGGCCGAGGTGCTGCGCAAGATGAAGAAGACGGCCGAGGACTACCTCGGCGAGGAAGTCACCGAGGCGGTCATCACGGTGCCGGCCTACTTCAACGACAGCCAGCGCCAGGCGACCAAGGACGCCGGCCGCATCGCCGGCCTCGAAGTGCGCCGGATCATCAACGAGCCGACGGCGGCCGCGCTCGCGTTCGGCCTCGACAAGGGCGGCGGCAAGGATCGCAAGGTCGCCGTCTACGACCTCGGGGGCGGGACCTTCGACATCTCGATCATCGAGATTGCCGACGTCGACGGTGAGCAGCAGTTCGAAGTGCTGTCGACCAACGGCGACACCTTCCTGGGCGGCGAGGACTTCGACCAGCGGATCATCGACTACGTGATCGCCGAGTTCAAGAAGGACCAGGGCGTCGACCTCGGCAAGGACGTGCTCGCACTGCAGCGGCTCAAGGAAGCCGCCGAGAAGGCGAAGATCGAACTGTCGTCGGGCCAGCAGACCGAGCTGAACCTGCCGTACATCACGGCCGACGCCAGCGGCCCGAAGCACCTGAACCTGAAGATCACGCGGGCCAAGCTCGAAGCGCTGGTCGAGGACCTGATCGAGCGCACGATCGAGCCGTGCCGGATCGCGCTGAAGGATGCCGGCCTGAAGGCCTCGGACATCCATGACGTGATCCTGGTCGGCGGCCAGACGCGGATGCCGAAGGTGCAGGAGAAGGTCAAGGAGTTCTTCGGCCGCGAGCCGCGCAAGGACGTCAACCCCGACGAGGCGGTGGCGGTCGGGGCCGCGGTCCAGGGCGCCGTGCTGTCGGGCGAGAAGAAGGACGTCCTGCTGCTCGACGTCACGCCGCTGTCGCTGGGCATCGAGACGCTCGGCGGCGTCATGACCAAGATGATCCAGAAGAACACGACGATCCCGACCAAGTTCGCGCAGACCTTCTCGACGGCCGAGGACAACCAGCCCGCGGTCACGATCAAGGTCTATCAGGGCGAGCGCGAGATCGCGTCCGGCAACAAGCTGCTCGGCGAGTTCAACCTCGAGGGCATCCCGCCGGCGGCGCGCGGCACGCCGCAGATCGAAGTGACCTTCGACATCGACGCCAACGGCATCCTGCACGTGTCGGCGAAGGACAAGGCGACCGGCAAGGAGAACAAGATCACGATCAAGGCGAGCTCGGGTCTGACCGAGTCCGAGATCGAGAAGATGGTCAAGGACGCCGAGGCGAACGCCGAGGAGGACCATCGCCGGGTCGAGCTGGCCAACGCGCGCAACCAGGCCGATGCGCTGGTGCACTCTGTGAAGAAGTCGCTGGCCGAACACGGCGACAAGATCGACGCCGGCGAGAAGTCGAAGATCGAAGACGCGCTGAAGGCCGCCGAAGAGGCGCTGAAGTCCGACGACAAGGCCGACATCGAGGCCAAGACGGCTTCGCTGATGACCGCGTCGCAGAAGCTCGGCGAGATGATGTACGCCGACATGCAGGGCGCGGCCGGCGCCGGTGCCGCGCCCGGCGGCGATGCGTCGGGCGGCGCAGCGCAGGATGCGCAGCGCCAGAAGGACGACGACGTCGTCGATGCGGACTTCAAGGAAGTCAAGCGCGACGCTTGAGAGAGGAGAAGTGGCTCGGTGCGCTGCGGTATCGGTTCCGGCCGATATCGCCGAGGGCCATGCACGTAGCGGGACCCCCGAACTTCTCCACTTCCCGAGCATTGCTGCGGAGTCGCTGTCCGGGCTCGATACCTTGATCGAAACTCGGACAGCGACCTGGTTATCTGGACGACATAAAGGAGTTACGGAAGGCTCTGGACGACGTGAGCGGGATGGTGATGGGTCTTCGGGCGTCGCTGCGCCGGCGTTTGACCGTTTGAAGCACTTGAACCCTTCCCTTTCCCCCTTCCCCCTTCCCCCTTCCCTTCACCAATGGCCAAACGGGACTACTACGATGTTCTCGGCGTTCCGAAGAACGCGAGCGACGACGAGCTGAAGAAGGCGTATCGCAAGCTCGCGATGAAATACCATCCGGACCGCAATCCGGACAGCAAGGAAGCCGAGAGCAGGTTCAAGGAGGCCAAGGAGGCCTACGAGGCCTTGTCGGATCCGCAGAAGCGCGAGGCCTACGATCGCTTCGGCCATGCCGGCGTCGATCCGAACAGCGGCTTTGCCGGCGGGCCGGGTTTCGGCGGTTTCGCCGATGTCTTCGGCGACATCTTCGGCGACATCTTCGGCGGCGCGCGACAGGGGGGTGGCCGCGCCGGCGTCTACCGCGGCGCGGACCTGCGCTACGCGATGGAGATCACGCTCGAGCAGGCGGCGCGCGGCTACACGACCGAGATCCGCGTGCCGAGCTGGGAAGGCTGCGAGACCTGCAAGGGCAGCGGCGCGAAGCCCGGCACCTCGCCCAAGCCTTGCAGCACCTGCAACGGGCAGGGCGCCGTGCGCGTGCAGCAGGGCTTCTTCTCGATCCAGCAGACCTGCCCGGTCTGCCACGGTTCGGGCAAGGTGATCCCGGAGCCTTGCACGAGCTGCGACGGCGTCGGTCGCGTGAAGAAGAACAAGACGCTCGAGGTCAGGATCCCGGCCGGGATCGACGACGGCATGCGGATCCGTTCGGCCGGCAACGGCGAGCCCGGGCTCAACAACGGACCGCCCGGCGATCTCTACGTCGAAATCCGCGTGAAGGAACACCCGGTGTTCCAGCGCGACGGCGACGACCTGCACTGCGAAGTGCCGATCGGAATCACGACCGCGGCGCTGGGCGGGCGGATCGAGGTGCCCACGCTCGACGGCAAGGCCGAGATCGAGCTGCCCGAGGGCACGCAGTCGGGCAAGCAGTTCCGTCTGCGCGGCAAGGGCATCAAGGGGCTGCGTTCCAGCTATCCGGGCGACCTGTACGCGCACATCGTCGTCGAGACGCCGGTGCGCCTGACCGATCACCAGAAGAAGCTGCTGCGCGAACTCGAGAGTTCCCTGACCGATCCGAAGCACAGCCCGCAGACCAAGGGCTGGATGGACCGGGTCAAGGAGTTCTTCCAGTAATCAGTCGATCTTCCGGCGATCGGTCTTCCGGCGATCAGTCGATCTTGCAGTGATCACTCGACCTTGACGCCGGCGTCGGCCGCGACCTTCGCCCACTTGGCGATCTCGGCGGCCTGGAATTCCGCCAGTTCCGCCGGCGTCGACAGGATCGCGTCGAGCCCGAGTGTGGCCAGCCGATTCCGGACATCCGGCAGGCTGTAGATCCGCTTCGCTTCGTCGCGGATCTTCGCGATCACGGCGGGTGGCGTGCCGGCCGGGGCGAACAGCGCGAACCACGAGGTCGCCTCGAAGCCCGGCACGCCGCTTTCGGCGACCGTCGGGACGTCGGGCGCTGCTGCCGAGCGCTGGGCGCCGGTCTGCGCGACCGCGCGGATCTTGCCGTCGCGCGCCATCGGCAGGGCCGACGGCATGTTGTCGAACATCAGCTGGATCTGCCCGCCGATCAGGTCCGGGATCGCGAACTGCCGCCCCTTGTACGGGATGTGCTGCATCTGCACGCCGGTCATCGACTTGAACAGCTCGCCCGACACGTGGATCGAGGTGCCGAGTCCCGGCGAACCGAAGGACAGCTTGTCGGGGTTGGCCTTCGCGTAATCGATCAGGTCCTTGACCGTCTTGACCGGCAGGTCGTTGTTGACGACCAGCAGGTTCGGAGTCGACGCGATCAGCGAGATGGGCGCGAAGTCCCTGGTCATGTCGTACGGCATCTTCGCGAAGATCGATCCGTTGATCGAATGCGTGCCGACGGTGCCCATGACGAGCGTGTAGCCGTCTGCCGGCGATTTCGCGACGATGTCCGCGCCGATGTTGCCGCCGGCGCCCGGCTTGTTGTCGACGATGACCGGCTGGCCGAGTTCCGATTTTTCGCTGAACAGCCGCGCGAGGATGTCGGGCGCGCCGCCGGTCGGGAAGGTGACGACGATCCTGATCGGCCGGCTGGGCCACTCCTGGGCGGCGGCGAGTCCGCCGGTAAGCGCGAGCGCCGCGCCGAGCGCGCAGGCGGCGAATCGTGACAGGAACATCGGGTCTCCTCGGTTGGCATCGGCGGTCGGCAGGCGTCGCGGACTTGCCTGCGGCCGCGGGAGCGCCGAGTATCCGGGCTGCCTTGCGCCGTGGTCAAGGCGAATTCGAATGCACATCGATCGAGGGGACCGGATAATGAAACTGCGCTTTGCCGGAGCGGCCGACACTGTGACCGGCTCGCGCCACCTGCTCGATACCGGGCAGGCGTTGATCCTCGTCGACTGCGGGCTGTTCCAGGGATTCAAGAAGCTGCGCGACCGGAACTGGCAGCCGTTTCCGGTGCCCCCGCGCGAGATCGACGAGGTCGTGCTGACGCACGCGCACCTCGACCACAGCGGCTGGCTGCCGGTGCTCGCGCGCCAGGGCTTCCGCGGCCGGGTGCGCGCCACGCGCGGCACCGCCGAGCTCTGCGCGATCCTTCTGCGCGACAGCGCGCGGCTGCAGGAAGAGGAGGCCGGGCACGCGAACCGGCACGGCTGGTCCAAGCACAGTCCGGCGCAACCGCTGTATACGCTGCGCGACGCCGAACTGGCGCTGTCGCTGATCGAGACGGAGTCCTTCAACACCGCGTTCGACCTGCCCGGCGGCCTGCGCGGCGAACTGCTGCCGGCCGGCCACCTGCTCGGAGCGGCGATCGTGCGGATGCGCAGCAAGCGCCGGTCGATCGTGTTCAGCGGCGACCTCGGCCGCAGCGCCGACCCGGTCATGCGACCGCCGCGCACCGTCGAGTCGGCCGACGTGCTGGTCGTCGAGTCGACCTACGGCGACCGGCGTCACGTCGAAGAGGACAGCGAGGCGATCATGGCGCGCGTGATCCGCGACACCGCCGCCGCCGGCGGAACCGTGCTGATCCCGTCGTTCGCGATCGGCCGCGCGCAGCTGATGCTCTACACGATCTGGCGCCTGCAGCAGCGCGGCGAGATTCCGGGCCTGCCGGTGTTCCTCGACAGCCCGATGGCGATCGACGCGACGCGGCTGTACCAACGGTTTCGCCGGTACCACCGGCTCAGCGACGAGGAGACTGCCGGGATGTGCCAGGTCGCGATGCTGGCGAACACGCCCGAGCAGTCGAAGGCGATCGCCAGGCTGCGGATGCCTTCGATCATCGTGGCGGCCAGCGGCATGGCGACCGGCGGCCGCGTGCTGCATCACCTGAAGCGGCTTGCGCCCGTGCCCGAGAACCATCTGCTGTTCGCCGGTTTCCAGGCCGGCGGCACGCGCGGCGCGCACATCGTCGGCGGTGCGCGCGAGGTCAAGATCCATGGCGAATGGCATCCGGTGCGCGCGCAGGTCACGCAGCTCGAGGGATTTTCGGGACACGCCGATTCCGAGGAACTGATGGCCTGGATGGCGGCGATCCGACGTCCGCCGAAGCAGGTCTGGGTCGTGCACGGCGAACCGGAGGCGGCCGATACGCTGCGCCAGCGGATCAGCGAGACCTTCGGCTGGCCGGCGCGCGTGCCCGAACACCTCGAGACCGTCGAGATCCCGTTCTGAGCGGCCTGCCGGGCTGGTAGAGTCGGCAGCATGGAATCGAGTCAGGGGATGAACGCACGCCAGGCCGAACGGCCGAAGTACTTCAGGCGTCCGGCCGGCCAGGCCAAGGGGCGCCAGGTCGATCCGGCGAGCCGCGATCGCGTGCGCGCGCTGCTCGGCGACGCGCCGCGGCGGCGCGACCTGCTGATCGAGTACCTGCATCGGCTGCAGGATGCCGACGGCTGCCTGAGCGCGGCCATCATCGCTGCGCTTGCGGAGGAGATGCGGCTGTCGCAAGCCGAGGTCTTCGAGGTCGCCACCTTCTATCACCATTTCGACGTGCTCGGCGCCGACGAAGCGCCGCCCCCGCCGCTGACCGTGCGCGTCTGCGAGTCGATCGGCTGTGCGATGGCCGGCGGCGACGCGCTGGCCGATGCGCTGCCGGCGCTGCTTGGTGCCGGCGTGCGCGTGCAGCGGGTGCCCTGTGTCGGGCGCTGCGACGAAGCGCCGGTGGCCGTCGTGCGCCGGTACCCGGTCGGGCACGCCACCGTGCAGCACGTGCGCGAGGCGGTCGACGAAGGCCTGCGCGAGTGTCCGCTGCCGCCGGCGCAGGACCTCGCTGCGTATCGTCGCGCCGGCGGCTACCGGACGCTGGCGGCCGTGCTCGACGGGTCGCAGGCGCGCGAGACGGTGTTGCGCCGGCTCGACGAAGCCGGCTTGCGCGGGCTCGGCGGTGCCGGCTTCCCGACCGCGCGCAAGTGGCGTGCGGTGGCCGCGGAGCCCGGCCCGCGAATGCTGGTCGTCAACGCCGACGAAGGCGAACCGGGTACCTTCAAGGATCGCTGGCTGCTCGAGACGGTCCCGCATCGGATGATCGAGGGCATGCTGATCGCGGCGGCGGTCGTCGGATGCGACGAGTGCTGGATCTACCTGCGCGACGAGTACGCCGGCGTGCGCGCGCTGCTCGAGCGCGAGCTGGCGGCGCTGCGCGCATCGCCGCCGGTGCCGGGGTTCGCGCTGCCGCCGATCCATCTGCGCCGTGGCGCAGGCGCCTACATCTGCGGCGAGGAAAGCGCGCTGATCGAGTCGATCGAGGGCAAGCGCGGGATGCCTCGGCTGCGTCCGCCCTACGTCGCCCAGGTCGGGCTGTTCGGCCGGCCCACGCTCGCGCACAACGTCGAGACGCTCGATCGCGTCGCGGCGATCCTGCAGGAACCCGACGGCGACGGCTCGGCCTGGGCCGCGCACGGCCGGCGCGGACGCCGCGGGCTGCGGCTGTTCTCGGTTTCGGGCCGCGTACGCGCGCCCGGCGTCAAGCTCGCGCCGGCCGGGATCAGCCTGCGAGAGCTGGTCGACGAACATTGCGGCGGCATGGCCGACGGGCACGAGTTGTACGCGTTCCTGCCGGGCGGCGCCTCCGGCGGCGTCCTGCCGGCCTCGCTGGCCGACGAGCTGCCGCTCGATTTCGACACGCTGCAGCCGCACGGCTGCTTCATCGGTTCGGCCGCGATCGTCGTGCTGTCGCAGCAGGATCGCGCGCGCGACGCTGCCGTCAACCTGATGGCTTTCTTCCGCCACGAATCCTGCGGCCAGTGCACGCCGTGCCGGGTCGGCACCGCGAAGGCCGAGGCGCTGATGCGCGCGCCCGACTGGGACACCGGCCTGCTCGACGAGTTGTCGGATGCGATGGTCGACGCATCGATCTGCGGACTCGGGCAGGCGGCGCCGAACCCGGTCCGCAGCGTGATGCGCTGGTTCGCGCACGAACTGGAGGCGAAGCGGTGAAGCCGATCGCGTTCGAGCTCGACGGCCGCACGATCGACGCCTTGCCCGGCGAATCGATCCTCGAGGCCGCCGACCGCCATGGCGTGGAGATTCCGCGGCTCTGTCATCGCCCGGGGCTGCGCCCGGACGGCAA
This sequence comes from Limnobacter sp., assembly GCA_012513825.1. GTDB lineage: Bacteria > Pseudomonadota > Gammaproteobacteria > Burkholderiales > Burkholderiaceae_E > Zeimonas. Next base: position 919 of record JAAZBL010000250.1, on the reverse strand, counting down.
CTGTCGCGCCTGCGTCGTCGAGGTCGACGGCGAACGCACGCTCGCCGCTTCGTGCTGCCGCGCGCCGGCGGCCGGGATGAAGGTGCGCGCAGGCAGCGAACGGGCCAGGCGCTCGCAGAGGATGGTCGTAGAGCTGCTGCTCGCCGATGCGCCGGGCGGCGGGCGCAGCGAGGATTCCGAGCTGCGGCGCTGGGCGGCGGCGCTCGGCGTCTCGCAGCCGCGATTCGCGCCGCGCGAACAGCCGGCGGCCGACTTCAGCCACCCGGCGATGGCGGTCCTGCTCGACGCCTGCATCCAGTGCGGCCGCTGCACCCGCGCTTGTCGCGAGGAGCAGGCCAACGACGTCATCGGCTACGCGTGGCGCGGCGACGCCGCGCGCATCGTCTTCGACCAGGGCGACCCGATGGGCGCGTCGAGCTGCGTGGGTTGCGGCGAATGCGTGCAGGCCTGTCCGACCGGGGCGCTGCTGCCGCGTCGGCTCGACGCGCGGGCGAACGTCGCCGAGGCAGGCGCAACGACGGGCGCAAGGGCGGGCGCAACGACGGGCGTCCTGGCGGTCGTCGCCGGCCCCGGCGAGCGCCAGGTCGACTCGCTGTGCCCGTTCTGCGGCGTCGGCTGCCAGCTCAGGTGGCAGATCGAGGGCGAGCAGATCGTGCGCACCGATGGCCGCGACGGTCCGGCCAACCGCGGCCGGCTGTGCGTCAAGGGGCGCTTCGGCTTCGACTATGTCGCCAGCCCGGACCGGCTGACAGTGCCGCTGGTGCGCCGGGAAGGCGTACCGAAGAACCCGGCCTTCGGCCGCGTGCCCGCCGACTGGCGCGACCAGTTTCGCGAGGCGAGCTGGGACGAGGCGCTGGCGATCGCCACCGGCGGGCTGAAGGCGATCCGCGACGCGCAGCCGGCGCCGGGCCGGGCAGCC
>JAAZBL010000025.1 GCA_012513825.1 Limnobacter sp. | reverse complement strand
GCGCCACGCTCGATGTCGCGCGACATGCCGCCCATCTGCCGGTCGAGATGGAAGCGAAGCGACAGCGACAGCAGATGGCGGAACACCTGCAAGGTGATCGTGCGCGACGCGTTGTGCGTAACGCGCGCGAATACCAGCTCGCGCAGTTCGGTGAACAGGGTCACGCCGAGCCGCAGAAGGCCGTAGGCGAGCAGCAGCGAAACCGGAACGACCAGCGCGGCACGCGCGGCATCGTCGACGTCGAGCGTGTCGATCAGTTGCTTCAGTACCAGCGGCACGCCGACGTTCGCCAGCTTGGCCGCGACGAGAAAGCTCAGTGCCAGCGCGATTCGCCACCGCCATTCCCACAGGTACGGCAGCAGCTTGCGCACCGTCTGCCAGTCTCCGTGCACCGGCGCACCCCCCGGGCGGACCGGGGCCGTGGCAGGAAAATCGGTGGAGGCGGAGGAGCGGCGCATGGCGGAGTCGGAACCAAAACCGATATTCTGAGCGGATCGCCCCGGTTCCGCCGAATACCCCGATGAACGACACTTCGACGAGCGAGTCCCCGCAAGCCACGCCGGCCGGCCCGCGCAGCCCCACCGAGCAGCGTTTCCTGGCGTTGCGCGTGATGCCGATGCCGGCCGATGCCAACGTTCACGGCGACGTGTTCGGCGGCTGGATCATGGCCCAGGTCGACATCGCCGGCGCACAGCTCGCGGCCCGGCGCGCCGGCGGCCGCGTGGCGACGATCGCAGTCAATTCCTTCGTGTTCAAGCAGCCGGTCTTCGTCGGCGACCTGCTCAGCTTCTATGCCGACATCGTCCGCGTCGGGCGGACCTCGGTGACGATCCTGGTCGAGGTCCTCGCCAAACGGATGGACGGCGCCCAGACGGTCAAGGTCACCGAAGCCACGCTGACCTACGTGGCCACCGGCGCCGACCGCAAGCCGCGCCCGCTGCCGCCGGAAGACGCGATGCTGTTCGACGGCGACTGAGCAGCGAGCCTGTCGCGCGAAGCCGGACCGGGCGGATCGGCCGACAGCGCACTAGCGGCGCGCGGTGGCGTCGTGCACCGCGCCCTGTGTCGTCTCCACGGCGGCGGCCGTCTCGTTCTTTCGCACCCCGCGAATGTTCAGGAAAGCGAGCGCCAGTTGCAGGCCGATCAGCGCATACGCGCCGTCGTGCACGCCCCAGACGATCCACAGCGCGTTGCTCGCGAGAAAGCACCAGAAGCCGATTTCGCGCTTGTGCTTCTTCTGCGAGCCGATCAGCCAGGCCGCGACGATCGTGACGACCATGGCCGGCCACTGAACGAGGTCGATCAGGTCCATTGCACGCTGCTCGCGACGGTTCGGAAGTTCACGCGAGCCACGGTCACAGCGTCTCGTAGAGCCGCTGCACCGGCTCGCGCCCGTGCAGCCGTTCGAGCCGGCGCACGATGAAGTGTCCGCGACCGACATCCTGGAAGTGGTCGATGAACAGCGTGTTGACCAGCGCACCGCCGAGCGCGCCGACGATCGGCACGGCCTGCGCAGCGGTCTTCTCCGACACGACGATCGAGAAGCGCGACGCGACCTGCGCAACGAGCCGCACGAGCGCCGGTGCGCCCTGCTGGGTCAGGCCGTGCCGGGCCAGGTGCGCGGCCGCCTCGGACACCGCTTTGGCCATCGCCGCCCTGGCGGCGAAATAGCCGGTCTCCGCCGCGTCGTCGTGCTCCGACGCGCCGCCCAGCGCAAGCACCTGCACGCACTGCAGGCGCGCCTCGGTGCCGGCGAGGTCTTCGCCCTCGCTGCGGGCGATATCGGCGATCGAGCGCATGATGATCGTCGTCGAAAGCGGCAGCTCGAAGGCCAGCGCCGGCAGGCCGAACGCGCCGCCGAAGGCTCCGCTGGCGCCGGCGGCCAGCTTGTGCAGGCGATCGGACGCCGTGCCGGCGCGTTCGGCATCGAGGGTTCGAAGCGCGAGTGCGAGCGACATCTCGATCGACTTGCGGACCGTGTCGTCGACGGCCGGCTTCCACCGCTCCGGCAACATTTCCAGCCCCTTCTCGATCGGGGCGCCGACGAAGCTGCTGATGCGCGCGGCAAGGCTGGGCCGCTCGAGGAGCCCCTTGGCCGTCCGTAGCTGGGCGATGTCCGATTCGTTCACGGATCGGGCCGTACGCAAGCCAGGTGCCCGGTCTGAGCAGGCGAGCGTGACGCCCGCCGCGCACAGACGAGACTGAGGTCCACCGCGCCGGATCGGCCGGTTCACCGCTGTGGTCCACCGCGCCTGGACCGGCCGGGCCGCCCGTGCGCGTGGACGATCACGCCCTCTGCTTCTTCAGGCGAGCTTCGAGAAGTCGGGCTTGCGCTTCTCGAGAAAGGCGCTGAACGCCTCGCGTGCGGCCGGTTCGCGCACCATGCGTCCGAAGCTTTCGCTTTCGCGCTGCATCGCTTCGGCGACCCACGAGCCGCGCGCCTGATTCATCAGCCCCTTGGTCGCCACCAGCGAGGACAGCGGCAGCGCCACGAGCTTGGCCGCCTGCGCGCGGGCATGGCCCTCGACCTCGGCCGCCGGCAGCACGCGGTTGACGAAGCCGAGCCCGCGCGCTTCGTCGGCGTCGAATGGCTCGCCGAGCAGCAGCTTTTCGGCGGCGCGCTGGTATCCGGCGATCGCGGGCAGCAGCAGGCTCGACGCCGCCTCGGGGCACAGGCCGAGATTCACGAACGGCAGGCTGAACCGGGCGTTGTCGCCGGCGTAGACCAGGTCGCAGTGCAGCAGCATCGTCGTGCCGACGCCGACCGCCGGGCCGCAGACGGCGGCGACCAAGGGCTTGGGAAAGGTCGACAGCGTGCGCAGGAAGCGGTGGACCGGCGCCTCGCCGCCTTCCGGCGGCGTGTTCAGGAAGTCGCCGAGATCGTTGCCGGCGGTGAACGCCGTGTCGCTGCCGCACAGCAGCGCGACGCGCACCTGCGCGTCCGCGGCCGCCTGCTCGAGCCCGTCGGCCAGAGCCGCGTACATCGCGGTGGTGATTGCGTTCTTGCGCGCCGGCCGGTCGAAGCGCAGTTCGCAGAGGCCTTCGCTGACGCCGACCTTCAGTTCATCGGTCATCTCGGTTCCTTCGATGTGGATTCAGACCCGTTCGAGAATACCCGCGGCGCCCATGCCGGTGCCCACGCACATCGTGACCATGCCGTAGCGCAACTGCCGGCGGCGCAACGCATGCACGACCGTGGCCGCGCGGATCGCACCGGTCGCTCCGAGCGGATGGCCGAGAGCGATCGCGCCGCCCATCGGGTTGACCTTCGAGGGATCGAGACCGAGATCCCCGATCACCGCGAGCGCCTGCGCGGCGAAGGCTTCGTTCAGTTCGATCCAGTCGATCGCCTCCTGCTTCAGGCCGGCGCGCGCGAGCGCCGCCGGAATCGCCTCCTTCGGACCGATGCCCATGATCTGCGGCGGCACCCCGCGCACCGAGAACGAGACGAAGCGGGCCAGCGGCGAAAGCCCGAAGCGCTTGACCGCGGCTTCCGACGCGACGATCAGCGCGCCGGCGCCGTCGGAGGTCTGCGAGCTGTTGCCGGCGGTCACGCTGCCCATCCCGGTGGCCTTGCCCGACGGGTCGCGCGCCGCTGCGAACGCCGGCCGCAGCCGGGCCAGCGCCTCGAGCGAGGTATCGGCGCGCGGGCCTTCGTCGAGCGCCACCGGGCGTGTGTCGACGACGATCTCGCCGCTGCCCAGATCGGGCAGCCGCGTGACGACCTCGATCGGTGCGATCTCGTCGCCGAACTCCCCGGCCTGCTGCGCGGCGATCGCCTTGCGGTGCGACTCCAGCGCGAACGCGTCCTGCGCCTCGCGCGGAACCTTCCACTGTTGCGCGACCTTCTCGGCGGTCAGACCCATGCCGTAGGCGATCCCGACATTCTCGTCGGCGAGCACGCGCGGGTTCAACGAAGGCCGGTTGCCCATCATCGGCACCATGCTCATCGACTCGGTGCCCGCGGCGATCATCAGGTCGGCCTCGCCGACGCGGATCCGGTCGGCCGCCATCGCCAGCGCAGTCAGGCCCGACGCGCAGAAACGATTGACGGTCGCGCCGCCGACGGTGTCGGGCAGGCCGGCGAGCAGCGCACCGATCCGCGCGACGTTGAGTCCCTGCTCGGCCTCGGGGATCGCGCAGCCGACGATCGCATCTTCGATGGCGGCCGGGTCGAGCCCGGGCACCTGGGCCAGGGCCGCGCGCAGCGCGTGCACCAGCAGGTCGTCGGGCCTCAGGTGACGAAAGACGCCCTTCGGGGCGCGGCCGATCGGCGTGCGCGCGGCCGCGACGATATAGGCGTCCTGTACTTGCTTGCTCATTCTCGGTTCCTCGCTGGCTGCAGGCTCAATTGCGCACCGGCTTGCCGGTCTGCATCATCCCCATCGCGCGTTCCTGCGTCTTCGGGTGCTGAAGCAGGCCGACGAAGGCCTTGCGCTCGAGCGCCATGATCCATTCCTCGTCGACCATCGATCCGGCTTCGATGTCGCCGCCGCACATGACCTCGGCGATCGTGCGCCCCAGGTGGAAGTCGTGCGCGGTGATCAGCCCGCCGTCGCGCATGTTGACCAGCTGTGCGGTGATCGTCGCAGCGACGTCGCGGCCGGCCGCGCGAAACGGCGCCGCCAGCGGCGGTCGCCAGCCGGCTTCGCTCATCGCCTTCGCCTCGCGCAAGGCGACGTGAAGCAGTTCGCTGCGGTTGAACACGATCGGGTCCGAGGGCAGCAGCCAGCCGGCGGCCTGCGCTTCGAGCGCCGAACGCGATACCTGTGCGGTCGCCGCTGCGAGCACGTACTTCTTCAGGAAGTCGAGCAGGTACGCGTCGGGGGCGGCCGCCTGCTCCTCGGCTGCGCGGCGTGCGCCGTAGGCCAGGCCGCCGGCGCCCGGAATCAGGCCGACACCGACCTCGACGAGGCCGATGTAGCTTTCGAGCGCGGCGACCCGCCGGGCGCAATGAATCCCCAGTTCGCAGCCGCCGCCCAGCGCCATCCCCGACACGGCAGCGACCGTCGGCACCTGCGCACGCCGCAAGCGAAGCATCGCCTGCTGGAGCTTCCTTTCCTCGGCTTCGATGGCCTTCGGGCCGCCGCTCATGAACACCGGAAGCATCGCCTGCAAATCGGCGCCGTAGGAGAACGGGTCGTCGGGCGACCAGACCACCAGCGCGCAGTAGTCGCGCTCGGCGATCTCGACGGCGCGCACCAACCCGGCCACGACGCCGGGGCCGATCGCGTGCACCTTGGTGCGGATCGTCGCGATCAGCACGTCGTGCATGTCGCGCTCGTCGAGCGTCCAGAGCCGGATCGACTCGTCCTCGAAGACGGTGTTGCCCGCCGTCGCCGGATCGGGCGCATGCTCGCCGGCCACCGACGGACGGAACAACTGGCGTCGGTACACCGGATGCTCGGCACGCGGCACGAAGACTCCGCGCGCGGCCGACCACGAGCCCTGCGGCTGATGCACGCCACCGCGCTCGGCCACCGGCCCTTCGAACACCCAGCCCGGCAGCGGCTCCTTCGACAGCGCCAGCCCCTGGTCGATGTCGTCGCGCACCCAGGAGGCGACCTGTTCCCAGCCTGCCTGCTGCCAGATCTCGAACGGCCCTTCGCTGACGCCGAAGCCGAAGCGCATGGCCAGGTCGAGGTCGCGCGCGTTGTCGGCGATCTCGCCGAGCTTGCAGGCCGCGTAATGGAAGTTGTCGCGGAGCAGGGCCCAGACGAACTGCGCCTGCGGGTTCTTCGAGTCGCGCAGCAGTGCGAGCCGCTCGGCCCAGGTCTTCTTCTTCAGGATGCGCGCGACCGTCTCGTCGGCCTTCGCCCCCGACGGCACGTAGCTGTCGCTGACCGGGTCGAAGCGCTGGATCGTCTTGCCGTCCTTGCGATAGAAGCCGGCGCCGGTCTTCTGGCCGAGCGCCCCCCGGCCGATCAGCGTGGCGAAGACGGCCGGCGTTTCGTAGAGCGGATGGAACGGGTCGTCGCGCAGGTTTTCCTGCATCGTCTTCATCACGTGCCCGACCGTATCCAGGCCGACGATGTCGGCCGTGCGGAAGGTGCCCGATTTTGCGCGACCGAGCCTCGTTCCGGTCAGGTCGTCGACGACATCGAAGCCCAGGCCGAAACGTTCGGCTTCGCGCACCGTTGCGAGGATTCCCCAGATGCCGACCCGGTTGGCGATGAAATTCGGCGTGTCCCTGGCGCGGATGCAGTGCTTGCCCAGCGTGCTGGTCAGGAAGGTTTCGAGGCGGTCGAGCACTTCGGGCTCGGTGGCCGGCGCCGCGATCAGCTCGACGAGCGGCAGGTAGCGCGGCGGGTTGAAGAAGTGCACGCCGCAGAAGCGCGCTCGCAGCGCCTCGTCGACGCCCTCGGCCAGCCGGCCGATCGACAGGCCCGAGGTGTTGCTCGCCAGGATCGCGTGCGGCGCGACGAAGGGCGCAACCTTGCGGTACAGCTCGTGTTTCCAGTCGAGCCGCTCGGCAATCGCCTCGATCACCAGGTCGCAGTCGCGCAGCCGTTCGAGATCGTCATCGTAGTTCGCCGGACGGATATGCGCGGCCAGCCCCGGATGCCCGAGCGGCGCCGGGTTCAGCTTCTTCAGCCCTTCGATCGCGCGGATCGCGATGCCGCTGCGGGCGCCTTCGTTGGCGGGCAGGTCGAACAGGACGGTCTCGACCTTCGCGTTGACCAGGTGCGCGGCGATCTGCGCGCCCATGACGCCGGCGCCGAGCACCGCCGCCTTCCTGACAATGAACTTGCTCACTGGGATTGCCTCGTGGTTGCGGGTGCTTCAGAACAGGTCGACTTCGACGTCCATCAGCGGTTTCGCGCCGGCGCGCGCGCTGCGGATCAGCGCAGCCGTCTCGGGCATCAGCTTCGCGAAGTAGAAACGGGCCGTCGCCAGCTTCGAGCGGTACAGCGGATCGTCGGAATCCTGCCGTTCGAGCGCGATCTTCGCCATCCGCGCCCAGAAGTAGCCGAGCACCAGATGGCCGATGATGCGCAAATAATCGACTGCCGCCGCTCCGGCCTCGTCGGGATTCTGGAAGGCCTTCATCCCGATCTCCATCGTCAGCTTCTCGACCTTCTGCCCGAGATCGGCCAGCGGGTTCACGAACTCGGCCATGTCCTCGTTCGTGCCCTCGGCTTCGACGAACTCGGCGACCAGCTTGCCGAACTTGCGCAGCTTCGCGCCGCTGTCGCCAAGCACCTTGCGGCCGAGCAGGTCGAGCGACTGGATCGCGTTCGTGCCTTCGTAGATCATGTTGATCCGCGCGTCGCGCACGTATTGCTCCATCCCCCACTCGCGGATGTAACCGTGCCCGCCGAACACCTGCTGGGCGAGCACCGTCGAGGCAAAGCCGTTGTCGGTGAGAAACGCTTTCACTACCGGCGTCAGCAGGGCAAGCATCTCCTCGGCGTCCTTGCGCGCCTGCTCGTCTGGGTGGCCGTGGGCGACGTCGGACTGCAGCGCAAGCCAGAGCGCGAACGCGCGCGAGCCTTCGGTCCACGCCTTCTGCGTCAGCAGCATCCGGCGCACGTCGGGGTGCACGATGATCGGGTCGGCGGGCTTGTCGGGCGCCTTCGGCCCCGACAGCGAGCGCATCTGCAGGCGCTCCTTCGCATAGGCCAGCGAGTTCTGGTAGGCGGTCTCCATCAGGCCGAGCGTCTGCAGCCCGACCCCGATGCGCGCCGAATTCATCATCACGAACATCGCCGCCAGTCCCTTGTTCGCCTCGCCGACCAGCCAGCCGCGGGCGCCGTCGAGGTCGATCACGCAGGTCGCGTTGCCGTGGATGCCCATCTTCTCCTCGATCCGCGCACAGCGGACCGTATTGCGCTCGCCCGGCTCGCCGGCGGCGTCGGGCACGAACTTGGGCACGACGAACAGCGAGATCCCCTTCGTGCCTTGCGGCGCATCGGGCAGCCGCGCCAGCACCAGGTGGACGATGTTCTCGGCCAGGTCGTGCTCGCCCGAGGAGATGAAGATCTTGGTGCCGGTGATCCGGTAGCTGCCGTCGTCCTGCGGCTCGGCCTTCGTGCGCAGCAGGCCGAGGTCGGTGCCGCAATGGGCCTCGGTCAGGCACATCGTGCCGGTCCACTGGCCGGACACCAGCTTCGGCAGGTACAGCGCCTTCTGCTCCGGCGTGCCGTGCGCGAGCAGGCAGTTGTAGGCGCCGTGGGTCAGGCCAGGGTACATGGCCCAGGCCTGGTTGGCCGAGTTCAGCATTTCCTGGAACGCCATTCCGACCGCGTAAGGCAAGCCCTGGCCGCCGTATTCGGGATCGCAGGTCAGCGTCGGCCAGCCGGCCTCGCGGAACCGGTCCCAGGCGTCCTTGAATCCGGCCGGGGTGCGCACGACGCCATCGCCTTCGTAGTGGCAGCCTTCCTCGTCGCCCGTGCGATTGAGCGGAAACAGCACTTCGGCGCAGAATCGGCCACCCTCCTCCAGCACCTGGTCGAACAGTTCGCGGCCGTGCTCGGCGTAGGGCGGCAGTTCGGCGAGTTTCGACTCGACGTCGAGCAGCTCGTGCAGCACGAACTGCATGTCGCGGATCGGCGGGGTGTATTCAGGCATCGGAGGTCTCCTTGCAGGGCGATGGCGATCGATGGATCGATGGAGGATCGAATGTTCGGGGCTGGAGAAACGGCGCCGTCAGCCGCTCAGGCGGCCCGGGCCGAAGCCCGATGGCTGGCCAGCAGGCGTTCGAAGCTGCGCCGCGCACGAGGCACGGCGTCGGCGCTGCGCAGCAGGCGGCCGTCGTGGTGCAGGACGAGGATCACGCCGTAAAGCTGGAAGACGAGTTCCTCGACATCGAGATCGGCCGGCAGTTCGCGCGCTTCGACGGCCTGCCGGATCGCGCGCTGCAGCTCGCGTTGCCACGAGCGGATCATGCCGACCAGTTCGTCGCGGACGGCGCCGGGTCGGTCGTCGTACTCGGTGGCGCCGGAGATCCACAGGCAGCCGCTGGCCGCCTCGGCCGCGGTCAGTTCGACCCAGCAGGCGAAGATTGCGCGCAGCCGGCGCAGCCCGCGCGGCGCCTGCAGGCCCGGGACCAGCACGCGCTCGACGAAGCGCCGCTCGTATTCCTTCAGTACGGCGATCTGCAAGTCTTCGCGCGAACCGAAGTGCGCGAAGACGCCGCTCTTGGACATCTGCATGCGTTCGGCCAGCGCTCCGATGGTCAGGCCTTCGAGCCCGGCCCGCGACGCCAGCTCGAGCGCGGCTGCGACGATCGACGCCCTGGTCTGCTCACCCTTGCGCATGCAGGCGATTCCGTTTTCGGAGAGAAAATACGAACGGTCGTACTATTTCCTGCCGGCGCTCGGCTGTCAACCCGGGCGGGTAACGAGAGGCGCAGTTTGGAGGCGGGACTCTAGTCGCGGACGCCGGTCCCGGTCCGTCGACGCCTGTCGCGGACACCGGTCCCGGTCGCGGGCGCCAATCTGTTTGCGGGCGCCGGCCTGTTTGCGGGCCCCGGCCCGTTCGCGCGGCGGGTGCGGTTTCGACGAACAGCGGAGCGCCCCGGGATGACCGCATCGGGTCCGAGCTTGCCGGCGCGGCGAGTATAATCGCCGCGATTCGACAGGGCCGTGGGCCCTGCGCTCGTGTGTGCCGCCCAGCCGGCCCGGCGTTTCGTTGCAGTCCGGGTCGCGTGAGACCCTCTGGAGTCTCGTGTACGCCGGTCCTCCGCGCTCTTTCCGCGGACGGCTCCAGCAGCAACCGCATGCCCTCGGGGCACCGTAGCAGGCACGTTCGCCGTGCCGCGTGCGAATTGCGCCGCGCCGGCGCGTCGCGCAATGCATCGAAGCGTCGAACAGCAGACCAGGGGATACAGGCCAATGCAGGAGTTCATGCTGTCGATCGGCGACTGGATGGATCCATATTCGGACGAGTTCCGCACCGCGCTGCGGATCCTCGTGTTCATCGCGCTTGCCGCGATCTTCGACCGCCTGCTCCGCAGGCTGCTCGACCGGTTCTTCCGCTCGCTGAGCGCGCGTAGCGGCGGGATCGACGAGCGACGGCGCATCGAGACCGTCGCGACGGTCGCGACGCGCACGGCCACGCTCGTCATCGTGGCCATGGCGGCCATGGTCGTGCTCAACCAGCTGGGGATCGCGAT